>DASYSX010000101.1:0-10556 GCA_036002955.1 Candidatus Udaeobacter sp. | reverse complement strand
GGCGCGCGCGAGTAAGCAATGCTCTGAGCTGATTGGGTCTCGGCCATTTCAGTTAACGGTGGTGAGAGATTCAATCAGACGAGGATCCCGAACAGGGAACAACGAAGTTCTGGGCACCAGTCTCAGATAAACAAAACTGAGAGTGGCACCGATCGCGACCAGGCTAATGAAATCCCAAATGCTGACGTGCACGCCTGTTCCATGTAACGCAGGCAAAACAATCAGATAGATGTCCAGCATTTGCATAAAGAGCATCCAGCCGGCAAGGATGCTAAGCTGGTGCGGATTTTTCTTGATAGACTGCAGTAGCAAAATCCCAAACGGCACAAAGAACCGACCGATTACCAGAAGCATGCTGAGCGCCCACCACGATTGGGTATTTCGTATCAGGAAAAATTGGGTCTCCTCCGGAATGTTTGCGTACCAGATCAGCATGTACTGACCGAAACCGATGTAGGCCCAGAAAACGCAGAACGCGAGCATCCACTTCCCCATGATGTGATAGTGCTCGAGCGTGACGATGCCATTCAGGTAACCGGCTTGTTGCAATGCGGTGATTACTATCACCAGCAACGCCATTGAGGCGCCCGCTGTTCCTGCAAAGATGTACACTCCGAACATGGTTGAAAACCAGTGATAGTTGAGGCTCATCATCCAATCGAACGCGCCAAACGTAAGGCAAAGGGCAAACAGCGGCAGGCTGATGAACGACACCCGACGCATCCAAATCGTGAACAGCGGATTTCCGTCCCTGTCCTGGCGCGCGGAAAAGCGCCGCAGCAACAGAGAGGCGACGATCCAAAAAACAAAAAAGATAATCGTGCGAATAAAAAACCAATGAAAATTGAGATACGCGCGCTTGGAATCCAGATTCGCCTCATGCCCAGGCGGAATGTCCATCCATGAGTAAAGATGGTGGCGCAGCAGAAGGACTGGAATAAAAAGAACTGCCAACGCGCCTAACAACACAGCGATATTTTCCAATTGACGCCGCACTACCACAGACCAATCGGCGTCGGTGGCGTGGTGAACAATCGTCCAGAAGAAGCAGCCGGCGCAGAGCGTAAAGAAGAATGCAAACGCAAACAACCAGGAGTAACTGAATTGATGCGGATTCACGAATGCGCCAATGAGACAAAGCGCCAGGCTCACAATGGCGATTAAACCGAGGAGAGTCGAAAGGCCGGTAAATCGACGGCTGTCGAAATATTCGCCTTCCGGCATCGGTGGCGTATGTAAACGCTCGCTCATTTGGCAGGAGTCGCTGTAGCCGGCGGCGGTGATGCCGGTTTGTCCATTTCCGCGCGATGATCTTCCGGAACATCGGCAATCGTCGCATGCTGGCTGCGTTGTAACGCGCGCAGGTAACTAATAATAGCCCAGCGATCCGCGACGACGATGTTCGGCCCGTAAGGCATCATCGTGTTTTTTCCGTTTGTAATGGTGTTGAAAATCTCGCCGTCAGACATTTTGCGAAGGCGATCGTCCTGAAGCGAAATCACTGTCGCAAGACCGTATTGTTTGGTGATCCCATTGCCGGCAGCTCCGGCGCCGTGGCACATCGCGCACGTGATGTTGAACCGTTGTTGCCCGCGTTCCATTAACTCGCGCGTTACGGGTAACGGAATCCCCGTTCCCCATTGGTCCCCCATTTTGCCGGTGTTGAAGTAATCCGTTCCCGCACTGAAGGCGATCCGCATGTGCGCTTCTTCCGGCGCGTCTCCGCCTGGCACGCCGGCCGGCGAGCCCTCACTCTTTGCTTTCGGCATTTCGTAGCCGACGGGAACCGTCCCAGCTACTGGCAAACGCGGACCGCGTCCGTCAGCGAAAAAATCGAGCGGCGCCTGTGCGCGCACTTTCGGTTGTCGCACCATGTCAGGAAAAACTTCCGACGGTGGCTGTGTGCTTTTCTGCCCGCGAAAGCCAAGGACCGCCACCATCGCAATCATGCAGAGGATAAAAATCACAAAGAATGCGCGGAGCATATTCGTTAGGCCAGATGTTGTAGGGCGTTTCTGTGAAACGCCTGGCGTCGCGTGGTTCCGATGGTGTCTGACACAGACGCCCTACAATGTTGTGAAATCGTGTGCCGTCGCATGTTAGTCCTCGTGCACGATAGTGATATGCCGCCCACCGGTTTGCTCCAGCAGCTCGTAGACGGCGTTTTCCGTAAAGCGGGGGTCACGAGCCTCGATTGCCAGGAAAAATCCGTCATTGCTCACGCGGCTGAAGCGTTCCCAGTTGAACATCGGATGGTTCCAGCGCGGCAAACGATTCATGATTTGCCATGCAAAGAATGCAGCGAACGAGGCGAAAAGTATCGTGAGCTCGAACATGATCGGAAAAAATGCTGGAACGGTGAAGAAACCCCTTGGCTTCCCATGGACAGTGAGCGGGTAGAGAAGCGATGACGGGCCAAATTGGATCAGCACCGCGGTAAGGAACCCCGAGATTCCCCCAAACAGAACCCAGCCGCTCAACCACGATTTGCCGAGCCCCATCGCTTGGTCCATTCCGTGAATCGGAAATGGCGAATACACGTCCCATCGCCGGAAGCCAGCATCGCGGACGCGCTTTGCAGCTTCGTAAAGTGCCGCAGCGCTCGGATACTCCGCTGCCATGGCGTAAACGTTATGGCCGTACGGAGTCTTCATGATCGCATGCGCTCCTTTCCGCCCGAAGAAGTCGATTCGATTTCTGGCGACTCGCCATAATGCGGGTCTGCCTCAGGTGTGGCCGTCTTCACTTCCGACATCGCGATCATCGGGAGGAAACGGATGAACAGCAGGAAGAGCGAAGTGAAAATTCCGATAGTGCCGATGTAGGTCCAGATATCCACCCATGTGGGATGAAACACTCGCCAGGATGATGGCAGGAAGTCGCGGATCAAACCGCCGGCAATAATGATGAATCGCTCAAACCACATGCCGGCGTTCACGCACATGGAGACGAAGAAAACGACCAGAATATTTCGGCGGCACCACCGGAACCAGAAAAGTTGTGGCGAGAGACAATTGCAGAAAAGCATCCCAAGCCACCAGTACCACCAGTATGGACCGAAAACCCGGTTCCAAAACGCGAACCGCTCGTAGTGATCGCCGCTATACCAGGCAATGAAAAACTCCATCGTATAGGCATAAGCGACGAACGAGCCGGTCAACAATATGATCTTCGCCATTTTGTCGATGTGCTGCGGCGTAATCAGATCCTGCAATTTGAAAATCGCGCGCGCGGGCAACAGCAGCGTCAGCACCATGGCAAATCCGCCGAATATTGCGCCGGCAACGAAATAAGGCGGGAAGATTGTGGTATGCCACGTCGGTATGACCGTTGTGGCAAAGTCGAATGATACGACGCTGTGCACCGAGAGAACCAGCGGCGTAGCAAGACCGGCCAGGAGCAGGTACGCCATTTCGTAGTGACGCCAGTTGCGATTGGAGCCGCGCCAGCCAAGAGCGAAAATTCCGAAAAGAAATTTTCGAACCCGTGTGGTTGCTCGATCGCGCAAACTGGCCAGGTCCGGAACCAAACCGGTGTACCAGAACAGGACTGAGACGGTAAAATAGGTTGATACCGCGAAGACGTCCCACATCAGCGCGCTGCGGAAATTCTGCCAGATCCCCCAGTTGTTGGGCACTGGCGCCAGATACCACACCATCCAGACACGGCCGACGTGAATACCTGGGAAAATCGCAGCGCACATCACCGCGAAAAGCGTCATCGCCTCCGCAGAACGGTTAATGGAAGTACGCCATTTTTGACGAAGCAGGTACAAGATCGCCGAGATCAGCGTGCCGGCGTGTCCGATGCCGATCCAGAAAACGAAGTTGGTAATACCCCAGGCCCAGCCGACAGGGATGTTGTTTCCCCACGTGCCGACGCCAGTGGAAATCATGTAGCCAATGCAAAAAAGTCCAAATGTTGCAGTGCTCGCAGTAATGGCGAAACACACCCACCACCATCGCGGCGCTGGTTGTTCGACGACGCCGCTAATGCGCTGTGTGAGCCAGTTGAAATTGCGCCGGTTCAGGACCAGCGGAACATGCGCAATTCGCCGCTCTGCCTCCTGTATTTCCGGTGCTGCTGCTGGTGCTCCGTCCATATAAATCGCGCTACTCCGGTAATTTCTCGACCAGACTTGCGATGCCGACATCTTTCGCGTCGGGCATTTTCGGATTTGGGTTTCTAAGGCGAGCGAGGTAACTCGTTCGCGGAATAACGTTCAAATAATCCAGGATCCGATAATTGCGGTCCTGTTGCTTCATCTTCGAAACGCGGCTCTCCGGGTCCTTGATATCGCCGAAAACGATCGCCTCGGTAGGACAAGCCTGTGCGCAGGCAGTGGTAAACGAATCGCGCGGGATGCGCTTGTCCGGCGAAGCGCCCGCGCGCGCAAGCGCAGCGATCTTCGCTTCTTCAATGCGTTGGACGCAGTAGGTGCATTTCTCCATCACACCGCGCATGCGCACAGTCACGTTAGGATTTTTCTGCATCTTTATCGTGTCCGGCGCGCCCTTCGTGGTGAGCGGCGCAAAGTATTCTTCAAAGATGTTCAATGCGCCGACGATCTTTCTTTTGCCGACGGGCCGCTGGCTGTAATCGAAAAAATTAAACCGCCGCACCTTGTACGGACAGTTGTTCGAACAAAAACGCGTGCCGACGCAGCGGTTGTAAGCCATCACATTGAGCCCGTCATCGCTGTGAACGGTCGCGTTGACCGGGCAAACCGTTTCGCATGGCGCGTTCTCGCAATGCTGGCAGGGCATCGGTTGAAACACCATCTCGGGATGCTCCGGCCAGTTTCCGTTGTCCTGATTGAATGGCTCGCGACTGGCGTAATAACGGTCAATACGAATCCAGTGCATGATGCGGCCATGCGCGACTTGTAGTTTTCCGACAACCGGAATGTTGTTTTCCGCCTGGCAGGCGATGACGCAAGCGTTGCAGCCTGTGCACACGTTCAAGTCGATGCTCATTCCCCACTGCTGCGGCGCATCTAATGGCGGATGGCGGTAGAGACTCGGCGGCGGATTCGGCAAATCTTCTGCGCCCGGAACCTCTTTCGCGAAATCATTGTTTTTGCGATAACCATCTAACGTTCCTTCGCGAATTAGACCGCGGCCTTCGATGCTGAAATGTTCCTGTGTAATCGAGAACGGATAACTCTGGCCGACTTTGGTCACCTGAATTGTCTCGACGCCCTTCGAGCCGGCAACAGCCACATGCGGATTCGCTGCGGTTCGCAAGAAATAGCCGTTAAACCCAGCCTGCTCGCTGAGACTCGGCTTTTCCTTCAGATTGCCGCCCGCATACGGAAGCTCCACAAACTGCGGCATTTTGCGCCCCCAACCGAGCGTGACCGTCACGGAATTATCGGCGTGACCAGGGGAAACAAGCGCTGCGATGATAAGCTCTCGCTTCAACGGCGTCCCGGTCGAACTCTTTTCGTTGATGGCGATCTGCAACAAATCCCCTGTCTCGACACCGAGCCGTTTGGCGTATTCAGGACTGATCAACGCCGCATTGTCCCAGCTCAGCTTCGTGACGGGATCAGGTAGTTCCTGGAGCCAGCCGTTATTTGCGTATCGGCCGTCGTCCATGCCGTAGCTGCCGGTCAAAACAATCTCGGGCGATTCTGGTGTCAGAGCCGCCGAAACCGACGCGGAATCGCGCGGCAAAGCTGCCGCTGCGCCGGCGTTGAATGCGGCTTGCTGATCAGCGCTTTGAACGTGCGCAGCAAAACCATCGTGCAGAAAACGCGACCAAACTGTTTGAAAATCCCCAGGTGGATTCGTTAAGCGAAACGTTTCCTGTATCAGCTCGGGGCCTTGTAATTTCGGGCCGCCAAGTAGCATGTTGATCAGCTCGATTTCACTCAAGCCGCCGAAAAGCGGCAGGATCATCGGTTGAATCGATAAATAATCCCCACCAGCAGTGAGCGTGTCGCCCCAAGATTCAAGATAATGGGCAAGCGGAATGTGCCACTGGCTCAGCGCGGATGTAGCGTCCTCGTGGTAACCAAGCCGGACGATGTTCGGGACTTTCTTTTGCAACTCTGCCCAATCGAGAGGCACCTTCGTTTGCAAATCTTCTACCAACCCACGCGGCGCGTTATAAACAGGGTCACCGCCGAAAATAAACAATTGTTTGACGCGTCCCTCGTTGATGTCGGTTGCGAGCTGAGCGATGTCGATTGTTTTCGGATTGCGCGGAGTCTGACGCACGACCAGCGTTTGGCCGACATTTTTCAGCGCAGTATTGATTGCATAAACGAGCATCTGCACAGCGACCGGCTGCGTCGGTCCAGCGAGCACCACGCTCGCTCCCGGTTTTGCCATCAAATCAGCGGCAACTCCATCAATCCATTGCTGGTCAAAAGTGTTTGAGGCGCCTTGGAAATTTCCAAGTAAAGACCCGAGACCGGAATCATTCGTTCCTGCTTGAATCTTCGTCGCGAGCGCGTGCGCGAATGCGGGAATCTGACTGGCTGGACAACGCAGCCGATGGTCCGCTATCGAGCCGGTCAAAGTGAAGCGATGTTCGACGACATACAGGCGGTTCATGCTGTCTTTCGACGCGTTCACGCGCCGGCGCGAAGTGAAACCGCGCACTGTTTCGAGATTGCCCTGACCGCAATCGAGGAAATCGCTGTCCAATGCGAGAATCACGTCGGCGCGATCTAATTTCGGCAACACTCGCGCGTTGGGGCCGAAACCTGTTTGCATCGCCACGTTTGCTTCCTGACCAAGGCGCGGCTCGTAAACGCACCACCGCATGCCCGGGAATTTCTTTTCTAATTCCGTGCGAAGACGCTCTCGCGTCGGCGAATTCGTCTCCTCGACGAGAAATGCAAGACCATTGCCCTGGTCGTTCGAAATATTGTTGCCAAAGTTTCCGAGGAACTTCTCAAATTCTTCCCGCGTACTCGCCTTCCCTTTCTGGACAAACCGTTTCGAGCGCGTCGGGTCGTAAAGATCGAGAATTGAAGCTTGGACAAAGGTGTCCGTAGTGCCGCCGCTGGCCGGGTGCAGAGGATTGCCCTCCAGCTTGATCGGCCGACCGTCAACCGTCGTGGCAATCAGCGGAATGGCGCCATTGCGCCGCGGCATCGCAGTGGCGTAGTAAAGAAATTTCCCAGGGATCGTCCATTCCACATTTTTCGTGAAGGGAACGAGATGCAATTCGGGACGGCGACAACTCGTTAGGCCAACTCCTGCCAGCGCCATTGAAGCGCCCATCAATTTCACGAAATCGCGCCGGGACCATTCGTCGCCATTCAATTCTGCGGTGCCTTCGGGAAATTCGTGCTCCAACCATTGACGAAATTCGGGCGTATCTTTCAGCTCGCCGATGCTGCGCCAGTACTTTGTGCCATTGGATGGCTCAGGCGGATGATGGAAAACGCGTTTCATGGGCTTCGCCTGGTAGTCATCGGTGGCACCCCTGACAATTTGTTGGCGGAGTGATTTTCCAGCGCTCTTTCAACGTCTGGCCGATCTCGGATTGGGTGAGGTGCTTCTTCTTCGAAAGATCTTCGCGCGCGTCGCTTGGCTGACCGTACTTCGCGACAAACTCGGCCGGCTTAACATCGTCAGGTTCCCAATCGAGATTGAAAACCTGATCATTCGGACGCAGATAATTTTCGGGATGCCGATGGCAATCGAGGCACCACGCCATGCTGTGGGGTTTGGCGATGTGAACCACCGACATGTCATCCACATCTCCGTGGCAACTGTAACAGCTGATGCCCCGGTTCACGTGCGCAGAGTGATTGTAATAAACGTAATCGACAGTGCGATACAGCCAGACCCACTCAACTGGCTGACCGCTTTTAGAACTCTCCTGTACTGGCTGGAGTTTGGGATTATCTTTCGCCACCTGCGTGTGGCAGTTCATGCACGTCGCCGTGTTAGGCACGTTCGATTGCGCGGCCACTTCCACAAAACTGTGACAGTACCGGCAATCCATTCCCAGTTGGGTCACGTGAATATCGTGCGGGAACGGCACCGGTTGGATCGGTTGGTAGCCGATCTTCGTGTACTTCGGCGTAGCGTAATACCATGTCGCGCCAGTCAAACCACAAACGATGACAATCACGCAGACGACGACCTTGAGAGGTATCCAATTCGTCCAGCGTGGAAAGAAATTCGCCATGGTGTTAGGCAGCCTTCGTGCCGACGCTGCGCAGCCGCCGAGTCCGCCACAGAGGATTCGTCCCGTGGCGAACTACCGATGGATGAAAACTGTCGTCGGGATAGGCTTCTTTCAGACGCTGCAAAGTGGTTAAGGTTAATCGTGCCTGGAGAGCAACGAGGATTCTATAAATTCAAAGCCCGAGGGCAAAACAAATTTCTTTTTCAAATTTTACTGCCGCGCTCAGTCGTTAAGATCGCGACAAGAATTTGTGAAAACTGCGAAATTCCTCAGGGAAACGGCAACGAAACGACTTCGACTGGAATTGCTCCGCCCGGGTCGAGCGAAAGTGCTTCCAACTTCGTGGCAGCATTGTTGAACCCGCGTTTTACGTATGCGAGCGCGATTTCTTTTCCAAGTCGTGTGCTGCGCGTGGTGCTCGTGATCCAGCCGGCTTCTTTTCCAGATGCTGAAGGAGCGACGAGTTTCATTCCACGCTGGAGCGGCGTCTCGTTGAGCGAGATCAATCCGCATAATCGTTTATTGGTTTGTCCGGACATTTTCATTCGCGAAATCACTTCCTGGCCGATGTAACAACCTTTTTGGTAATCGATCGTGCGTTGTTCGAGATTTGCTTCGATCGGAATAATTTCGTCCGTAAGTTCGCGGCCCCACCGAGGCAGTCCTTGTTCGATTCGCATTACATCCGCCGCTGCGGAATCGATAAATAGATATGCCGAGGCCAATTCATGTCGCACAGGATCCTGGCGGGCGGATTCGCTCCAGACGTCCCAACCAATCATCGCAAAGCGACGTGCCGAGACAATCCGGCCGGACTTGAGTGCCGGCGACTCCTCCGTGAGAACGTGGAAGAGCGAGAATTCATCCGTGACATCCTCAATCTGAACGTCGTCGGCAATTATGTAACGTTCCAGCCGTGCGCGCAGCGTTTCGCGCAGCTCCGGCTCCGCATCGATCAAAAAATCGTCACCGGCCGCGGTGATGAAAATGTGCGCGTTCAATTTGCCTTTCGTATTGAGCACGCACGCTTCGATCGCGGCGGTTTCGCTCAGCTTGCGCAGGTCGTTTGTGATTTGACCATTGATGAAACGGAATCTGTCAGCCCCAGTGACGCGAAGCTTAGCGCGCGCGGAGAGATCAAAGAAGAGTCGCGCCGTTTCTGAGCTCTGGGTCATTCCTCTCCGGATGAAAAACGACTCAGCAGCTGTTTCAAAAACCCACGGCGCAATGGCGCTGCAGCAGGAACAGGGGCTGTCGCATTCACCGTTCCGGTGAAGCCAAGCAGAGGGTCAGGCGACGCAACGAGATCAGGTTTTTGAGCTTCGACGGTTGGCGTCTCCGCGCTGGCTAACGCGATAATCGATTCTTCAGCCTCGGATTGTTCGAGCGGTTCCTGAATTTGTTCCTCTTTGGCGCATTCGGTTCCTGGGTCGTGCAGATATTTGCGCAGCACGGCGGAATAATCGTCGTCGCCATGGCCCCACTGCATTTGCTCTAACAACTGATCGCGCGCCGCAGCAGTAACTCCGAGGTCCAGATAATGCGACAAAGCGATTTGGCTGGCGATCCGCATGTCTTTCAACATGTGTTTAACGGAAAAGTGCGGCGCAAAATCGCGTTCGAGCATTTTTGGAAGCTTCATCGCCAGCGTGCCGGAGTAACTCGCGTTGACGCGCATGGCTTCGACAAATTTTTCTAAAGGTAAACCATGCGCTTGCACTACTGCGAGAGCCTCGGCAGCGGCCTGAATACTGCCAGCGGTGACCATATTAGTGGCAACCTTTATCGCGCTGGCCTGGCCGATTGCTCCGATATGAACGATCTCCTTGCTGCTGGCCTCAAGGATTGGACGGCCTTGGCGCAGCGCTTCATCTGTTCCTCCAACATAGTAAACAAGCTCGCCTTTTTCAGCGGCGCCTTTGCTGCCGGTAAAGCATGCTTCGACGAACTGCGCACCGCGGCGTTCGACAACGTCCGCTGCGGCACGCATCGAATCCGGGGCGACCGTGGAATGCGCAAAGATGACGTGACGTGGCGTGAGCTTTTCGCTTAGCTGCTCTATCGTCTGCAGGAGAGCGTCGTCATCGGAGACAAAAATCTGGATGTAACTGCAAAAGTCCGCCAGTTCCCCGGGTGAACCGACAAAATTTGGAACAGGCCGCGGCGATCGATTCCAAACGAAGACGGAAAATTGTTTACGACGAAGATGTCCCGCGATCGCGCGACCGATGATCCCAAGGCCGATCACGCCAATGTTTGTGTGCTTTGGCTGTGTCGCAGATGCGGGACGCTCCATGGTCGGCAGTTCAGCGATCAGCCTGCCGACAAAAATGCTTCCACGCAATCCGGAAATTTTACAGCTTCACCGTTTCAATCCGAATTCGGCGAGATAGTACAATGCG
>DASYSX010000100.1:0-12040 GCA_036002955.1 Candidatus Udaeobacter sp. | reverse complement strand
ATGCGCTTTTCGACGCACGATCCATCCAAGCTCGGGCAGAAATTTGTTGATGAGCCGGAGCTATGGAAGCAAACCGAAGAGATGACACGCAACGTTTTAAAGAATTCTGGAATTAATTATGTCGAAGTGCCGAACGAAGCGGCGTTTTACGGGCCGAAGATCGACGTCCAAGCGTGGAGCGTGATCGGACGCGAGTTTTCCATCGCCACCAACCAGGTCGATTTTGCGCAGCCGCGCAGTTTCGATCTTCGCTACAAAGATCGGGATAATACGGACAAGATTCCGATCTGTATTCATCGCGCGCCGCTTGGCACTCATGAGCGGTTTATCGGATTTTTGATCGAGCATTACGCCGGAAATTTCCCGCTCTGGCTGGCTCCCGAGCAGGTTCGCATTCTCACCATCGGAGATGACGCGAAGTTACTCGATTACGCGCGATCGATTCTGAACGAATTGCGCACTCATCAGGTGCGCGCAGAAATCGACGAAAGCCCTGATAAGATCAACGGGAAAATCCAGCGCGCCGAGCAAATGAAAGTGCACACCATGTTTGTGATTGGAAAACGCGACATGGAAGCCGACGCCGTCAGCGTCCGCGTCCATGGCAAAGGCAATCTTGGCCCCAAACCGCGCGCCGATGCCATCGCCGAAATCCTGCAATCGATTCGGGAGCGACGCGCCTAACGAGCTGCTAAAGACAAACATAGCCAACAGCGATTGAAAAGCGGCACAGCAGTGCCGCACTCCAAAACGTGGCCGCCATCCAACCGCAATTTATCGCTTGCGTTTTGGAGTGCGGCGGTACTCCGCCGCTTTCGAGGACTTAGACGAACCGCCGACCTATTGCGCCGAGCTTGCTAGACTTTCGGCGCCTTCGACGCAATTGGAGGACGCGATTTATGCCAGTCTGTGCTTTGCTCGTAGGCATGCGCGATTTTCAGAATGCACACTTCGTCCAGCGGTTTGCCTAACAACTGCAAACCGATCGGCAATTGATGTCCGTCGACTTCGGCCAAACCGCATGGGAGGCTGATTCCGCAGATGCCAGCCAGGTTGGCTGCGATGGTGAAAATGTCGGCGAGATACATTTGCAGTGGATCTGCGACGCGTTCGCCCAACTTGAATGCTGCTACGGGCGATGTCGGCGAGATTACAGCATCGACTTTCTCAAAAGCCTTCTGGAAATCCCGCCGGATCAGCTCGCGCACTTTTTGCGCGCGCAAGTAATAGGCGTCGTAATAACCGGAGCTCAAAACGTAAGTGCCAAGAATAATTCGCCGTTTCACTTCCGGTCCGAACCCCTCCTCACGCGTGCGGCCATAAAGATCGAGAACGTCTTTAGGATTTTCAGCCCGATACCCGTAACGCACCCCGTCGAAACGAGCGAGGTTCGCGGAAGCTTCCGCAGTGGCAATAATGTAATAAACCGCGACCGCGTATTCAGTGCTGGGCAACGAAACCTCAACGATCTCCGCTCCCAGTGAATTGAGCTGCTTCACCGCGGCATCGATTGCAGCTCGCACCTGCGGATTGATTCCTTCGATCATGTATTCCGTCGGCAGGCCCAACCGGACGCCGTGCAAATCATTTCCGAGGCTCGCTACGTGATCCGGAACGGGCACGTTAAGGGATGTGGAATCTTGCGAGTCATGACCGGCGATAGCGTTCATGACCAACGCCGCGTCACGCACGGTTTTTGTTACCGGTCCAATCTGGTCGAGTGACGAAGCGAACGCCACAAGGCCGAAACGAGAAACCCGTCCGTAAGTTGGCTTGAGCCCAACTACACCGCATAAGGCAGCCGGTTGCCGAATCGAACCACCAGTGTCGGAGCCCAGCGCGCCGAAGGCTTCATCTGCAGCAACGGCTGCTGCCGAACCGCCACTGGATCCTCCCGGCACGCGCGACAGATCCCACGGATTGCGCGTCGATTTCAGCGCGGAATTTTCCGTCGACGAGCCCATGGCGAACTCGTCCAGGTTCGTTTTACCGAATGGAATCGCTCCCGCTGCGCGCAATTTTTCAATCACCGTGGCGTCGTACGGCGCACGATAGCCGCTCAAGATTTTCGACGCGCACGTGCACGGCTGATCCATCACGTTGATGATGTCTTTGATGGCAATCGGAATCCCGCCGAGAGGAAGATCAACGTTCGCGTGCTCCGCCTGTTTCAACGCAGCTTCGATATCGAGTGATAGATATGCGCCGATGTCTCCATCGACTTCTGCAACGCGCTCGCGCAAAACATCGATTACTTCGCGCGGCGACACTTCGCGGCGACGCAGCAGCGATTGCAGTTCGCCGATGCTCGCAGCTGTCAACTCCTTCCCGATCATTCCACCACTTTCGGAACAATAAAAAGGCCGCCTGCTTGCCTGGGAGCGTTGCGTAACGCCTGCTCTGCGGTGAACCAGTCGCGCGCTGCATCCTCGCGGAAGACGTTAAAAACCGGCAGCGCGTGCGCGGTGGCGTCAATACCGGTGAGGTCCAACTGGCGAAGTTTCTCCACGTACTTCAGTACGTCATCGAGTTGTTTCTGAAAAATTTTCGCTTCGTCTTCCGTGAGATTGATCCGCGCAAGTCTTGCAACGTACGCGACATCGAGATCCGAAGTTCCGGCCATGTCAGGCGCTCAGGGATGCAAATGGCTGATGAGCAACATGACCGCGAATCCTAATGCGACTAAAAGAATCAGAAAGACGAACCGGCCCTGCCGACGCTCTTTCCGCATTGCACGAGGCCGCCTGCTCCTTCGATCGACGTCCAACCCCTGTGGGACTTCCATTGCTATTGAGACGTGAAATCGTTTTTCGGCAACATCGTTGGTTGCGCTGCGCTCCGGCTTCCGCGGTGAAGATTTTTTCTTAGCAGGCGCCCGCGATTGGGTGACGATGCGCTGAAGGCCTTGGACCTTCTCGCGCAACTGCGCCTCTTGTTGCGCTATCTCTTGTTGCTTGCGGCGAAGCGGCGGGGCCGGTTTGCGCGAACGCCCAAACATCGCCATCACCGACTGGCCAGCCAGGCAAAAATGGCGATGGCAATCACGCCAAAGATGATCAGCGGCAAAGTGAGCGCGAGGCCGATCTGCAACCATTCGGAAAATGAGCGCCCATCGGGGTTTTCGTAAGCGCCCGGGGTAGCATCGGGCAACGACTGCTCGCCGTTACCGCTGCCGCCTGCTTGCAACCGGCTGCGGTGTTCGTTGTACTCCGTGCGGGCGTCGTCGACGGTGCTTAATGCGCGGCTCAGCTCCTTGTGCAAATCCGATGGGTCCCAGTTCCTTGGATCGATCGCTTCGACCAATTCCAAGTGTTGGCCGAAACTCTCACGGGCTACGCGGATTTGTTCCAGCCTGCTTTGCGCGTTGTACGCTTCGCGCTCGAGCACAACCAGCGCGCGCGTTAGTTTGTCAGTCATCTCCCCGCGGCCGTGCTCCAATTCGTCCTGACGCCGGCTTAACTCTTCCAGTTCGCGTTTTTGCTTCTCGATCTGCTCCTGCTGGCGTTTGAGTTGGAGCAGTTGCTCCTGCGCTTTTTGCACCTGATTATCCAAGTGCTCGCCAGACGGCTCTTCCTCGGTCAAGTGGAGCATTTGTTCAAGCGGTCGAGGGTTTTCTGCCATGACAATTGCGTCGCCGTTCAGGTTTGTGTAGCGGACATTAAGTGGCTCAATCGAGAATTCCAGAGATTTCCATCGATGGCCCGCAAAAATTTCGAAAGAACAAGGAACACTTGGAGACGGCCCGCCCTCGGTCCGTTGGCCGGCTTGGGCAACCGTTGATTGTAAATGTGACGGCTGGGAAGCCGTCATTCCTTTTTTCAGCGGCCGGGCATCATCTCTAGCAGAAAACCTCTGAAATATTCAGTTTCAGGTACCGTCGGCAGAACCGGATGATCCGGAGCCTGCTCGAACTGCCGCAGACGACGCGTTGAACGACGCGCATCGACAAGCGCGTCGGTGATTATTTGCAAAAATGATGCGTGATCCACGTGATGCGAGCACGAGAACGTCGCCAGCAAACCATCTTTCGATAACAGCTTAAACGCACGCATATGCAGTTCTCGGTAGCCGCGCAAGGCATCGTGCAGGCCGCTCTTCGTTCTCGTAAACGACGGTGGATCGAGAACGATAAGATCATATTGTGCACCTGCTTTTTCAGCTCCGCGCAGGAACTGAAATACATCCTGCTGGATCCAGTCGACCTTTAGTTCATTGCGGGCAGCGTTCCGTTTCGCGGCAGCGATGTTCTCCAAATTTTCTTCGACACCGGTTATTTCCGTTGCGCCTGCGCGCGCACAGCTCAACGCAAATGCGCCCTGATTTGTAAAGCAGTCCAGGACGCGCCGGTCACGCGCGTAACGTGAGACGATTCTGTAATTATGTTTTTGATCGAGATATAAACCGGTCTTATGTCCGCGCAAAAAATCGACTTCGAGCTCGATGCCTTCTACTTCAATCGTGATCTGCGATGGAGTTCCGCGCAGAACGCCGCTGCGTAATTCCAATCCCTCTGCCTTGCGGACCGGCACATCGTTTCGTTCGATTATGCAAAATGATTGTAGGGCAGGCGCTCCGCCTGCCAGCTCGGCCCCGGCAAGCGAAGCGCTTGCCCTACAAAAAACATGCTCAATTGCAGCCGTGATCAAATCCTTTCGCATGTCCATCGCCAGCGTGAGCGTTTGGAGCACGAAATTATCGCCGTAACGATCGATAATCAGGCCAGGAAGACCGTCGCTTTCGCTCCACACGATCCGGCGCAGCTTTGCATCAACGTTTCGCCGGTCCCGATATTCGGACGCCTGCTGGATGCGGCGCTGGAAAAAATCCTTATCAAGATCCTGCCTTCGCCGCGAGAACCGGCGCGCAACAATTTGCGATTTCGAATTGTAAATGGCGCTGCCAATCAAATGGTCTTTGCCGTCCTTGAGCGAAATCACCTCGCCGTCCACGGGATTTCCGAAAACCTTGAGCACTTCGCTGGAAAACACCCAGTCGTGCCCATGCAAAATTCGCGCACGCGGTTTGATGACGATGCCTGCCATGAAAGAGAAATGACTTCGCGCAATCTTCCGAGCGCGCTGTTCGGGACTAGTCGGACTTGGGAATTGTTTCGCTCAAGCGTTCGGGATTTACTTTTAACACCGCGAACTCGGAGTTTTCAAACACGTTCGAAATCGTGGCGGGAATTTCTGCCGGAAGACGATCAGATGACTTGCGCACAACGATGTAGCGAACTCCGACCTCGCGCAAAAACTCCTCCTGGATCTTTCCCTGATGCCAGGCTGCCCAAAATTTCTTTTGAGCAGTCTCCCTCTTCAGGTAGTCGCCTCGTGCTACCGCTGTCTGGGCGAAGTAGCCCATCGGTACCCGGCATTTTGTAAGTGCAAGGACAGGCGCGATCAGGTTGTCCGAAGTTACCGCCACATCACCCGGGTGCGCATCGCTCTGCAGGAACTCCATGGTCGCCAACGTTTGCGGATTGTAAGTTAACAACTCTCTGCCGAAAGGTTTGCCGGCTCCGAAGAAGTGATCGGGGTCGCGCCACACCAGGAAGTGCTGCACAGTCGCAGGTAAACTGAGCCCTCCAGCAGTAACCATTATTCCTCCTGCGGCCAGTGCAGGATACATCCCTCTTCTGATAGCCCATTGATAGAACGTCTGAAAAACTTCGACTGCAAAAATCCATGCAACGTATTCGCTTTGCACAAGGAACGTGCTGCTAATCGGGTTGTATCGGAAAGTCCATCCTGCTGGCGTAAAGCTGCATGTCAGCGCGATAACCACCCCGATCACCACGAAAATCCCGAGCAAGAACCGGAGAGCACCCTCCGGTTTTGGGCGGAATATCGCAGTGAGGATTGCGGGAATGCCAATGACGCGGAGCCCAAGGCATCCCAAAAGGTAAATCGGCAGCGCTACAACCGTGAAAGCAAGCGGCCCGCTCAACAGCTTGCCCAATCCAAGCATCTGCATCGCATGCGAGACATACAGCCATGGCTCGAATTTTGTGACGATCTGTGCGTTGCTCCTGTTCTTTAGCAACACCCAGGATACCAGGGGAATCGCAGCAATAGCAGTAGATCCGGCGATTTTGAATAAGTCTGCTTTGGAAAAAATAATGAGATAAACGACAGCAGCCAATGCCAGGCTGCACATGAGTTGTGCCGCGATCAGCATCTTGACTTCAATTAACGCGACAAACAGCAGAGCAGTAAGCAAAAGCCATGCTCGGCTGCGTTCGCGCATATAGGAATCAAGACAGAATAATCCGGCAAAGAGAACTCCCAGGCCAGGCAGGATTGGATTGGTAAAGAAGAGAGTTACAACTGCCGGCGCGCTAAAGTAACGGAGAGACCAATCACCTTTTTCGCCCAGTAGCAACCCGGGAATAAAGGAAAAGTCTGCGCCGAAGAAAACGAGAAATACGACGAGTGCGGCGAAGTATCCCGACCGCAGCCAGTTTCTTGAGAAGCAGAAAACGCTCAGCATCGATAGCCCGACGAACAAAGTCGGAACAAAACGGACTGTAAGATCACGGATGTTCAGGCCGGTTGCCCTGGCGAACATCGCAACCGCAAGATCCATCCCGTAGTGATACGAGAGCGGGTGACCGGAAAACACTGGCGCCTGCGGAGGTACGGTGTGCGTCAACTCGTTAGCTATCGCAATATGAAACAGCAGATCAGGTACCGGATAGACGCGCATCGCACCATCCGGCTGCGATGTGAAATTCGTGTAATAAAGAGGGAAAAATGCTAATGCGATGATTCCAAGAACCAGAACTCCGGCTAAAACAAATGTGGACCTGTCGCGCGACGGCGTCGCCCTTCCTTGGGCAACTTGCTCAAAACTTGAAGAATTGCTTAAGAACGATTTGCGTTTGCTGCTGCGGAGCCAAACACACGCGCCAACAGCGATCAGCGGCCAAACGAAGTAGAAACGTCCTTGGTGAGCAAACGTCATTAACCAGTAAACAAGGCCGCACAGCACCAAGCCCAGAACACAAGCTAAAGTAACGTCTTCCAGCGGGGCCAATTCCCGCTTAAGCGCAATTAGCAGCAGCTTGCCTGGCATGTATGCCAGCAAAACCACGGCGATAAAAAAGAGGCACGTGCCGAAAAATAGTTGCATGACTGACTACATCGAGCGCAAACGCGAAGAGACTAGGTCATCTGGCACAGCGGCAGGCAAGGCAAAATGATGAGCCAGTCAGTGTCACTTTGACGAAATCGTGGTTATCCAATAATCTCCGACACTTTGCTGAGCATGGACGCACCGATGCAGGGTCGCGAGCGACGTTCCATTTCCGTAGTGACACCAGTTTACAACGGCGAGGGTTCCGTCGCGGAGTTGTGCCGTCGTCTGGACGAAGTTTTGCCGCAAATCGCGCTCGAGCACGAGATCATCCTGGTCAACGACGGCAGCCGGGACCGAAGCTGGGAGGTAATCTCCGAACTCTCGTCGCGCTACCCGGCGGTGCGTGGATTCAATCTCATGCGCAACTATGGCCAGCATAACGCTCTGCTCTGCGGCATTCGGGCGGCAAAATATGAAGTAATCGTGACGATGGATGACGACCTGCAACATCCACCCGAAGAAATCGCGCAACTCCTCGCGCGGCTCGACGAAGGATTTGACGTAGTTTATGGGACACCGAAAGCCGAGCAGAATGGGTTCCTGCGGGGTGTCGCGTCTCGTATTACCCGCCTGGCGCTTAGCACCGCCGTCGGAAGTGATGTGGGCAAAAACGTGAGCGCTTTCCGCGTCTTCCGTACTCGATTGCGCGAGGCGTTTGCTGAATATCACTCCCCGTTTGTTTCCATCGATGTGCTACTGAGCTGGACTACCAGTCGCTTCGGCGCGGTAGCTGTCGATTTCCGGCCACGTCACGCCGGCCCATCAAATTACACTCTTGCGAAGCTGGTCCGCCATGCGCTTGACGTAATGACCGGCTTCAGCACGCTCCCGTTGCAGCTTGCAAGCATGATTGGTTTTGCCTGTACATTGTTTGGCATAGCCGTTTTGGTTTATGTTATTGGCAGCTATCTTTTTCAAGGGAGTATCCCGGGATTTCCGTTTGTCGCCTCCCTCATTGCCATCTTTTCCGGCGCGCAGCTTTTCGCTCTTGGCGTAATCGGCGAATACCTCGCCCGTATTCATTTCCGGATGATGAACCGGCCGCTGTACGTTGTCCGAGGTATCAGTGGTGAAGGAAGTGATAGCCCGTGACGGGACCGACGGTTGCAGAACTCGATTTCGCGGCACTGGAAGATCTGAAGGAATCGCTGCCGCAGCTGGCGCACAAACCTCTGGCTCATTTGTCTTATCTTAGAGCCGGCCAAGTCGAAGCATACTGGCTGGACGAGATCGCTCAGGACCTGGCAGATGAATCCTCGCTCGCATTCGTGTCTCGACGCTCAGGACGTATTGATGGTCTGGCCGTGTGTATTGATTCGCCTTGGGACACGCAAGCAGTGGAGCGGCGAATCGCGATAGTGAAGCATCTTGCGCACGCTAACAACGCCCCCGATTCGAAGGCGCTGGATGATCTGCTCACCGAAGTGACCGTACTCGCCGCTCGTCGCGGCGTGGACTGTTTGACATGTAAAGTCCAAGCCCGCGATCCCGCAGTGGTTCGCGCGCTGGAGCGGCACGGTTTTTTGCTGATGGACACGCTGCTGCATCTTGTATTCGATTCGTCGCGTACGCCTCTGGAAAATATCAGGCTCCTCGACCGGTCGGAGCCTTTGCAAACTCGCGTCGCGAAACCTGAGGATGCGCCCGAAATCCTCGCGCTCGCCCACAAAGCGTTTGCGAACTATTTTGGCCGCTATCACTCAGACCCCAAGATGCCGCCCGGGACGGGCGCAAAGGTTTATGATCGATGGGTATGTTCAGGTTTTGAGGGATGGGTGGATTGGACAATTGTGGCCGAGATCGATGGTAAAATTGTAGGTTACTCCATGTGGAAGAACGCTTCTGTTTTGGAAGCCAAACATTGCATCGACGTCACGCATTGTAACTTTGGAGCGATCCACCCGAATTTCAGTGGCCGGGGAGTTTACACGGCGCTCAAGCTCGCAGGGATGCGCATTGCAGAGAGTTTTGCGAAACATTTCGATCTCGCTACGCACATCGCCAACTATCCCGTGCATCGCAGCACGGCGAGACTCGGCTGGAGAATTGCCGGGGCAAGACATTCCTTCCACAAGTGGCTTTCAGACTGAGTGGCGGTATGATCGCACCACTGGATTCGACGGCGCTCGGCGGTTTGCGCGAAGCGCTGCCGCAGTTTGCTCACCTTCCGCTTGCTCATTTACATGATCTGAGTGCCGAGCGGCGCCGGGCCTACTGGCTCGACGAAATCAGCCAGAGTTTAGCGAAGGAATCGTCGATCGCGTTTCAGTGGGTCGCCTCGGGAACCATCAAAGGATTGATCGTCTACAATGATTCCCCCTGGGACAGCGAAATAACGGGACGCCGGATTGGGACCGTCGAGCATTTTGCTGTCGCAGCTGGTGACGATTGCAAAACGGAAATCCTGCAGGAGTTACTCGACGAGCTTACGCGACGTCTCGCCGATCACGGAACGCAATGCGTGGTTTGCAAGGTTCATTCCACCGAGTTGCCGACAATCCACACGTTGGAACAGCGCGGCTTTCTGCTCATGGATACTTTGCTGGATTTCGTTTTCGATTTTTCCCGTTCAACTATCGAAGGGATCCATCCTCCGAGCCGAGACGAACAGTTGAACATCCGTCGGGCGAAACCAGCGGACCTCTCAGCGCTCATGGAGATAAATGAGAAAGCGTTTACTGGCTATTTCGGGCGGTACCATGCAGATCCGCAAATGCCGCACGGCACGGCCACGAAAATTTATGCTCAATGGGTTCGTTCTGCGTTTCAGGGCTGGGCGGATTGGATTCTGGTGGCAGAGGTGAACGGGAAAATCGTGGGTTACGGTCTGTGGAGAAAGCCCCTGGAAATTGAGGCGAAGAATTCCCTCAGTGTCGCCCATTATGATTTAGCAGCGATTGATCCTGAATTTGTCGGCCGTGGTTTGTGGACGGCTCTTATGTTCGATGGCATGAGCATCGCCCGTAATTACGCACAATATTTGATCGGGCCCGTACACGTCTGTAATTATCCTGTGCAGCACACTCTTCAAAAACTTGGTTGGAGAATTTCCGGCGCCAGACATTCTTTTCATAAATGGCTGGACTGACCGTGCGATTGTCTCCGCGTATTTACTGATATCCCTCGCGCGCTCGACTTTTGTTCACGGACTTCTAGCATCAACGCGAATTCAGGGATACCACCATGCAAAGTGATTCTGGGTTGTTAGGCTGGCTGAAAATCCCATCGATCTACAATCTATTTTCAACTGCCGTTGGTGGAAATGTATTACGCCGCAGCCTCGTCCGGAATCATGTGCGGGCGAAACCTGGCGATAAAGTGATCGATATCGGCTGCGGTTCGGCGGAAGTGCTCCGTTATCTTCCGGCTGTCGACTACATAGGGATCGACATCAATGCAGATTACATTGCGTTTGCCAGGCGAGCTTACGGCGACAAGGGAACTTTCTTAGTCGGCGATACGCAATCATTCCGAGGCGATCCGCGATTTAAAGACGCGGACATCGTGATGGCGTTCGGGCTTTTACACCACCTGGACGACCAGGAGGCAAGGCAGTGTCTTCAATTTGCAGATGAGGCTCTGCATACGAAAGGACGATTCATTTGTCATGAGGCGTGTTGGATCCCGAACCAGGGAGCGCTTTCCAAATACGTAATGTCAATTGACCGGGGCCGCAGCATTCGAACGGAGGAACAGTACCGCCAGCTTGCGGGCGGGATTTTTAATAAAGTGGATGCGTGGGTGAACACGAACCCATTGCGAATCCCGTACGTGACTATCGTTCTTGAATGCGAGAAGTGATGCTTTGCGCCTGAGCGACAAATGAAAAGGTGCCTCGCATGCGAAGCTCGCTTCGAAAGTGAAGACTGGATGTGCCCCAAGTGCAGCTTTCGTCCAACTTTGCACGATGGGACATTTCAATTTGCCGAGGACGCGTCGGACGGCGGCTTCAAACCAGAATATTTCCCGCGTCTTGCTGCGATTGAGCAAGCACACTTCTGGTTCCGCGTGCGCAATCAGCTCATTCAGTGGGCGCTCGGCAATTATTTTCGAGATGCTAAAAGCTTTTTCGAGGTCGGCTGTGGGACGGGCTTCGTGCTTGCTGGTATTCGCGAAAGATTTCCAGGGACGCGGCTCGTGGGCAGCGACATTTTCACAGATGGACTTGCCTTTGCCAAAGCACGTTTGCCGGGCGTGGATTTATATCAGATGGATGCCCGATCGATTCCGTTTGAGGCTGAATTTGATGTCGCAGGCGCGTTCGATGTGCTCGAGCACCTCGTCGAGGACAACACGGCGCTCACCCAAATGTTCAACGCAGTCCGCCCAGGCGGTGGATTGCTGGTTACTGTGCCGCAACAGCGGCATTTGTGGAGCGCCAGCGACGAACACGCTATGCATCAACGGCGCTATAGCCGAGGTGAATTGCGTCGGAAAGTCGAGACCGCCGGGTTCCAAATCGAGCGAATCACTTCTTTCAATTCGTTGTTGTTTCCGCTTATGGTTTGGTCGCGTATGCGACAAAAACGCGATCAGAATTTGCAACGCTGGCGCGAACTGGAAATCAGCCCACCGCTTAACAAAATCTTGGAGAGCATTTTGAAACTCGAGCGGTTGCTGATCGAAAAAGGTGTTTCTTTTCCCGTGGGAGGATCGCTTTTGTTGATCGGTCGAAGACCTTTAAGCCCATCGTGATCCAAATTCCTTTCAATCGTCCGTTCGCCACCGGCAACGAACTTGATTACGTCAGGACCGCGATCGCGGCGCCGAAGTTTTCCGGTGACGGTCCCTTCACTGCGGAGTGCCATCGTCTTTTGGAGGGTTCGCCCGGCGTTCAAAAGGCGCTGCTCACGACGTCGTGCACGCACGCTTTGGAAATGGCTGCGTTGCTCCTGAACTTAGG
>DASYSX010000099.1:0-4029 GCA_036002955.1 Candidatus Udaeobacter sp. | reverse complement strand
GGCGCGTCTGCTTCATCGATTGCGCTTGTTTCCGCGCCATCGCCAAGTTCCAAACCAAGATCGATTTCTTCGCCGATTTGTTTTTGCAGGACGTCCGCCGCTTCATCCGCCGTGCCGTAATATTTGATCAACGCTTCGCGAATTTTTTTCGGGCTCGTGCAAACCAGTTCCAACTCGCGTTGAAGGAGAAAACCCAAACTGTCGATGGTATCGATGTCTAACGGGTTGCCGACTGCGACGACGAGGCCCGTTTCACCAAACGCGACTGGGATCACTTTGAACCGCCGCGCGTCCTCTCCGCGGATCTCATGGATGACCTGTGGCGGAATGACCATCGTGGAGATGTCGATCCAATCCATATGCGCTTGCGCAGCAAGCGTGCGCGAGACGTCCACCTCCGACAGATCGCCGCCGTTAATCAGAACATCGAGCACGCTGTGCTCGCCATTCAGGCGCGAGCGGGCGCTATCGATTTGGTTGCGGGTGAGGAGTCCTCCGTCCTGGAGAACTCCGAGCACATAGTCTTCGTTGTGTTGCACAGGGGGAAAACGCTGGCGGCCAGTTTAGCGCAGAACCGACTTTGTTTCCAGCACCGGCGGCAGAAAGATGGCACTGAGAGACCGGAGCCTACGGGGCTCGAACCCGCAACCTCCGCCGTGACAGGGCGGCGCTCTAACCAATTGAGCTAAGGCTCCAGCGAAAGAAACAGAGTGTAAAGGCGCACATCTTCAGTCGCAACTGTTCAGTCGGTGCTGGCCTCCTTCGAATCTGTTATCGAAAACACATTGGCAGTCGTCATCACTTTTTCGCAACAACACGGCGAACGTCGCGGTTGAACATTTCGGAGATGCATAGCGTCGAACATTGCGAACACGCGTGATGACGGTATACTTAACTCGGTTCGGCGGATTGACCCAAACCAAATGAGCGACGAGCGCAGTGAGGGATTGCAGGGAGGGGAAGGAGACCCCAGTCGGGAAACTCTTCTTGATTCACTCGATCAAATGATCGGATCACTGCCGCCGGGCGACCCAGTTCGGCGCGAATTGTTGCAGCTGCGCCCACAGATTCTCGATCAGCAGGAGACGATGACTGAGGCGCGTCGGATGATTGAGAAGCTCGAGGAAGTCGTTAAAAAAGTGACTTCGCCCGCGAACCGGATCGGCACGTTTCTCGGCGCCACTTCGAAAGAGACAGCGCACATCGTCGTGGGCGGCGCCGATTATTATTGCAATGTCGATCCGCGGATACCGCTATCGAGGTTAAAAAAAGGTACCCGCGTGTTGGTGAACGAAGCATTCGTCATTGTCGGTGATCTGGGATTCGAGACAGCCGGGCCGGTGACAAAAATCACTGAGGTAATTGGCAAAGACAGATTGCGGGTGGGCTCGGAACACGGCTTGCATTCGATGGTGCTGCAGCGCTCCTCAGAACTTGTCCACTCCAATTTGAAATCGGGCGACGAAGTGCGCGTCGATTCCAATTATCGCATGGCGTTGGAGATGCTCTCCAGCACAAAGTCCGACGAGTATTATCTCGATACCGTGCCAGAATTGCCGTGGGAAAAAGTCGGCGGCCAGGAAATGGCGCTGCAAGGAATCAAGGACGCGATCGAGTTGCCACTCCTGCATCCTGATCTTTTCACGAAATTTCAGCACGCTACGCCGAAAGGTTTTCTTCTCTACGGACCGCCGGGCTGCGGCAAGACGCTCATTGGCAAGGCGACTGCATTCAATTTGACGAAGCAACTCGGCGCGAAAAGTGGGTCCGAGATGCGCGAATATTTCATGCACGTGAAAGGTCCGGAGATCCTCAACATGTGGGTAGGCGAATCGGAACGAATGGTGCGCGAAATTTTTAGTACTGCGCGCGAGAAACGAAAAGAGGGTTTTATGCCGTTCGTTTTCATCGATGAAGCCGAATCTATTCTCGGCACACGACGCGCATCGCGGCACTCGAACATTCTTTCCACACTGGTGCCGATGTTTTGCTCGGAGATGGACGGAATTGATTCGCTCAATGATGTCGTGATCATTCTCGCTTCAAACCGCGCGGACCTGATCGATCCCGCAATTTTGCGTCCGGGACGAATCGACCGAAAAATTAAAGTCAATCGCCCGGACAAGGACGGCACACGCGAAATTTACCGCATCTATCTCACCGACAATCTGCCATACGATGGTGTGCTCGCGAAGGAAGCCGATGGAATCGGCGCGTCGATCGAACGCTTGATCGAACGGTTTGTTGATTGGCAATTTACCCGTCGTGACGAAAATAAATTTTTAGAAGTAACCTTGCGCAGCGGCCGGAAAGAAACGCTTTACCGCAGCGATCTCATTAGCGGCGCGATCATCGCTTCGATTGTGGAGCGCGCGAAAGCGATCGCGATTAAACGGGCCATTGGAACTCAGCAGGACCAGGGAATTCGGGAAACGGACTTGCAACTCGCCTTTAACGCCGAGTACGCGGAGAACGACATTTTCCCGGCCACCGACATTACCGAGGATTGGCTCAAGTTGATCGATTACGATCCAGAAAACGTCGTGAAGATTTCACCGGTTAGGCCGGTGTCGGAGTCCCGCATGCGCGCAACGTCGGTGATTTAATGCGCGTGGAAACGCCGATTCGATTCTGTAGGGGAAGCTGACAGCTTCCCGTGGGTATGGCCGAGCCTCCACGCTTAACAGCGATGGTCGTACCATGGGAGAAATCGATCATCTATTTTGTCACGGTGTGTGTGAAAGATCGACGCAAAGTACTGGCAACACCGGAGGTGTTTGAAGCCATCAAAACTGCCGTTCCACAACTGCAGAAATGGCATGTGCTGGCTGGTGTTGTTATGCCCGACCACGTTCACTGGGTTGTTGCGCCCGCCCAGGATCGAGACTTGACCGTCGGAGATTTCTCGCACGGGTTTAAGCGCGTATTGCCAAAGCGGCTTGGTTTACAACGATGGGAATGGCAGCGCGGATGTTTCGATCGCCTGCTACGTTCCGACGAAAATCTGCGGAGCAAATGGATTTATGTGAAGGATAATCCGGTGCGACACGGGTTTGTTCAGAAGGCAGACGATTGGCCATATTATTTGGATTTCATCAACGAACCCCACCCGGGAAGCTGTCAGCTTCCCCTACAGAACCATCGAGTACAGTTTTCGGGTCTTGGGGCACGATGAGGAGAGAAGGGATCGAATGAGACGCGTTTTTGGGCTGGAGACGGAGTACGGCATCACACTGTCTGGTGCGGAGACGGTGGATGTGGTGGCCGAATCGATCGAGTTGGTGCGCCGTTACACTGACCACGGCGCGCTGATGAAATGGGATTATGATCTCGAGGATCCGCACCTCGACGCCCGCGGATTTCGCGCAAGGGAATTACTTCAGGACACTGACGAATCGGCTTACTACGAGATCGACAAACGTCGTCCACTTAGCTTTGAGGAAATAAAAAGCGACCTTGTACTTTCAAACGGCGCTCGGTTCTACAACGATCACGCGCACCCGGAATATTCGACGCCAGAGTGCTCAACTCTGCAGCAGATCGCAGCCCAGGACAAAGCGGGCGAGCGCATCCTCGCCGAGTGCGCGCGCCGCCGAAACCTAAAATTACCGTCCGGCTACGAGGTTCGCCTTTACAAGAACAACACCGATTTTGCCGGCCACAGTTACGGTTGTCATGACAACTATCTCATGACCCGCGATATCCCGTGGGATCGGATTGTCGCCGGCATCCTGCCGTTTCTTGTCACTCGCCAGATTTTCTCCGGCGCGGGGAAAATGGGAATTGAGGGTGAGAGCAGCCAGGGTGATCCGGGAATCTATCAGATTTCGCAACGCGCCGATTTTTTCAGCGTGATCGTAAGCATCGACACGATGAATCGTCGGCCGCTGATCAATACGCGCGATGAGCCGCACGTGGACGCGAGTCGTTACCGCCGGTTTCACGTGATCCTGGGCGATTCCAACATGAGCGAATGGGCCACAGCCATGAAGATTGGGACCACCGCACTGGTTCTGGATCTGATCGAGC
>DASYSX010000098.1:0-2711 GCA_036002955.1 Candidatus Udaeobacter sp. | reverse complement strand
ATCAACAAATGACGCGGGCTATCTCGGACTTGGGACGATAGCCTCGATGGGACGCTCACCGGAAAGTGCGCCGTTGCACGTGATGCACCATAGCAGCGTGCGATCGTCGGTCACAGACCGCCGCTACAGAAAGCGCTGTTGGCGTGCGGCCGTTGTGATCGCGATTCTCGCCGTCGCCGGCACGGCGATTTCTGCCGATGCGCCGCCTTTGTTGTCTCCAGAACAAATGAATGCAGCCGAGATTCAGCTCGCACTACAAAAGCTCAATGTGCTTGGCCGCGTTCTTTACATCGCGGCGCATCCGGATGACGAAAATACAAATCTAATGGCGTTCTGGGCGAACGGTTCACTGTATGACGCCGCTTATCTTTCGGTGACGCGTGGGGACGGCGGCCAGAATATTATCGGCCCGGAATTGGGCGAGCGGCTCGGCGTTATTCGAACAGAGGAATTGCTCGATGCCAGGCGCATCGATCACGCCAGGCAATTCTTCACACGAGCGATCGATTTCGGCTTTTCGAAAACGGCTGACGAAACGCTGCGCATCTGGGGTCACGACAAAATTCTGGCCGACATCGTGTGGGTAATCCGGAATTTCCAACCGGATGTGATAGTGACCCGCTTCAGTCCCGAGGATCAAAAGACACATGGCCATCACACGGCGTCGGCGATTCTCGCGCAGGAAGCGTTCTCGGCCGCGGCCGACCCAAATCGTTTTCGAGAGCAACTGACTTTTGTGAAGCCGTGGCAAGCAACGCGGCTGGTTTGGAACACGTCTCCGTTTTTCTTTACCAATCGCAATCTTCCATTCGACCCAACTGGTCTGACGGCCATGGAAGCCGGCGGTTACAATCCCCTTCTCGGCAAAGCGTACACGGAAATCGCAGCGGCCAGTATCAGTATGCACAAAAGCCAGGGCGTCGGCGGCGCGCCGCGACGCGGCGAGCGAAAGGAATATTTCAAGCCGTTGAAAGGTCAGCCGATGACGACCTCGCTTTTCGAAGGCATCGACACCACGTGGTCGCGCGTTGCGGATTCCGAATCCGTTGCCGCACAACTGCGTCAGATCATTTCGAAGTTCAATCCCGCCGATCCGGCTGCGTCGGTGCCCGACTTGTTGAAGTTACGGCAGGCGATGAGCGGAATTCAAGATGACTCCTGGATCGCGGAAAAAAAAGCACAGGTCGACAAAATAATCGCTGCATGTCTCGGCTTGCATGTGGAAGCCTCGACTGCGACGGAAACGTTTACACCTGGCCAAACCGCAACAATAAAACTCGACGCAATCAATCGCTCTAATATTCCAGTCACACTGCAAGAAGCGCGATTTCCCAACAGTGGCGATTCAAACAAGATCGACGCGGCGCTTCCGTCGAACGAGCTCGTCACGAAAGATCTGTCGTACAGGATTCCCGATAATGCTCCGTATTCGCAGCCGTACTGGCTTCGCAAACCCGAAACGCTCGGCACCTTCGCGGTCGACGATCAAAAGCTTATCGGTCTGCCCGAGAATCCCCCTGCTCTTCCGATCGAGGTAGTTTTGCAAGTCAGCGGGCAGGAACTGCGGTACACCGTTGATACTAAGTACCGCCCAGTTGATGGCGTGCCCAGCGAAGTGCCGCGGTCATTAGTGATTGCGCCTCCAGTTTTCGCGAACATGACGAACAACGTGCTGGTGTTCCCTACGAATGAATCGAAGACCGTTTCAGTACACGTCACCGCAGCCACCGGCCCTGTGAAAGGAGAACTCAAATTGACTGCACCGCAGGGATGGGAAATCTCTCCGGCCTCTATCCCGGTAGACCTGAAAGCCGGCGATGCTGAGATGGCGGGGACGTTTAGCATCAAACCACCCAATGAAAATGGTGAAGGTTCGTTGCGAGCAATCGTTTCGATCGACGGGCGCGACTATTCGCTTGAGCGCGTGCGCATTTCCTATCCCCACATCGGCGTGCAGACGCTGATGCCACCGGCGCAAGCCAAACTCGTTCGCGCAGATATCCGCAAGAAAGGCGACCGCATCGGTTACATTCCCGGCGCCGGCGACGACATTCCGGAAAGCCTGCGACAAATCGGGTATTCAGTGAAGATCTTGAGCGAACCCGAAATCACCGCGAAAAACCTGACGCAGTTCTCTGCCGTCGTGCTGGGCATACGCGCCTACAACACGCAAGACCGAATTTCGAACTGGTTGCCTGAATTATTTGCGTATGTAAACGAAGGCGGAGTTGTCATCGCGCAGTACAACACGCTCGCGGATCTTAAGACGAATCAGTTCGGGCCGTATCCATTGGAGATTTCACGCGACCGCGTCACTGACGAGAATGCACAGGTGCGCGTTCTGGCGCCGGATAATCCGCTCATGAACATCCCCAATAAAATCACGCCGAAAGATTTCGACGGATGGGTTCAGGAACGCGGACTTTATTTCCCTAACAAGTGGGATTCCGCATGGACACCGATCCTGTCGTGCAACGATCCAAAGGAAAAACCACTCGACGGCGGTCTGCTGGTTGCGAAATCAGGCAAAGGTTTCTTTGTCTACACCAGCTATTCGTGGTTTCGGCAGTTGCCCGCAGGAGTGCCGGGAGCTTATCGCTTATTCGCGAACATGTTGTCATTGGGAAAATGAGCGCGCGAGTCGATAACGCGGATGCGCGTTCCTGGCGCAAGGCGTACGGCCTGTCGCTTTCACTTTTTGCGGTGGAGGT
>DASYSX010000097.1:0-3078 GCA_036002955.1 Candidatus Udaeobacter sp. | reverse complement strand
CAGTAATCTCGCTCGCGCCTGTTGCCCCGCTGGTCCTGACCATGATTCCGTTGGGCGATTTGCTCGACCGCTTCCTGCACGTCGTCTTCTAATCTCCGAGCATAACTGTCCCCGACTTTCTGCCGTAGCCTCGCCTCCTCCTGAGCAACACCTTTGCTGCGCGAAAATCATTTCGACCGCGGCTATCAACCGGCAAGACAAACTCCAACTTTTTTCGTCCCTCTCTAGACGCCAGAAGCGTGAAAGGTTTTTTCATTGTGCCGATATTATCGGTCACTGCAGGCGCTTCACGTGTAGGACTTAAGTCCTATACGGCAGGCATTTGCGATGCGGCGCGGTTTGCCGAGCGGTTCGTCGATTATGACAGGTAAAGGGGACGGGCAAGTGGTTAGGCTCGCGCATAGCGGTTAGGCGCATGCGTGTGGCTGACGCAGTGACGTCTATGTCAGAGAAAGGCCGGCGGACCTAATGAACTCCGCGATTCATTTACGAATCTCAGTGCTGCCTAACGGATCATCCTTTGTCGTAAACGGCCGTGTTCGAAAACTTTTTCCCTTTCGCGGTGGTTCCGTTCAGCGTCACGACCCGGCTTTTTCCATCGGCAGAGACGGCTATGCGGCCTGTGGCGGTCACCTTGCCGCCCTTTTTCACGGTAATGTTGAGAGTCTGATCATTTACCTTCGTGTACGAACGCATATCTGAATTGGGATCGCCAGTTACTTCGTAATCTTTGCCGTCGAATTTCCCTTTCCACTCGGAATGGACCGGTTTTCCGTCTGCATCGAGGCCCTCACCGGTTACGTCCCACCTGCCCATCCCCAGCCTCTTTGAATCATATACCACCTTCGTATTTTTGGTGGTGCCGCGTGTCAGCTTTGACTTCGATTCGTTTAACTTCCACGTGCCCTCCATCGGATTAGCCGCGTACAACGCCGCAGCGGCTAAAATTAATCCCAAACTCAATGCAACGGTTTTGGTTTTCATTTCCGCATCGAGCGGGCATTTCAGCAAAAAGGTCAACCCTTTTCTCCTAAACCCGGGCGGGCGAATCATTTCACGAAATGGAATGTCGCAACCGTGCGTTTGCGCGGCTATCGGACGCTATCGGACCTTGGTCTTATCGACGCTGCTGATATTCCTTGATAGCTTCGCCCAATGATCACATCGGCTTCGCTGGTCATCCGGCGAGGGATATTAGTGAATAACTACTGAGCTAAGAATCATGCGCCTTGTCACTGCCGCGGTAGGCACGTTCATCGGCGTACTGGGAACGACGCTTCATGCCCAGGATCTCGAGCCGCGCGCTTACAGCAACTCACCGGTGGGCCTTAATTTCGTGATCGCCGGATATGGTCATGCATCGGGTACCGTGCTTACCGATCCGGCGCTACCGCTGGAGAACGTGAGTAACGAATCGCATTTCGGCGTCCTCGGTTTCGCCACCACTTTCGGGGCATTTGGTCAGACCGGGCAGTTTGGTCTCATCGTGCCCTACGCCTCGATCGCCGCGAAGGGTCTCGTGTTCGGTCTGCCGCATACGCGCAATGTCGACGGTTTTGCAGATACGGCATTTCGCCTTTCGATGAATTTCGTTGGCGCACCCGCGCTGACCGCGGCGGAGTTCAAGAACTACCATCAGGATTTCATCTTCGGTATGAGTCTGCGCGTGACTGCGCCGTTTAGTCAATACGACGGGGAGAAGCTCGTGAACATCGGCACCAACCGCTGGTCGTTTAAACCGGAGATCGGATTCTCGAAAGCATTCGGGCGATGGACGGTTGAGCTTGCTCCTGGAATTACTTTTTACACCGACAACGGCGATTTTTTTGGAGGCAAGATGCGCGAGGTGGCGCCGCTTTATGCTGTGCAGTCAGGCCTCAGCTACACTTTCGCGCCCGGAGGCTGGGTCGCGCTCAACGCCGGTTATTTCAAAGGCGGACGCACGAGCGTCGACGATGTGGAAAGCGACATTGAACTGCAAGGCATTCGTTTCGGAGCGACGCTGGTGCTGCCGGTGAATCGTTATCAATCTGTGAAGCTCTACAGCATCAGTGGCTACAACGCGCGTCGCGAGCACGACTTCCAAGCCTTTGGCATCGCGTGGCAATATCGCTGGGGCGGCGGGTACTGAGCCGCTTCAGCGAGTTGGTCAGCGGCGAAATTTCGCTCTTCGAGCCACGGCAACAGAAATCGCAATAATTGTAGGGCGTTTCTGTGAATCCCGAAAGCCTTCGGGACTGACACAGACGCCCTACAGTTCTGCCGCATTGATCGTCGCCCATTCGAGAAACCGCACGAGACCCGTTCGATTTCCAGATTGTTGGTGCGCTCATCCTGGCTGGTTTGCGGCCGGCAGTGGTGTTGTCAGCCAACTCCGCCCAAGCAGTCGATTGGACTTTAGTCCTATTCACGATTGTAAACGTTTGTGGAAAATAAGATCAACTTCCCATGAAGCTGCTCCTGCACGAAATCCGTCGCAACCCACTGCTTTGGCTGCTTGTGTTTGTTCCCATCGCTTTAGCAGCGGAGAAATTCAATCACGAAGCGCACACGCTACATTTCGTTCTTTCGGTACTCGCGATTTTGCCGTTGGCTGTTCTGCTGAGTCATGCGACGGAATCAGTCGCGGCAAAGACGGGCGATTCGGTGGGGGGTCTGCTTAACGCAACGCTTGGAAATTTAACCGAGCTTGTCATTGCCATCGCTGCTTTGCAGGCAGGACAATACACACTGGTGAAAGCATCCGTCGCCGGCGCGATTGTGACCAATTCTTTGTTTATGTTGGGTACATCCTTCCTGCTCGGCGGTCTCCGATATCACGTTCAGGAATTCAACCGTGTCGCCGCGCGATTTCAAGCCGGCTTGCTTTTTCTCGCCACAATAGCGCTTCTGATTCCCTCTGCCGTGGCGGAGCACGAGGCGTTAGGCAAAGCCGGATTGAATCAAGAATTGAGCCTCGCGCTTTCGCTTTTACTTTTGATTGGGTACGCTCTCGGCCTCTGGTTTTCGCTGGGCACGCATCGTGAATTCTTCGCGGGTACAGCCGAGGAACATGAAGCGGCATGGCCGATTGGTCTG
>DASYSX010000096.1:0-4353 GCA_036002955.1 Candidatus Udaeobacter sp. | reverse complement strand
ACCGCTGATGTGATTTTCCAGTAATTGCTCACTCCAAAAAAATTTTCCCCGAGCGGCGCCGCGCGTGTCGGTTTTTCGGAAGATTCACTTTTGCGATTCGAGAGTCACAATCGACGAGCGAACGAACGCGCTCGATCGCATCGAATCCAACGTCAGCTATATTTTGCGCCCGCAACCATTTGAAAAGCGTGCGCCGCTGAAGCGCAATCGGCAACGCGCGAAGCTTCACCACGGAGAGATCTGCATGTGTAGAATCACTCAATTCACTCTCGATCCATTTCTCTTCATCGGCAGCAATCATCGCTGTTCGCCAAATGTTCTGTCGGATGTTGCGGCCAAGCATTCTCTCCAGATACGGAACGATCCGATGTCGAATGCGATTGCGCAGCGGTGTGAGATTTTTGTTCGTAGCATCCTCGCGAAATCGCAACCGGTACTCGCTGACGTAATCGTCGATCTCTTTGCGCCAGACCCAAAGAAACGGCCGCACGATCGTTAGGTCGATGCCGTCGATTCGCCGAGTAGAAATACCCCGCATCGCAGAAAGGCCGGCGCTGCCGGCGCCGCGAAACAGATTGATCAGAAAGGTTTCGACCAGATCATCGGCGTGATGCGCGACGAAGACCGTTCTGCAGTTTCGGCGCTGTGCGGTTTCAGCAAAGAACGCGTAACGCGCTTCACGCGCCGCAGCTTCGATCGACATCTTCTTTCGCTTCGCGAGCGCGCGGACGTTTACAGAACCGCAGACAAATTCAATGCCGCTGGCCGTTGTACGGCGAGCGCTTCGGTTGCGTGGCCGCGTGCGTGCCGGGGCGAGCATCTGTTGCTTGTAGCGATCGACCAGCCTGTTCACAAACCGCGCATCGGCATCGCTTGATCGTCCGCGCAATTGATGATTCAGATGGCATACGATTAGCCGCTCGTAACCGAAGTTAATCAACCAGTGCAGCAGCGCGATGGAATCACGGCCGCCGGAGACACCGATCAGATAGCGCGTGTTCGGGGGAAAGTCGCGGGTTAATCCTGGGTCCGTGTTTAGAGTCTGCATGAGTCCTATTCTGTCATTCTAAGCGCAGCGAAGAACCCGGCTACTTCAAGAGCTGGACACTGCATTTGGATACCGAATGCAACACAGCGGGTCGAAATAATCGAATCGAGTCCAGTCAAAGTGGCTGGGTGTTTTCGCTCCGCTGCTGATGACATCGTTTGTAGGTCTCTCAAAATCAATGCGTGTCAAAACAACGGTAGGGACGCCGCGCTGCGGCGTCCGGTCGGCGCAGCGCGCCGACCCTACCATCGGTGCGGGCCAAGCGAATTTGTGTCATCCCCGCACCAAAAAATCACGCCGAACGTGTCGGGAAACCTCAACATGACAGTTATTTGAATCCAATTCACGAGCTGGCGGCATCCAACTTTCCAAACCGATCATGAGCAATCAACAACCAACAGACAAAGCGGGAAGTCCGCGGCGTCTTAAAATTATGAAAAACGATCACTCGATATACGGGATCCTGGCTGGCTCGGAAGAAAAAGGCCGCGGCGCGATGGAAATAGCGGTGTTTGCCACATTTATTTTGAGTATCGCTGCAGCGATCTTCCAGTTCATCGGGCAACCGACGCCCGATCCGTTCGCTGGGTTCGACCCGGCAACGCAACCGGCTCCGATTGTTTCGCACTCCGTGAAACCGGCGTGGGAAACGAAATCCTGAACGCCGTGTCGAAAGAGATCGAGAAATAGAGGGGCATCACGCTCCCCGACTGCCGAAGCTTTCGGTTTGGCCCGACGTCCTTATCGCCGTTCGCCGACCCGTGTTTTTGAAAACATAAAGCGCCCATTTCCTACGTAATATTGCTCACGGATTTGACAATGAATGAACGTTCATTCATTGTCTCGCTTCTATGTCGCAAATCCAAACAGACTCCCTTCCAGATCGGCGCTGTCAGATCCTCGATGCAGCTCTCGTTTGCTTCGCCAAGCATGGTTTTCATCAAACCAGCATGCACGACATCAGCGCCGAGGCCGGGATCAGCGTCGGTTTGATCTACCGCTATTTCGAAAACAAAGAGGCGGTCATCTCGGCAATGGCGGATCGCCATAAAAAAGAGATCTCCGAAGTGCTGCAGCGCGCCAAACAGGCGCCCACGCTGCTCGAGTCGCTAGAAATCCTGTTCACGGCTCATTGCTGCGAAGAGGAGAGCCCAGTGGTCTCCGCGTTCGTGGTCGATTTATATTCGGAAGCTTCACGGAATCCTCAGGTCGCCGATCTGGTGCGCGACGTTTTGCAAACTGCGATGGACGGCGTCACCGAGCTTATCAGCAAAGCGCCGGAGGGCCAAAACACGACGCGGGGCCTGTTGCCAATCGAATTGGCGGAGTTAATTTTCGCGGTCGCTCGCGGTATGTTAATGCTCGATGTGCTGCGTCCGCAGGAAATGACTGCGACGGAGCGGAGGGAGCGACAATTGCAGGTAACACGCAGACTATGGAGCTGTTTATTCAAACCGGAGGCAGAACTCGCTTATGCATGATGTTTTGAAACCAAGTACTGTCGAACAAAAGCGAAAGCGTCGGACCCGCTGGATCTGGCCGATGTTGTTCACCGTTCTGTTCGTCGTTGCAGTGATCGGGCTGATCGTCGTCAAGACCGCAATGATGATCGTTGTTATTGGTGCCGTGAGCACGCTGCTTGTCTGGTTCGGATTCGTGGCGTTTCGACGATTTCGTTCCGGACGTACAACTTCTGCCGCGGCTTTTGCCTTCCTGGCGCTGTTTCTTTTGCTGATCGACGTGAAGGCGTTGCAGATTCGCGTCATGGGCGCGATGGCCGCTAAAATGGGGCCTCCGCCGACGACTGTTACGAGCGCATCAGTGAAAGATGAAGACTGGGCTCCGAGACTGACAGCGGTGGGATCGGTCAGCGCTGTCCAAGGCGCAGTTGTTTCCACAGAACTCGCAGGGGTTGTGAGCGAGATCAGTTTCGATAGTGGCGCCGTGGCAAAAAAGGGTGAGGTGCTCATGAAGCTGGACGCGTCACAAGAGGAGGCACTTTTGCGATCTGCAGAGGCTGACGCGCAGCTGGCGAAGACGGACCTCGAACGAGCCCGCGACCTCGCCATGAAGAAAGTCGTTTCAGGCGCCGAGCTTGATTCTGCGCAATCAAAATTCAGGCGAATGAACGCTGTTGTAGATCAGATGCGTTCCAGCATTGCAAAGAAAACGGTTATCGCTCCGTTCGATGGGCAGCTTGGTATTCGCCAGGTGAACGTTGGCCAAATGATCAACGCGGGTCAGCAGGTCGTGGGGCTGACGGCGCTTGATCCGCTCTACGTCGATTTTGCGTTGCCCGAACAATATCTCTCGAAGCTGTCGAAAGGTCTGGAGGTAACGGTCCTTTCCGACGCGTTCCCGGGCCGCCAGTTCAAAGGAAAATTGACCGCGATTAATTCCATGGTGGACGCGGTCACGCGCAACGTGCCGTTGCAGGCGACGTTAGAAAATCCGGATCACGCGCTGCATCCAGGGATGTTCGCGAAGGTCGAAGTTGCATTATCGGAGACAAAAAAGACGATCGTGATTCCTGGATCGGCTGTGTCTTATGCGCCATACGGCGATTCGGTTTTTGTGATCGAGAAACAGAAGGACCCGAAAACGGGCAAGGAATCGGATATGCTTCGACAGCAGTTTGTGCGGATCGGCGAAGCACGTGGTGATTTCGTCGCGGTCACGAAAGGATTGAAAGAGGATCAAACAATTGTGAGCACCGGAGTCTTTAAGTTGCGGAACGGAACGGCTGTGACAGTAAACAACGATCTTGCGCCCAAACCGGAACTGAATCCGAAACCGCCGGATACGTGAGGTGAATGACGAAGCACGAATGACGAATGACGAACGAAGCCACTGTCATCCCGAGCGAAGTCGAGGGATCCCGTTGAATGACTTTGACGTGACGCCACGGGATTCCTCGACTGCGCCTTGCTCCGCTCGGAATGACGAATTGTTAGCGAAATGACATCATTCACTGATCTTTTCATCAAGCGCCCCGTACTGGCGATTGTAGTCAGCTTCGTCATCCTCATCGCGGGATTACAAGCGATGAAGACGTTGAATGTGCGGCAATATCCGCGCAGCGACATCGCGGCGATCACCGTTACTACGGTTTACGTCGGCGCTGATGCCGAGTTAGTGCGCGGCTTTATTACCACCCCGGTCGAGCGGGCCATTGCAGCTGCGGATGGTATTGATTACATCCAATCACAAAGCACTCAGAGCCTGTCGACGATCACCGCTCGATTGAAGCTCAACTATGACGCGAACAAAGCGCTCTCTGACATCAGCGCGAGAGTAGACGCGAT
>DASYSX010000095.1:0-11800 GCA_036002955.1 Candidatus Udaeobacter sp. | reverse complement strand
TATTTTAACGCAGTCCTTCAAACCTCCGATGGCGGGTACGCGGTGCTCGGAGAGTCTTATGTTACCGGCACTCCCTTACCTGTTACGAGCGTGTTACTCGTAGCATTCGGCGCAGACGGTACCGTGCGATGGCAACAAAATTATAACAATCTCGACTCGCCGGATCTATCACCCACCAGCTCTGAGCACGCCGACTCCATCATTCAAACATCAGAAGGCGGATATCTGATCGGAGGCAACTGGGGACACGGCATGGGACTGGGTGCCTATGGGGGAGCATTGCTTCTAAAACTCACTTAGACTGGTGACATTGTGTGGCAGCGGGTGTACTCTGAATTTGGCCGGCAATTCCATGGCGGCGCACAGGTTTTCTCTCTCCTTCAAGTCAACGACGGCTGGTTTGCTGTTGGTGTAGCAGTTGCCGGGGCTGTAGGTGTCGGAGTAAGTGTCGGAGTCGGCGACGGACTAGGTTGGGCGTCACATTTAGCACGGACCACGATCGAGGTCGTTTGGGCGCGAGTTTGGATAATTTCGCCGGGAGTGACCGTCGTCTGCACCGGGAGAGACGGAGAAAAGCTGATCATAAGAGGATCAAACGTATCATACACCGTAGGATCGTGGAGCTGATCGCATTTCCCTTCCACAATGCCTGCGCTGTCTGTCTTGACGGCGTACAACTCGCCGTGGTTGTTGTCATCGTTCACAGTGTTCCCCCAGCGATAGGAAGCCGCCGTCGCTAGCGTAAGCCGAGGAGGCGAAATACTCACTGAGAATACGCCCTGTGGTAGGTCCAATGTCGAAGTAGAAATATTGCCACAGGTAATTGCCGTTGGAATCCATCTTGGCAAGCCACGGTACCAGCTGCGTACGAGCTAGGCGCTGATCGTTTACCGCCAGTCCGACGCCGACGGCGACATTGACGCCCACACCCACAGCAAGTGTCACCCCGACACCGGTTACAAGAGCTACTCCGACGCCGCGACCGCGCTCAACGCCAGGGCGACGGCCGACGTACGAGGCTACCACCGGTGTGTCTCGTTAGACGCATCAGGTTGTTTGTCGGCTTAGCGGTGTTAACGCTCGCTGCATACGTGCGCCGAGCACGTTGACATTCGCCTCGGCATCGTTCGCGACACCACGATCTAACCGTAGGTTCGAATCCCACCCTCACCGCCAGATGTCAGATTCGCGAAACCTGGTTCACCACTGTGACAGTTACTGATTGGAAATCGTCGCCGTGGTTCCGTCAATTTTCTTGAAATGAACTGTGAACTTTTCGTTGTAAGTCAGCGCTCTGTCCTGAAGGACGCTGATCGCCAGCGCTTCTCCGAGTTGTATGGATGAGTCCGTGTCGCTCCGCCAGTGAATGCCGGCGTGAATCCCGTGTCCGAAGGAGATGTTATGCGCCAGCTTGTTAAGCTCGCCGTTCACTGTGATTTGTCCTGCATCTCCGCCCGTATACGGCACGAGTGAAAGTCCGTCGCTGCTAGGTACTACTGAATTGGGAATTACGAAATCACCATCGAAGAAAAACTTCAGGATGGTAATACAAGCGCCAGCAACTGTGCCATGTCCGGTAGGGTAGGCCGGATGTGTTGGCGAACCCTCGGGGAATGCTTGAGAAAGAAAGTAATCCCCATATCTGCTGAAGCTCCTTTGCACCGCCATGGAATTGAGAACGTTGTCGTTGACGCGGCCATTGAGCGTTCCCCCATGACCAGTCAGAATTTGCCGAACGATGGCGCCCCCGGATTCAGGACGGTGACGGAGATGGACGTACCACTTTGGATACCACACGCAGTTTATCGCAAAGCCCGCGACGGCGGCCACCGTTGCCGCAAAATCGGGTTGACCGAAGGTGCCAAAGCCGTTCTGCGTGTTTGAATTGACATAGGGATTTCCAGGATTCAGCGGGACACCGAGCGTGTTAAGCACCAGATAAGCCGTGAAGTAAGCCTGATAGAGCACATCCAGGTGAGTATATGCGCCGAAAGCGCGACCATTATTCAAGTAGCGACGTTGCGGCCCCAGCTGGTTTTGCAATCCAGTATCGATGCCATTCTGCACTTGTTGGAAACTTGCAGCGTCAGTCATGTAATCGAGGCTGGCTGCGTAGGTAATCATCTGTTGGTTCATTTCCTGTGCCCCCAGGGAAGTGGGGATTAGGCACAACTGCGAGATGTAAGGCCCAATGGTCTCGCCGGGATAGCCACCACGGAATAACAGAGCTGGCGTGACATGGCCATTTCCGTCTCTTGGGCCTGCATAGCTCGGCATAGCCGAAAGCTCCTGTGCTGCATCGGCAGCAGTTGCATCTGAAATGTAATCGGTGAACGCAACATCGCGGAGGAGCGAGGCCCAGTACATCTCGACCAGTTCTGTTCCATAAGCAGCACTGGCTAGAGCTGGCGCGGGCGGGACAATTACGGTGCCCTCCTGGTTGTCTGGACATGGCGCGTTGCCAAACTGCACTGCATCGCTGCCCTCCAAGCCGAAAGCGAGGCCGCCTTGTGGGCCGTTTAGCGTCCGCGTGCCGCCCATGACAATGTGTTGGAAATCCGATGGATTCCCACTATTCAAAGCCGTCTTGAAGCTTTGGAAGGCATTCAAATTCACCACGCCGATGCCATTCTGAAGAATGCCCTTGCTATATGTGCCGCACTTATCGGGATAACGTTCTTCATCGCCATTGGTTGTTTGGGGAGCAGCGGGAATTCGCGCTTCATCGTTCGCAGTCCCCAGCCGGAGTGCGAAGCATTGTCTAAGGCGCGGATTCCCTCTGGAAGCCGGGACACGAACGCCATCGCCGAATACAGTCGTCTTATTAGACTCAGCGGAAGCAAAAACAGCCTTACCGAGCACTGCGCCACCCGTCAGCGCCGCACTCACTTGGCGTAAAAAATTCCGCCGGCTAGGCCCTTTGAAAGCATTTTTCCCGGAAGCTTTTGCAATTTCAGTCACATTCGAGACGGCAGTTTTATCATTCATCGTAATCTCAGGATCGGTTGAGTTGTTGGCACCAGTTAATTACAAATTCTCCTTTTTCGGCAAGAACAATCCAAACCCTCCAGAGCGATCAGGCGTGTCATGCGCGGCTTTGTTAATCGCTGTCATAGGGGCCAGTTTTGTATCGACGTCGTGCCCCTGCCTCAAACAATCGTCTTCGTTGCGCGTCTGATCCTGGACGTTAGGTGTTTAGGATTGTTGAGTTCCCGCTAAGGTAACAAACGATGAACTGGGAGATGATCAGCGCGGTGGGGCAGATGCTTGGCGCTATTGGCGTGATTATTTCGATCGTTTATCTGGCGGCTCAAATCCGGAATCAAAACAAGGAAAGCCAACGCGCAGCGATGAATGTTTTGACTACGCACTGGAGTGATTTGAATAGAACCCTTGTGGAGAATCCCGAAATGTCCGTGCTCTGGCTTCGTGCTCTGCGACGTTTCGACGACTTGGATGCCCAGTCGAAGCTGAGGTTCGGCGCGCATCTGGGGCGTTTCTTGCGGTTTGCCGACAGCCTCTATCTAAGCATGCTGGATGGAACGCTCGACAAACGATTGTGGCGGGGATATGAGCGCACAATCGCGGACACGGTAGCCTATCCCGGATTTCAAACATGGTGGGCTACACGAAAACACTGGCATACCGATGAATTCTGCGCGCTAATTGACCGACATATCCAAACGGCCAAACCGAAAATTTACGACGGCTACAACTTACCATAGGCAGCTCTCCGGCTCACATGCGCATTGAATCACCGCAGATCCGCAACTTCATCAACGGCGAATTCGTCGAGCCGATCGGTGGTCGATATCTGGACAACATCGAACCGGCCACAGGTAAGCCCTATTCGGAAGTGGCCGACAGCGATGCGCACGATGTCGAGCTTGCAGTCGCTGCCGCTGAGAAGGCATTTCCTGATTGGTCAAGAAAATCGGCCTCAGAACGCTCGAGCCTTCTGCTGCGAATTGCCGAGCTGATCGAACGCGACCTTGAAAAATTCGCGCGCGCAGAATCGATCGATACAGGCAAGCCGATTTCACTGGCGCGTTCGTTGGATATTCCGCGCGCGGTGGCAAACTTCCGATTCTTTGCGACGGCGATCCTGCACACCGAATCGGAAGCGCATCTCACCGACAACGTCGCGTTTAATTACACACTGCGTCAGCCGCGCGGTGTCGTGGGCCTGATTTCGCCATGGAATCTCCCGCTTTACTTGTTGAGCTGGAAAATCGCGCCGGCCATCGCTGTCGGAAACACTGCCATCGCCAAGCCAAGCGAGTTGACGCCGATGACGGCTTATATGCTTTGCGAAATCGCACGTGAAGCCGGTCTGCCGAATGGAGTTCTCAACATCGTACACGGCACGGGACCGAATGTCGGCTCGGCGATTACGGGTCATCCGAAAATCAACACGATCTCGTTCACCGGCGGCACCGCCACAGGGCGCAAAGTCGCCGAAGCGTGCGCGCCGTTGTTTAAAAAGGTGTCGCTCGAGCTCGGGGGCAAAAATCCGAACATCATTTTCGCTGATGCCGATCTCGACGCCGCCATCGCGGGCAGTGTGCGTTCATCATTCGCAAATCAGGGACAGGTCTGCTTGTGCGGGTCCCGCGTATTTGTTGAGCGATCGGCGTACAAGGATTTCGTCGAGCGCTTCATCGAAAAAACGGCACAGTTGCGTCTGGGCGATCCGCTGGATGAAAACACCGAGCAGGGCGCGATCGTGAACAAAACGCAGCTCGAGAAAGTTAAGTTCTATGTCGACCTCGCGCAGAAAGAAGGTGGCAAAATCGCGCTCGGCGGTTCTGCGCCACAGGCGCCTAACGAACGTTGCCGCGAAGGTTATTTTTTCCAGCCGACGGTGATTACCGAATTGTCGGCTTCATGCCGCACAAATCGCGAAGAAATTTTCGGCCCGGTCATAACGATCACACCCTTCGACAGCGAAGAAGAAGTGATCGATCACGCCAATGATGTCGAATACGGTCTCTCATCAAGCATTTGGACACAAAACCTGAGCCGTGCCCATCGCGTCGCGGAGCAAATCAACACCGGCACAGTGTGGGTTAATTGCTGGCTCGTTCGTGACTTGCGCGTCCCTTTCGGCGGCATGAAACAGAGCGGCGTCGGCCGCGAAGGCGGCGAAGAAGCGTTACGGTTCTTCACCGAGCCTAAAAATATTTGCATCGCTAAGTGAATCTTCTGAACCGGCTCAGGTTGAGAGTCGAGGGCTGCGTGTTGAAAGTCGTGAATGAGCAAGAGCATTCGCGGGAGTTGTCTTTGTGGCGGAGTGCGATTTGAAGTTGATCCGCCATTCATTCAAGCGAGCCACTGTCATTGCGAACGTTGCCGCAAGCATTCCGGAACGGCCGTTTGCACTCAGGCACGTGTGTCGGGTGAGCAGTTCCGCCTGCTGCAAGGCAAGGAATTGATTAAGATCTATGGAAAAGGCGAGGGCGCGGTAAAAGCGTTCTGTTTGAATTGCGGTTCCAGTTTATTCGGCGGTGATTGGCCGGACGGTCCGCAGGTATCGATCCGAATGGGTGTGTTCGACGATGATCCCGGAATTCGGCCGCAATTTCATACCTTCGTTGGCGATCGCGCGCCGTGGGATACAATCACCGATGGTCTTCCTCAGTATCCGGAACGACGGACATGAACAGAGTCAAAGCACTTGAGGGTTGAGAGCTGAGAGTTGAGTGTCAGAGATGTGCCGAGCTATCAAGACCCTGCATAATTTTTCGCCACCAGCGACGAATGACGAGATTCGCGCTTCGTCGCTCCAGTTTGTTCGGAAGCTTTCCGGATTTACAAAGCCATCTCGCGCAAACGAAGAAGCATTCAATCGCGCGGTCGATGACATAACCCATGCCGCGCATCATCTTCTTGAATCGCTCGTCTCGAATGCGGCGCCGCGGAACCGCGAAACCGAAGTGCTGAAGGCGAAAGCGCGATCGGCGAAGCGGTACGGAACAGCCGAGACGGTCGTGGCGTGACGAATTGCCCACCGATTTCCGCAGATCTTCGCGATTACAGAAACACCACTTATTAGAAATCGGTGTGACTGAGCCTGGCCGACCGAGGTCAGCGATCCCGTCTATAGCCGAGCATCTTATTACAGCGAAGCGCGTGGCTGAGTTGTTAGTTTTTTTCCGCCCGTTGCTGCAACCGGCTTGACCGAGGGTTGCAGGAAACGCTGTAATCAGCAATCTGCGATCAGCCTCAATAGAGGTATCGGAGCCGACCCATGGAACCGTCAACCATAAGCGGCACGAATTTGCGTACGGCCTTCGTGCTAGTACTCGTGGTCGCCGTTACGGCGTTATTCCTGGCCGTCACCTGGCCCTTCTTAAAACCGCTTCTCCTCGGCGCGTTACTCGCCGGCTTGTTTCATCCGCTGTATCGCTGGATTACCAAGGTGATGGGCGGGCGGCGGTCACTGGGTGCAGCAGTCACCTTGTTGGTGTTGCTTGTTCTCGGCCTCGGCCCAGTCAGCGCATTTTTAGGAATCGTTTTGCAACAGGCGCTGACGATGAGTGATCAGGCCCTCCCGTGGTTGAATCAACACCTTGGCGCCGCGACCACGTTTAATGTGCAGGAGTGGGTGGTGAAAAGATCTCCAGCACTGGCTAAATACATGCCCAGCCAGGAGCAACTGCTGGAACAGGTCGGCACCGCCGCCAAAACGACCGGTGCGTTTCTGGTCGGTTTCGCCTCGCGTATGACCGCCACGACGTTCGCGTTCTTGATCGATTTATTTGTGATGCTCTATGCCATGTTTTTCTTTTTCAGAGACGGTCACAGAATTCTGGAGCGCATTTTTTATTACACTCCTTTAAGCGATGAAGATGAGACACGAATGTTCACCCAGTTCGCTTCCATCACGCGAGCGACAGTCAAAGGAACGCTGGTGATCGGCATCATCCAAGGCGGCTTGGCCGGCATCGCCTTTTGGGTAGCCGGAATCGAAGGAGCAGCTCTGTGGGGAACAATCATGACAGTTCTTTCGATCATCCCCGGGATCGGTGCCGCCCTGGTGTGGGTGCCTGCAGTTATCATTCTGTTTATAACGGGGCAGCATCTGACAGCAATCTTGCTGGCGGCGTGGTGTGCCGCTGTGGTTGGCACCGTCGATAATTTCCTGCGGCCAGTGCTTGTCGGCAGAGACGCGAAAATGCCGGACCTTCTCATTTTGATTGGCACGCTGGGTGGACTATTCCTTTTCGGTCCGATCGGATTCATCGTCGGCCCGATCGTCTGCGGACTCTTTCTTACTGTCTGGGACATTTACGGCACTACTTTCAGGGAAATCCTGCCGCCGGTAACGAGCTTCCATCGGTCAGATCAAGACGCGTCGGCAATCGTCCCGCAGGAATCTTCGGATCAATAAATTGCGTTTTGTGCTAATTCGAAATGTGCGTTGCCTTAATCCCTCTGGTAGGGCAGTAAATAAGCGATGAACGAAACCTTCAAAAGCGAACGCGCACCCGAACCAGTGGGCGCATTTCCGCACGCCAAGCGTGTAGGCGAACTTTTGTTTCTGTCGGGGATTGGACCGCGTGTGCGTGGAAGCAAGGAAATTCCCGGAGTGACGCTCGATGCTTCCGGCAACGTTGCGAGTTACGACATTGAAACGCAATGCCATGCTGTATTCGAGAATGTGCGGCTTGTGCTCGAAGATGCTGGCGCGACCTGGCAGGACATCATCGATGTCACGGTCTTTCTCACTGACATGAAAAAGGATTTTCCGATTTACAATCGTATTTACGCCGATTATTTCGCAGGCCCCGCCAAACCAAATCCGACCCGCACAACGATCGAGGTTATGGCGTTGCCCACACCGATTGCGATCGAGCTCAAGGTCATCGCTGCTGTGGGATAGCGGGATTATTCAATATTGCTGAATTCCATTCCGGTTGGCGGTGGCATCTCACCTAACGAGAGGTTTGTCATGAATAATGCCGTTGGAACCGCCGCGCGTAACACCGCGTCTTCGTCTCTGGCTTTGCCGATTATCGGAGTCCTGATCGCAATTGCCGTAACGACGACGATGGACGCCACCGGACTCTCCGCTTTCAGCGCATTCGCCCTACTGCCGTTGATGCTTCTGTTTTGGTACGTCGAAAGGATGTCGCGTTCAGAAATGGGTTTCAAGTGGGGCAGCCCGGCCGATTTTGCTCTCGCGTTGCTCTATCCAGTGGTGGTGATTGGGCTGATAGTCATCGCAGCGACATTCGCGGGCGCTGTGGATCTCTCGAAAACGAACTGGCAGAAAGCTCTTCTCAACCTTGTGATCGTGACGATCTCGACGGCCTTGGTTGCGATCATTACAGAAGAAGGATTTTTCAGAGGATGGCTATGGGGATCGCTTCGGCGTAGACGAATCAGCGAAGCCCAAGTGCTGATTTACACCAGCATCGCATTCTCTGCGTGGCACATTTCTGCCGTAACATTGGACACTGATTACAGACCGGCTACATCTCAAATTTTGATCTTTCTGATTAACGCTGCAGTGATCGGAATTGTTTGGGGGATGTTGCGGTGGATATCGGGCTCAATCATCGTCGCCAGTTGTAGTCATGGTTTATGGAATGGAATCGCCTATGTGTTTTTCGGCTTTGGGACAAAAACCGGTGCGCTCGGCGTCCGGAACACTTCAATCTTCGGTCCCGAAATCGGCATTCTCGGATTGATCGGCAATGCAGGCTTTGCGCTGGTGTTATGGCAATTGTGGCGGACGCGCCGCTATCGAACCGATCAAAGCGATGCCGGACCCTAACAATACATCACTGATCAGACGTTCGCAGCCTTCCAGGCAACGACCGCGGATGCGATCGCGTTGGTGCTCGCCGGAACACTTGAAAAATCACCGCGTACTGCCTTTAACGCGTATTTCTCGGTATCAATTTCGCGTCGCGTGCGAACTCCTTTGCGGCGGAGAAACGGAACGGGAGGGCACCAGCCTTGAATCGCGTGTTGAAACAAGAAAGGCAGGACAATGCACGGGATCGCAAAGAATCTTTTGTTCACCAACAGGCCGAGAATTGTTCCCGTGAAGGCGAGTGCGGAAGCGTTGGCTTCCAGCCAGCGTTCGATGTCCCATTCCTCGTCCAGCTCGCCGATCCGGCGCGTAATTACCTGTGTCGGTGCGGCAGCAGCCTGCGCCACTCGACGGGCCGCGTCCCTTTCAATTTCCCTGTTCACGTTCCGAGCGGTGTTCGCCTGGACTCTATCTGTGGTCTTCATACAAAAATGAATCGCACACAGGAAGGTGCTTGCGTTTAGAATGCCCGACGTCTTTTGAAACGATGAACATCCGGAGATCACCTAACGATGGAGGCGGCGCGCCCTCGCGCCGCAGACCGAACGGTCCAAGGGCGGGCCATCTCCAGATTTTGGGTGCAGATCACACTGGCATCACAGTTTCGAATCTTGAACGGTCACTGGCATTTTGGCGCGATGTGCTGGGGTTTGAGCTTTCACATACCGCGCATCAAAAAGGTGAATTGGCCCGGGAGATCACCGGCGTTGAAGGCGCTGAGATAAAGCTTGCCGTCCTAAAAACGCCGGGCGGCCACAAAATCGAATTGCTCGAATATCTGGCACCCGCGGATCGAAAACGCGCAAATCTTCGACCGTGCGACATTGGGTCCGTACATGTTGCACTGCTGGTTGAAGATCTCGACGTCGCCCTCGACAGGATTGCTGTCTCAGGCTGGAAAACGGCGGGGCAACCGCAAATACTCACAAAAGGCCTGAATGCCGGCAAACGAGTCGTCTACGTGCGGGACCCTGACGGCACTACCATCGAGTTCATGCAGGTTCGTACTGCATGATGGCAGAGAATTCAGGGTTGGACGTTGGGTGTTGAGCGTTGGACGTTTGCTGCTCATTTATGACAATGCGTTTCTCCGCTCATGAAGATTTTGCGCAGCAACTGGATGGCGACGATCCGTTGCGCGATTTGCGCCAAAAATTCTCTGTGCCGCTCGCTAAAAACGGTAAACCCGTCATCTATTTCGCCGGAAACTCGTTAGGCCTTATGCCAAAATCGGCGAGACAAATCGTCGATGATGAGTTGGACAACTGGGCCAACCTTGGTGTCGATGCGCATCACGCTACTGGGACGCCGTGGTATTCGTACCACGAAGCGCTGCGCGAACCGACGGCGCGGCTCGTTGGCGCGAAGTCAATGGAGGTGATCTGCATGAACAGCCTCACGGTGAACCTTCACCTGATGATGGCGACGTTTTATCGGCCAACCAAATCGCGCTTCAAAGTGCTGATGGAAGAGCCAGCGTTCCCTTCCGATACCTACGCGATTAAGACGCAGCTCATTCACCATGGGCTGAATCCCAAAGACGCGCTCGTTCTGGCGCGCCCGCGCAAAGGCGAATTCACCGTGCGCACGGAAGACATTCTCGATGTTATCGACAAGCACGCTGATGACCTGGCAGTAGTGATGATGGGCGCGGTGAATTTTTTCACCGGTCAACTAATCGACATCCAACAGGTCACGGCCGCAGCACAGAAACATGGAATCGTCGTTGGGTTCGATCTGGCGCACGCAACCGGCAACGTGCCGCTCTCGTTGCACGAATGGAATATCGATTTCGCCGTGTGGTGTTCATACAAATATTTGAACGCCGGGCCCGGCGCGGTCGCGGGCGCGTTTGTGCATGAGCGCCACGCGACGAACACAAAACTGCCGCGTTTCGCCGGCTGGTTCGGAAATGATCCGAACACCCGATTCCGATTGCATCTCGAACCGGAGTTCGTGCCCGTTGCATCCGCGGACGGTTGGCAGATTAGTAACCCGCCAATTTTCTCCATGGCACCGCTGCGCACGTCGCTTTCAATTTTCCACGAGGCCGGTGGGATGGAACCGCTCCGCGCGAAATCGATGAAGCTTACCGGCTACCTCGAATTTTTGATCGAGCAAATCGGTTCAAAGAAATTCTCGATCATCACTCCGGCTGATCCGAATGCGCGCGGCGCGCAATTATCGATCCAGGCGCACGAGCATCCGAAGCAGTTACACGAAGAATTCATCGCCAGGGGTGTGAAATGCGATTTTCGCGAGCCGAACGTGATTCGGGTCGCGCCGGCGCCGCTCTACAACACCTTTCACGAAGTCTGGCGCTTCGCTCAAATACTTGCCGCACACAAATGATCCGCGCGGCAGCCGTGAGAATTTCTTGAAGAGTTGTAGCGGCGTTTGTGTCAAACGCCGGCCGAATTAGTCACGTAATCGCGCCAGTCAAACTGCAAGGCTCTGGAAGATGGAAAATTTTATCTGTGTGCAATGCGGGACGCAGTTCGCTGAGACTGCGGAACCGCCGCGGCGCTGTCCAATTTGCGAAGATGAACGCCAATTTGTCCGTCATTCCGGCCAGGAATGGACGACGCTCGAACGAATCGTGTCGAATCATCACAATCGCCTCCTGGATGAAGCGCCGCGGCTTCTCGGCATCGGCACGGAACCGGAATTTGCGATAGGCCAGCGCGCTTTACTTCTGCAATCGCCAGGAGGAAATCTGCTTTGGGATTGTATCACTCTCCTGGACGACGAGACCGCGAGTGAAATCGATGCGCGCGGCGGTATCCGGGCCATCGCAATCTCCCATCCGCATTATTATTCCGCGATGGTAGAATGGGCGGAACGTTTCGATGCACCAATGTTTCTGAATGCCGCGGATCGCGAATGGGTGATGCGCAAGAATACGCGCATTCAATTCTGGGAAGGAATAACTCTCTCGCTTTGGGATGATCTGACGTTGATCAACTGTGGCGGTCA
>DASYSX010000094.1:0-3760 GCA_036002955.1 Candidatus Udaeobacter sp. | reverse complement strand
TCCAACTCCTTCGCCACGTTGCGCGCAACCAGAAGCAATTTTCCAAGCAGCTTAGCGTCGTCATCGGTCGCGTCCGCAAGACGAGAAACGGCTTTTTTTGGCACGATCAGGACATGCACCGGCGCCTGGGGATCGACGTCGTGAAACGCAATCGCGTCCTCGTCTTCCCAAATGATTTTGGCCGGAATTTGGCGGGCGATAATTTTTTCGAAAATGGTCATGAGCCCGAGCGTTTCATCAGCGCAGCGAACAATCAAGCCGTGCCCGATCGGTGGCGAACGCGAGTTTTTCGCGAACGAAGCAGACAATCTCCTCGCGCAATGCGTCGCAGGCGCGCGTCCATGTTTTCGTGCCGCGGAGATGCTTCACACAAAGTTGCAGTGACGAAAGCCGAAGGTTGTCAGCGCCGGCTGCGATCAAGGCGTCGATGCGCTTTTCCAACAGACCGAAAAATGCAAGCTCGTAGCCGGCACCGGCACAATAAGCAATTTCCACTAACGAAATGGAAACGGGCGGCGGTGCGGGAGTAAAATGCCGACAAATTTCTTTGTAGCCGATCGCCGCCAACACGTCGCGCACCGTTTGCGACAGCTGGTTGAAAGCGACTACGTTTTCGTCATTTCGCAGGTGCAGATAAAAGGCAATGCTTTCCGTCACGTGTTCGGTGAGCCACCAGCCAGGATAACCTGCTTCATCAGCAGCCCGTGTGAGCGCCGCGTGAAGCCAGTCGCGGTTGAACTCGAAGAGTTGTCCCGAGGTAGTCCGGAGATAGGGAAATTCTTCCTTAAACGCGACCATGATTTTTGATTGCGCCTTCGCGCGAACGGCGGGCAGTGTTCGCATTCTCTTTCGTTGTCTCAGCAGGAAACAGTTCCCGCTGAAGCGCGTTTGGTTTTATTCGACGGCCCAAGGTGTGAATGGCGTCCACGAATTGGTCGACATCCTGAAACCGCTGGTAGACTGACGCGTAACGCAAGTAAGCCACTTCATCTATCCCGCGCAGTTTGTCGAGCACTCGCGCGCCGATCAGCGATGATGGAACTTCGCGTCCGCTGGTCTCAAGTTCGTGCACGATGTCGTCCACCATCTCCTCCAACGTAAGCAGACTCGTGGAACGCTTCTCGAACGCTTTGGCAATGCTGGCAGCAAGTTTGCGACGGTCGAACGGCTCGTGTGTTCTGTTGGTCTTTATCACGCGCAGGTCCGAACGCTCGATCTCCTCATAGGTTGTATAGCGGTATTTGCACTTTAGACACTGGCGGCGCCGACGGATGCTGGAACCGTCGCGCGATTGACGGGAATCGATGACTTTGTCGTCACGCGACCCGCATTTGGGGCAACGCATAGTGTCTGACGCTAATTACCACACCATAAATTGTGGCGTCAATGTTTGTTTGATTTTTTTGTGGAACTGTTGTGGTAAACGCGGCGCGAGTACGCGCGCGCACTCCTAAAGCTTCGCTAAATTGATGCGAGCTCATTATTATTTCGCACGCCTGGTTTTTGGAGTGTGATGCGCGTTGCTCTTTTGATCGGGATTCATTCCGTTGACGCAGCCATTTACGGGCGTTACACCCGTTCCGATGCAAAATCGCAAAACACGCACAGCAACCTACGGCCCGTGGTTGGTTGGCCTCGGAGCTGCGCTGTGGGGAACAGAAAGCGCGTGGCGCATCCCGCTAAACGAATTGTTCGACGCTAAAGTAATCGTTTTCTGGGAACACGTTTTCATCCTGATCATGTTCCTGCCAATTTTGATTTCGCGGCTGCATGAAATCCCGAGAGTGCAGGCAGGGACATGGGGCTTTTTGATTTTCTCCGGGTTTGCCGGTTCAGCGGTGGGCACCATCTTTTTCACGCTGGCGTTGAAGTACGGTAACCCGACAGTGGTAAACGTGGTCCTGAACATTCAGCCCTTTATCTCAACGCTCGGCGCGTTTTTGCTTTTCGGCGATCGCCTTGGTCGGCAATTTTTCCTTTACGCTGGCATCGCAATTGTTGCAGGCGTGTTTGTATCGGTTGCGTATCCGACTCAGATCGGAGTGTCATTTGAGCGCGCGGGCCTGAACGTGGGCACAGGGTACGCGCTGATCTGCGCGTTGTTTTGGGGTCTATCTACCGTGGCCGGACGCGGTGTGATGGTTGGTATGTCACTGCGACTCGCCTCCAGTCTGCGCATTGTAATTGGCCTCGCATGCATGACGCTTATTCTTTTCACTTACGGAAAACTGAACGGCGCGGCACTCTGGCCCGAGACCGCGCAAGCGCATCCGGTGAAGGCCATCGTGTTGTTGCTTTTCCTCGCGTCGATTTCAGGCGGGGTTCCGCTCCTATTCTATTTTCAGGGGCTGCATCTCACCCACGCATCTACAGCCGGCTACTTCGAAATGATGCAAACGCTAGCCGCAGTCTGCATCACATGGGGTTTCTTCCACGCCAGTCTTCACCCACATCAGGTAATCGCGGCCGTCGTTCTGATTGCTGCGGTGGCGATGGTGCACCATATCCAACAACAGGTTGAACGTAATAACTGATCGCGCTCCGAATGAAACTCGCCCGCTGGCTCGTGATCATTTGCGTTGTCCTTCTGCTGGTTTACGGCGCGTCGCCTTACTTTTCGTTTTGGCGGTTCACGGCCGCTGTTCGATCGCGCGATGCCGCGGCGATAAGTAAGCGCGTTGATTTTCCTGCGGTACGAGGCTCCTTAAAGAAGCAACTGGTAGCGCGTTTTGCTAACCGGACGAGCAGTCACAAGCGCTGGAGTAACCTCGGGCCAACGCTCATCGATGCCATCATTGATGCTTATGTAACACCTGAGGGGATCGCGGCGTTGCTCTCGAATCCCGAAGCACTGAAGAACCTGAAAGCCCCGCGAGAGTTCCATTTCCACTTCGGCAAAAACGAAGATTTATCCAAAGTGAAATACGCGTTCTTCACGGGGCCGCGCACTTTTGTCGTCGATCGTGATGCAATCAAGCTTCGGTTCCATTTCACAGGATTAGACTGGCAGCTTTATGACGTCGACCTCGGTTTAGTTGATGCGGAGGCTTGATTCCGACATAGGAACCGATTCGGTCGATTGCAATGCAACTTCTTATACGACGTTAAATTCTGGCCATCGTTTTGCCAGCACTCCGTGTTTTGTGCAAAGATCTGCAAAGGTCTGCAACCCTTGCTTCTCTCGTGTTCCAAAGCCGAATCGAAGATGCTGCTTGTAGTAACGATCAAGAAATTCCGCTGTGATTTTCTGTTTGTTATCAGCGGCGTCTGACACGATGACTCGGATGTCGGCAAGATTTTCGTCTCGTAGTCCGCGTAGGTGTTGAGCGATGGACTTTGCATCTGCGACCTCGGGCCGGATCAGCCAGAGGGCGTAAACAAACGGAAGTCCGGTAAGTTTCGTCCATTGCTCACCAAGATCCCAGAATCGAAATTCATCTGCGTGTGTTTGCCGAAAGCTAATTGCTTGATCCCCGATGATGAGGCGCGCCTGTGATGATCCTGCGTTCTCCGGAGCACAACTGGTTAGACGAGTGGTCGAGCCAAGCTCGGCTAGAAGACAGCGCAAAAGACTGACCGCAGTTTTGGATGCCGGATCAAGTTCGATTTCCTCGATGTCCGATAACTCGCCGCGGTGCGCGACCACCACACTGTAAACGGGGCCGTCGGATGAAATGGAAACGCCGTCAACGATCTGATAGATCGGGTTGCGCAGAAATTCGAAACTGGAAACAAGCGCGACATCGAGCTGGCCTTTCGC
>DASYSX010000093.1:0-3124 GCA_036002955.1 Candidatus Udaeobacter sp. | reverse complement strand
GACGAAAAACGACAATCAGAATTCGAACGGTTCTGCCACGACGAATCTTCCTGGTTGCGCGATTACGCGTTGTTCCGCGTTCTGATCGAGGAAAATAAAGGTAGCGCCGTCTGGGACCAATGGCCGCAGCAGCATCGGACGATCGAGACTGCCCGCAATTGGGTGCGCGATCTACCGCAGGAGAAACAATCAGCCGTGACGCGCCGTCTGGATTTTTTCTGTTACGTGCAATGGATCGCACAGCAGCAATGGCGCGACATCAAAGCGCATGCGGAGCAACGCGGCGTCGCGCTGATGGGCGATATTCCATTCGGCATCAGTTATTACAGCGCCGATGTTTTCTCGCGCCCCGATGAATTTTTGCTCGATTGGTTCGGTGGCGCGCCTCCCGAGCCACACTTCAAGGACGACGCGTTCACACAAAAATGGGGACAAAACTGGGGCATTCCGCTCTACCGCTGGAGCGCCATGCGCACCAACAATTTTCAATGGTGGCGAGAAAGGGTGCGCGCTACCCGACGGATCTTTCATCTCTTCCGGATCGATCACGTCCAGGGATTTTACCGCGTCTATGCCTTCCCATGGCGGCCCGAAACGAACAAAGAATTCCTGCCGCTTGATCAACATCAGATGCTCGAACGAACGGGCGGACATGCGCCTCATTTCGTTCCACGCGACGACAATTCACCCGAACACCGCGAAGCGAATAAGCGCGAAGGCGAAGAATACCTGCGCGTCATCATGAACGAAGCCGGCGCGGCGCGTGTGGCCGGAGAAGATCTCGGCGTGGTGCCCGATTACGTTCGCCCCAGTTTGCAATCGCTTGGCATCGCAGGATTCAAAATTCCGCAATGGGAAATGCGCGATGGGATGGTCATTCCCGGGGGAATGTACGAGCGGGTGTCTGTCGCGACTTATGCGACACACGATCACCAGCCGATTCGCGCCTTATGGGACGAGGCGCTCGAGCTTCCGGGCTCCGAGAAAGGGCAACAAGCGCGCATGACAATCGAGAAGATCGCGCTTTTCGCGAGACTTCCTATGCAAGGAACGGCGGTCTCTCTCGTTCGCCACAGCCTCGGCGAAGGCGGAAGTCCGCCGAACCAAAGCGGGGCGGATTGGAAACCGCCCCTTTTTGATCAACTCGATTACGAGAAAGATTTTTATCCGGCAGTAATGGACGCGCTTTTTGGATGTAACTCCTGGATTGCCGTGGTCATGATCACCGATCTGCTCGCGCGCAATTATCGATTCAACGTTCCTGGGACAAAGGCCAATCTGAACTGGACACGGCGAATTCAGCGCTCGATCGCAAAGCTCCGTTCCAGCCGGAGAGAGCAAATGCGAATGCAGTTAATTCATGAGCTGCTGGAAAAAACCGCGCGCTCCAAGGAATGACGGCTTCCCAGCCGTCTAAATACGACGCCTGCCCAAGCCGTCGCTCCTTGTTACGCTTTCTCAATCGGCGCGCCGACCTTGTTCCCCCACTCCGTCCAGGAGCCGTCGTAGTTACGAACATTGTTAAGGCCTAACAAGTAAGTGAGTACAAACCAGGTGTGACTGGAGCGCTCACCGATTCGGCAATAGACGACTGTGTCTTTGTCGGGGCTGACGCCGCACTGATCGAAATAGATCTTCGCCAGTTCCGAGGCTGGCTTAAACGTGGCGTCATCATTTGTGGCTGTCTTCCACGGCATACTCTTCGCGCCAGGAATATGACCGCCGCGCAGCACGCCTTCCTGCGGATACTCGGGCATGTGCGTGATCTCGCCCCGGTATTCGCCCGGTGAACGCACGTCGATCAGCGGTTTACCACCTTTACTTTGCGCCAACGCCTCATCGAAGAATGCACGAATCTCCTTGTCGAAACGTTTCTTCGGCACCGGATAAGTTGTCTCCGCGTATTTTGGAATCTCACGCGTCATCGGGCGGCTTTCGGCTTTCCATTTGTCGCGGCCGCCGTTGAGAATTTTCACTTTCTCATGACCAAACAACCGGAATGCCCAAAGCGCATAACAGGCCCACCAGTTCGCCTTGTCGCCGTAGAAAACGCAGGTGGTGTCGGGCGTAATGCCGTGACGATTGCAAAGCCGCGCAAATTTTTCCGGTGAAATGTAATCGCGAATCAACGGATCCTGAAGATCAGCGCGCCAATCAATGTGCACCGCACCGGGAATATGTCCGGTATCATAAAGCAAAATGTCCTCATTCGATTCGATGATCCGGATGCCGTCATCCTTGAGATGTTTTTCCAGCCAATCAGTCTCCACCAGCGCTTCCGGATGCGCGTATTCAGTTGCATGCGTAGCCATAGGGAAAGTTCCGCTGGCCATCGCAGCGAGCAAGGGATTTCACTCCGTTAGCCATGATCGCAGAAGCTCTGGGGAGCGCACGCTTTCAGCGTGCTGGTTTCGGCGTCTCACCGAAACGAACTTTCCCTCGGAATTACTGCGCTGGAGCCTCGCAAAATCAAATCAAGTTCGCGATCGCAGAATGCGATCGCCAACACTCTGCAAGCGTGCGCTCCCCGGATATTGCATCACCGCAAAATTGAATCAGCCGGATAAGCCACGCCGTTTTTCATCACGGTGTCGATATCGGAAGCACGCGCGATGTCATCGATCGGATTTGAATTGAGAATCACAAGATCGGCAAAGCAGCCGGTTTCAAGTTTGCCGATATGCGCGCCGGTTTCGCCCCCGAAAAGTTTCGCCGCGTTCGCCGTGGCGCTTTGCAATATCTGCATCGGCGTGAGCCCCGCTTCTTTCATTAACTGAAATTCACGAAAGAGCGCGGGCCCGTGAATAGTCCCGATGTTCCCCGCATCGGTTCCGGCGGCGATAGTCACGCCGGCATCTTCAAGCTTCTTCAAATTCGGCAGCGCGACATCATATGTCTTCTTAATCCGATCGAGCGCCGCTTTCGGATCAGCTAACGCGTCCTTGATTCTTTGTGGCAATTTATCCTGCGGAATCTTTGTCACGTCGAGTGAAGCGATCACTTCCGGGTTACCCCACTTTTGTTCCTCTGAAGTGAGATTCAGTTGGTGGGAAAATGTTCGCCCGTACCGTTCGAACACCACCAGCGTCGGACACAAAATGACGTGGCGATCCTTCAATAGCTT
>DASYSX010000092.1:0-5478 GCA_036002955.1 Candidatus Udaeobacter sp. | reverse complement strand
GTCATCTCGAGCGAAGTCGAGAGATCCCGTGAATTTACCGATCCGCTTCGCGACGGGGTCGTCGGAATGACACGATGAAGATCAGCGGTAAATTCTGAACGCGATGTATCCAAGTAAGCTGGACAAGATCATCAATCTTTTTGAATCGCTGCCGGAAGATGAGCGGCGCGAAACGATTGTTTCGTATGCAGACAATGCCAAAAGGCAGGAGCCGCGCGAAGGCGAGAATTTCGATCTCGTCGATGTGCGAAAAGACGAGGAGTGCACCGACACCGTTGGCGTTTATCTACATGTCGACGACGAGGGTAAGGCACACATTCGCATGACCCTCGGATCGGAAGTGCAAACGCTCACTCGCGCGATGACGGCCATTCTTTGCAAGGGGCTCGACGGTTCGACCCCGCAGGAGATTCTCGATCTGCCAAGTGATTTTGTGACGCGCATTGTGGGCACGGAACTGGTCCGAGTCCGCAGCCAGACTGTGTATTACGTGCTCACACGGATAAAAAGTATCTGCAAAGTTTGGCTGGACCGCCAGCGAATGGCGCAAGTGGCGTAGCACAGGCATCTTGCCTGTCTCGTCAAGCGTCCATCTTGGTCGCTGGCATCGGAGAAGCGCAGGCTGGAAGCCCGCGCGACCAATCAGGCAGGGATGCCTGAGTTACTGCGTGATGTTCGCGTTATTTGTTTGTCATTCCCGATAAATCGTGTGCAAAAATCACGAGCAAATGAAAATGACGACCTCCGCAATTCTACTCATCGGGGTGATCACGCTCGTTTCCTGCGCTAATCCTCCGCCGCAACCGGGAAACTTCGGGTGCTCAGGAACGGATTCGCCTGATCATCAGTTACGTGCGTGCATCGTTGAGGTTGGGAAATTCCCGGCGCCGCTCAACGAATCGCGCGTCGATATTCGCGACACCTCGGGCAAACTGATCGGGTCGCGCAATTTTGGATCGCCGAAAGGCGACCAGGGCCGCAGCGTTGTCCATTCCGCCTGGACGCCCGATTCCAATTTTTTTGTATTCAGCACGCAGAGCTCTGGTGGGCATTCGCCCTGGCATTGGAACACGTATTTTTACAGCCGGAAAAAGAACAAATTCGCGCTGCTCGACGACACGATCGGCGCAGTGATTAAATCCAACTTCAAAGTCAAAGCGCCCGATATCGTAGAGGCAACGGTTCAGGGCACGACGTCGGATCCCAGCGACATTCAAACCGGTCACGTCGTCACCAAACATCTCGGCTCGCTTTAGCGCTGGAAAATGTTGCCATGGTGGGAGCCTGCTCGACTTGTCAGTCAGGATGCCTGAGTTACCTTCGGCGCGCAGATGCCGCGGAATAACGAGCTCAAGAAAATTCTTCTCATCGGTTCCGGTCCAATCGTGATCGGACAGGGCTGCGAATTTGATTATTCCGGTGTGCAGGCTTGCAAGGCGCTGCGCGAAGAAGGCTACAAAGTTGTGCTGGTGAATTCCAACCCGGCTACCATCATGACCGATCCGGAATTTGCCGATCGCACTTATGTCGAGCCGATCACACCGGAAGTGATCGAGGCGATCATGGAACGCGAAAAACCGGATGCGATTTTGCCCACTCTCGGCGGACAGACTGCGCTCAATGCCGCCATGGAATTGAATCGCAACGGCGCGCTGGCGCGACACGGCGTCAAACTAATCGGCGCGAACGCGCAGGCGATCGCAAAAGGCGAAGACCGCCAATTGTTCAAGGAAGCAATGTTGCGCATCGGGCTCGAAGTGCCCCGCTCTGGCATTGCGCGTTCACTCTCGGATCTCGATCGCATCGTTGTCGAGATCGGAACATTTCCGCTGATCATCCGTCCGGCATTCACTTTGGGCGGTGCCGGCGGAGGGATCGCTTACAACCGCGAAGAACTCGATGAGATCGCAGCGCGCGGTCTGGATCTTTCGCCGGTGCGCGAAGTGTTGATCGAGGAATCGCTGGTGGGCTGGAAGGAATTCGAGATGGAAGTCATGCGCGACCGGATGGACAACTGCGTTGTCGTTTGTTCGATCGAGAATTTCGATCCCATGGGTGTGCACACGGGCGATTCCATCACCGTCGCGCCTGTGCAAACGCTAACCGACAGGGAATATCAAATGATGCGCGACGCCGCGTTTGCGGTGATCCGTGAGATTGGCGTCGAGACTGGCGGATCGAACATTCAGTTTGCGGTGCAGCCAGAGAACGGTCGCATGGTCGTCATTGAAATGAATCCGCGTGTATCGCGTTCCAGTGCGCTGGCATCGAAAGCGACCGGTTTTCCGATTGCAAAGATCGCAGCCAAACTCGCAGTCGGCTACACGCTCGACGAAATAAAGAACGACATCACCCGCGAAACGCCGGCCTGCTTTGAGCCGACGATTGATTACTGCGTGGTCAAAGTGCCGCGGTTCACGTTTGAAAAATTTCCGCAGGCAGATGCCACGCTCACGACGCGCATGAAAAGTGTCGGCGAAGCGATGGCGATTGGACGAACGTTTAAAGAAGCTCTGCAAAAAGCCCTGCGCAGTCTGGAGATCAAACGCTTCGGCTTGTTAGGCGACGGCGCGGATAAGGATGTCGATCTGGAAACACTGCGATTGAAGCTCGCGATCCCGAATGCCGAACGAATCTTCTACATCGCACAAGCGTTCCAAAAAGGCGCGTCGATCGATGAAGTTTACGAACTGACGAAGATCGATCGGTGGTTTTTGCGGAATGTGGAGCAGATCGTGGAGGAAGCGAGGCAAGCTGGAAGCATGCACGACAAATCAGGCAAGATGCCTGAGTTACACGCGGAGGGGCCCATGGCCACGCGCGCGCCCACATCAACCGCGAAGCGTAACGGTAATACAGGCTTCCAGCCTGTTTCGTCCCGCAAGCTTCCAGCTTGCACTGTCCCTTTCCTCGGATTCGATCCTCATGGCGAGGTCATTCAGCGACGGCGTAACTTGCCGCATCGCGAGCAACCGCAGGCAACGTACTTTGTTACCTTCCGCCTTGCCGATTCGGTTCCGCAAAAACTCCTTCAAGAATGGCGCGAGGAACAAGACACTTGGCTGAAATTTCATCCGAAACCTTGGGACTGGAAAACCGAGCGTGAATATCATCGTCGCTTCGTGGAGGAGCGAGAAGACTGGTTCGATCGCGGACATGGCAGCTGTCTATTGCGCGATCTCCGAACGGCAGAAATAGTCGCCGACGCGCTGCGGTTTTTCGACGGCGAACGCTATCACCTCGATGCATTCGTAGTCATGCCCAATCATGTTCACGCGTTGGTTCAACCCACGGGGAACAATTCGCTTAGCGCAATTCTCCATTCGTGGAAATCCTTTACTGCGAATGAAATCAATCGCGTAACGGACCGTCGTGAAGAGCTATGGATGCACGAGAGCTACGACCACATCGTGCGTGATTGGGAAGAGTTGCTAAATTGGCGGCGGTATATAGCCGGAAACCCAGAGAAAGCCCGATTGCGCGACACCGAGGTCGTGCTGGAAGAAGAGCACATCCTCGGGCCAGACGAACAGATAGCGCAAGCTGGAAGCATGTGTGACGCCTCAGGCAAGATGCCTGAGTTACGACGGGAGCAACTCCTCCGCGCGAAGAAATTTGGTTTTTCCGATCGGCAAATCGCGGTGGCAAACAATGCGACCGAAAGCGAAATCCGCGGCGTACGGAAGTCGTTAGGCATAACGCCGACGTACCGCCTCGTCGATACGTGTGCGGCGGAGTTTGAAGCGTACACGCCTTACTACTATTCGACCTATGGCGACGAGAACGAGCGACGCGAGAGCGACAAACGAAAGATCATGATTCTGGGTGGCGGACCGAACCGGATCGGACAGGGCATTGAATTCGATTACTGCTGCGTGCATGCCGCGTTTGCCCTGCGTGAACTCGGATTCGAAACGATCATGGTGAACTCCAATCCGGAAACGGTTTCGACCGACTACGACACGAGCGACAAACTTTATTTTGAACCGCTCACCCTCGAGGACGTGCTTAACATTTACGATCAGGAACAACCTGAAGGAGTGTTTGTTCAGTTCGGCGGCCAGACACCCTTGAACCTTGCCAGCGGATTAAAAGCGGCTGGCGTCCCTATTCTTGGGACGCAAACCGAAAGTATTGAGACCGCCGAAGACCGAAAACTTTTCGCGGCGATGTTGGACAAGCTTGGCTTGCGTCAAACGCCAAATGGTTCGGCAACGGGTGCCGAGGAAGCCGTGGCAATAGCGAAGAAAATCGGCTATCCCGTGCTCGTTAGGCCAAGCTTCGTTCTGGGCGGGCGCGCCATGGAGCTCGTCTATACCGAAACTGACCTCACACGTTACATGACCAGTGCAGTTGAGGTAACACCTGATCGTCCGGTGCTCATAGATCGCTTTCTCGAGGACGCGATTGAGGTCGACGTCGATTGCATCTCCGATGGCGAGACAAGCGTTATCGGCGCAATCATGGAGCATATTGAGGAAGCAGGCATCCACAGCGGTGACAGCGCATGCGTGATTCCGACGTTCTCCCTGTCGCAAAAAGTTCTCGATGAGATTTCAGCGGCGACGAAAGCAATGGCGCGCGAACTAAACGTGCGGGGTCTGATGAACGTGCAATTCGCGGTGAAAGGCGACGAGGTTTACGTGCTGGAAGTGAATCCGCGCGCCTCGCGTACCGTGCCGTTCGTCAGCAAAGCGATTGGCGTCCCACTGGCAAAACTGGCTGCCAATGTGATGACGGGAAAATCATTACGCGAATTAGGATTCACCAGGGAAATCGTGCCAAAACATTTCTCGGTGAAAGAAGCGGTGTTTCCGTTTCTGCGCTACGAAGGTTTGGATATTTCCCTCGGCCCGGAGATGAAATCGACGGGCGAAGTGATGGGCATCGATGTCGATCTGGGTCTCGCGTATGCGAAATCACAGATGGCTGCGCCGCCTCCTTTGCCGAAAGGCGGAAGAGTCTTCGTCAGCGTCAAAGACGCCGATAAGGAAGCGATCATTCCCGTCGCGCGGGAATTTCTGAAACTGGGTTTTGAAATTGTTTCCACCAGCGGCACGGCACAAGCATTAATCGACGCGAAAATCAAGGTGACCAAGGTTTTCAAGATTCATGAGGGGCGTCCGAACGTGCTCGACCGAATCAAAAACGGCGACATCAATTTCATCATCAACACGCCAAGTGGAAAAATTCCACGCGAGCACGAAGTGGTTATTCGCAACGCCGCGCTGGCGGCGAAAATTCCCATCATGACAACGGTGCGCGCCGCACTGGCGAGCGCGAACGGCATTCGCTCACTGCAAAAACGAAAAGTTCAGGTGCGGAGCTTGCAGGAATATCACGCTTCGCAGACCTTGAAGGGTTGAAGCGGAAAACGGCATTGTCATTCTGAGCGAAGCGCAGCGGAGTCGAAGAATCCCGCGGAACTACGTGATGTGCCGTGAGGGATGTCTCCAGCCTTCGCATAAAGGTACGGCT
>DASYSX010000091.1:0-4636 GCA_036002955.1 Candidatus Udaeobacter sp. | reverse complement strand
GAAATAGCGCGCAGACAGCGCTACCGCCGATTCCTTCGATTTGGCCGCGGAACGATGAAAAAGCGGAAGCGCCGTCGCGTAGTCTTTATCCGTGAACGCCATCTCCGCGAGCGCGAATGCGGCTGGCCCCGCGAATTCGCTCTCGCCGTACTCGGTGAGCACTTTCTGCAGATTGGTCCGAGCATTGGGATCGCGATGTAGGTTTCGATAACATTCGCCAAGCGAGAAATAAGCATTCGCCCGGCCAGCGCGTCCCGGGTAATCGTCGAGATACTTTTGATATTCCGGGATCGCGAGGTCGTACAATTTGCGAGTAAACAAGCCATTGGCGTAGTCGAGTTGACGCTGAGCCGTCCCTTCAGTTTCGCCCGGCGTTGGTTCTGAAACGTCGTCCTTTAAAGAGCGGAGAACTTTGTCGATTGATTCGTCGGCGGGGATGGCGCGCCGAACAGGCGGTTCATCCAACGGACGAGCCCGGCGCACTTCCGGCTCCGATTGAGAGGTGGCGATGCTCGCGGTGCAAAGCAGCATCGCCAGTCCAAAAAGACTGGCCGCGCCGCGCGTGATATTCATCTTGCCGTAGCGAAAGCTACGTTGGTCACTCCTGCTTCGGTGCAGATGTTCAGTACCTCGACGATGTTTTTGTACGCGCCGGCTTCATCTCCGCGAATCACCACCGCTTGTTCGGCATTCAATTGAACCATGCCTTTCAATAATTCCTGGAGCTCGGCACTGGTAAGAGTGCGGCGGTTCACAACCACATTGCCATCCGCCTTAACGTTCACGATCACATCCCCGATGGGCGCGGCTTTCTCCTTCGCCGCCGAGGCCTTTGGCACCTTCACATCGAGCTCGTTTTCAGTGCGCGCTGCATTCCATGTAAGCAGGAAAAAAATTAGAAGAAGCAGCAAAACATCGACCAGCGGCGCAAGCTGAATGCCGGGATGATGCAATTGTGCGCGACCACGGAGATTCATGAAGCAGCCGAGTTAGAGTTCGTCCTCGATCAGAGCAGGCATTCGCTCTGCGCGTCTACCGTATTGCAATGAAAGCAACGCCAGAACGTGCGTGGAAGCAGCCTCGAGTTCCGAGATCAACTTCTGCGATCTGCCCCGGAAGAATGCATAAAAGATCATTGCCGGAATGCCGATGGCAAGGCCAGCAGCGGTGTTGACAAGCGCTTCACTAATTCCGCGCGAGAGCGCCGCGTAACGCGCCGACCCAACGTCAGCACCTAGCGCACCGAAAGAACGAATGATTCCAAAAACTGTGCCCAGCAAACCCAGCAGTGGCGCAATCATGCCAATATCTGCCAGATAAATTACGCGATTGTTCAAACTCGCCGCGACGCGTGTTCCTTCTGTCTCGGCGATTTCGCGGACCTGCTGCAAATCCGCGTGTGGATTCTTGGTTGTGAAATCGAGCATTTTTTGCACGACGCGCGCAATCGCTTCTCCATGTCGATTGGAAACAGCCAGCAGCCCGAGATAATCGCGTTTACGCAGAAGCGCATCGGCAGTAGCCATGTAACCGCTCGAAACGACTGCTCCGCGCCGGATTGTCAGAAAGTAAACGACCACAAGCGCGACGAAAAAAATCGACAACAAGAACATGGGAATCATCACCGGACCCGCTTTGACAAGCGTCTCCAGCACCGTCTGCGAATGCTGCGGAACCAACGGTGGCGTAGGTTCCTGCGCGAGCAGAGGCGACGCGCTCCCCAGCGCGACAAAGAGCACAACCCAGATCTTCATGCCGGAAATTTTGTAATGATATGCGGGTCGAAACATCGATGCAAATGGGTCTCAGGGCCAGTGCTCGGGATTAGAGGTACATTTTCAGCAAAGCGTTCATACATTTGCCTTGTTAGTTGCTCCTCCCTGCGTGTCCGCCTGGCTGGGGGACTCGTTACTGGCGGTGCACGAGAAAAATGTGTGCCGGTTGTATTTCTGGATCGAGTTCAACGTAATTTTGCCGACCCCGCCAAGTGTAACGCGTATCGTTCAACAGATCGTGCACCTGATACTCATCACTCTCCATCTGCCCGAATTCCTCAATTGGCACATGGACAAGTGAAGTTTGCTTCCGAAAGGGGTCAAGATTCACCACAATCAGGATGATGTTATCCCGCGCGGGGGTCATCTTGCCGTAGAACAAGATTGCGTCGTTGTCGGCGGGATAGAAACGCAGGTTTGTAAACATCTGAAGCGCGCGATTCTGCTTCCGAATCTGGTTTATGCGCGCGATCCAATCCTTGATGTTGCCGGGGGCATTCCAATCGCGCTCCTTGAATTGGTACTTCTCGGAGTCGAGGTATTCCTCACGACCCGGCAACGCCTCGTTTTCGCACAGCTCGTATCCGCTATAGATCCCGTAAAGCGGCGAAAGCGTCGCTGCCATCAGCACGCGAATCATGAAGGCAGGGCGACCGCCTTCTTGAAGCACAAACGGCAGAATGTCAGGCGTGTTCGGCCAAAGGTTAGGCCGAAAATACTCGCTCATCTCAGTCTGCGTGAGCTCGGTGAAATAATCGATTAGCTCCTGCTTCGAGTTTCGCCAGGTGAAATAGGTGTAGCTCTGGTTAAAACCTGCTTTGGCCAGTGCTTTCATCATTTTTGGCTTGGTGAACGCTTCAGCGAGAAAAATCGCGTCGGGATATTTATCGCGAACGCCTTCAATTAAATAATCCCAGAAGGCGACCGGCTTGGTGTGCGGATTGTCCACGCGAAAGATCCGCACACCGCGCTCGGCCCAAAACAGCACGATGCTCTTCATCTCAGTCCAGAGCTCACGCCAGTTTTCGCATCGGAAATTTATCGGATAAATGTCTTCGTATTTTTTTGGCGGGTTCTCCGCGAATTTGATCGTGCCGTCCGGCCGTTTGTAGAACCACTCGGGATGTTCCTTGACGTACGGATGATCGGGCGAGCAGTTAATCGCGAAATCGAGGGCGATTTCCATTCCTCGTTCGCGCACCTCCTTTTGTAGCCAATCAAAATCTTCGAGCGTGCCTAACGAAGGTTCCACGGCCTTATGTCCGCCGGCCTGGCCGCCGATCGCCCAAGGCACTCCCGGATCGCCTGGTTCACAAGTGACCGCGTTGTTTCGACCCTTGCGATTAGTCCCACCGATCGGATGAATCGGTGGAAAATAAAGCACGTCGAACCCCATTGCCTTTGCGTCCTCCACGCGCGGCAAACAATCCCGGAAGCTCGATCCTCTATCCCCATCGCCCTGTGCGGAGCGCGGGAAAAATTCATACCACGCGGCGAACACTGCGATTGGCCGATCAACCACGACGCGGGGAACGGGCTCGTATTGCGTGGCATCCGCGCGATCAGGATAGGTCGCTATCAATACTTCCAGCTCACCTGACTTCGCGACGGAGTAGATTTCTGAATTGGCGCCGGTGACGATTTGCTCGGCAAATTCGCGCAGACGCGTGGAATCCGCTCGGTCACGAGCACGGCTAGCCGCGGCTTTCACAATTGCCGCGCCTTCCAACGCTTCGCTGCGCAGATCGGAAACCCCACCCTCAAATTTCTTTGCGAACTCTTGCTGCCAGCTGCGGAACGTATCGGTCCACGCTTCGACTTTGTATTCGTGAACGGCCTGGTCGTAGAGAGTGCACACGCCGCGCCAGCGATCGTTATCCACAAACTTCATCGGCGTTTCCCGCCATGCCCGCTTGCCAACAACACGCCACTTCAAAACCGCAGCAACAACGTCGTGGCCATCCTTGAAAATGTCGGCTTCGACTACGAGGTCTTCGCCTACAATGCGCTTGATTGGGGAACGGCCGCAATCAATCAGCGGCTGCACGTTGTCGATCACGACCGATGGAAACCTGCGGGCCATGCGCCACCAATCAACCGAGATTCACATCGAGCGAAAGGATAAATCGGGTTGTGCGCTGCATAACGCAGCGTTCAGTTGGAAACGTGAGCTATTGGCGCGACTTGATTACGCGGAGAAGTAAAACGCGCACTCGTACAGACCTGAGTTGCGATTCACTTCGCGGCGAACACGCGTGGCCAACACGGCTTCGAACATGTCCTGCTCGAACCGGCCCACGATCGGGTACTGCTCCACCACATTGAGAAGTGGAGAATGACATTCAAGAATTTGAGGACCGCCGTCTTTGTCGTTGGTCAGGAACTCGGCCATAAAGCCTTCGGCATCCCGCACGTTCGCAAGCCATTTCGCGCGTTCCGCCACCGTCTCTCCCTTTGCTTTGGCCTTCATTGCTGCGGTCTTCTTTTTGAAAACGCTATAAAGCAACTTCTCCGGCGCGTTCGGTCCGTAGATCTCCTCCGCGGCTTTCAATAACTCCAGCGTGAACTGATGGCTGTCAGCGTGAAAAAGGTCGTGCGTGCGGCGCGTAAGGCGATAAACCATCTCTGGTCTGCCCATTTTTTGCGGCCGACGCCAGGTATCCAGGTACCCGTCGCGATGCAACGTAATGCAATGCTGTTTGATGCCCATGTAGCTCATTCCCATTTTTTCCACGAGCTCATTGACAGACAAGCCCTTGGTGCGCTTGAGAGAGTTAATAATGTCAAGCCGTTGGGTGCGGCCAATTTCCGAAATTAAACGTTGATTCATACAGCTGAAATGGTTGGGAGAAGAACGAAAG
>DASYSX010000090.1:0-3648 GCA_036002955.1 Candidatus Udaeobacter sp. | reverse complement strand
TCAAAGCGCTTAATGCGTTACTGCCTTCAGCCATTCGCGTCCTTCGCTGTCGATATGTGTCGCAGGATTTTCACGCGCGTCTTTCAGCCAAAGGAAAGATTTATCGCTACAGAATCTGGACCGCGCCCATTTTGTCTCCATTCGAGTATCACCGTGCCTGGCATATCGCGCAGCCAATCGATTTAAAGGTATTGAAGTCAGCGGCAAAACACTTTGTGGGAACCTATAACTTTGCGGCTTTCGCAGCCAATCGCGGAAAACGCGAAAAGAGCACGATACGTACAATTAATTCGGTATGCGTCCGCCAAAAAGGTCCGTGTATCACGGTCGACTTCGACGGCGACGGATTCCTTTACAAGATGGTACGACTGATGATGGGCGCGCTGGTGAAATGTGCGCTCGGCAAAATGCATGTCGAAGAAATCAGACCGCGCTTGCACTCCGGCCAAATCCACTCTGCGCGATTCGCTGCTCCCGCCGATGGATTGTACCTGGTTCGGGTACGGTACTAGCAGCCAATGCGACGAGTCCCGTGCAACCAGGGATCTATTTTTTCCAACCGTTGCCGTTTCCGTCTGGCGCCAGAGCGGGCGCCATTTCAGGCGTAAGATCGACGTCTTCCGGCGTGTCATCCCAGCCGACATCCATCAAGGATTTTTCATGGTGCTCTCTCGCGAGCAGCATGTAGAGCGATGGAACGATGAACAGCGTGAAGATTGTTCCTATAGTCAATCCGCCGACGAGAACAAGACCGATTGAATTTCTCGCAGCGGCACCGGCGCCAGTCACCATTGTAAGTGGGAAGTGACCTGCAACCGTCGCGACGGTCGTCATCAAAATCGGGCGCAATCGAATTCGGGAGGCTTGTGCCACAGCCGCGAGTTTCGCCATGCCTTTCCGCTGAAGCTCATTCGCGAACTGCACAATGAGAATGCCATTCTTGGAAACGAGGCCGACCAGTGTAACCAAGCCCACTTGAGAATAAATATTGAATGACGTCGTCCAGCTGTCGGTGAAAAATTTTCCAAATGGCATCTTTAGAAACATGAACACGGCCGCGCCGAACAACGCGAGCGGGACGGACCCCAGCAGGATGATCAACGGATCGCGAAAACTGTTAAACTGCGCTGCGAGAACGAGGAAAATCAGCAGAACCGCAAGCATAAACACTCCAAAAAAAGTGTTTCCTTCGTGCCTCAATTGACGTGAGCCGCCCGTGTAGTCGATCACATACCCTGGTGGCAAAACCCGGTGTGCCTCATCCTCCAGGAATTTGAGCGCGGCATCCACGGAACCCGCCGGAACTCCGCTGATAGTGACGGCATTCAGTTGCTGCATTCGATTAAGCGATCGCGCGACGGTTGTATGCTCGGTGTGCGCGATCGTGTTCAATGGGATCAACTGGTTGTTAGGCCCACTAACATAGATTTGGTCCAGTTGTTCGGGGTTCAACCTGTCCACGCGCTTGATCTGCGGGATAACTTTGTAGCTGAGGCCTTCCATGTTGAACCAGTTGACGTAATTTCCGCCGATGCTGGCAGAAAGATCCGCGCCGATTTTCTGCATATCGAGTCCCATGGATGAGACCTTGTCGTGATCGATAACGATCCGCGCCTGAGGTTGGTCGATTTTCGTGTCGATGTCGCCGAATTGAAACACGTGCGCCTGCATCGCTTTTTGGAAAATGTCCTTCGCGAATTCAAGGATTCGTTCCTGATCTGCGGTGGACGCGATGATAAAGCTAACCGGAAAATTGTCCGAGCCGGGAAGCGCTTCCGGCATGATAGGAAACATTTGAATCGCGGGGATGGCAGACAACTTCTGCTGCACAATGGGCAAATAATCTTTCGTTGGTGTTTTGCGCACGCCCCACGGTTTCAACACCATTCCGCCAAACCCGCTGCTTGGATTTGTAATCTGAAACGTGAAACGAGTATCGGGAATGTCGTGAAACACTTTTCCGGCTGCGTCGGCATAACGAATCGTGTCATCAATGGTCGCATTGGCCGGCGCCGTGATGACGCCAAAGATCACGCCCTGATCTTCCTTAGGCGCGAGTTCCTTCGTCGCGACCTTGGGAATTGCGAGAAACATCAAACCCGCGAGCAGCGAAATGCCGGCCCAGACAATGTAAACAGCAGGACGGGCCTGCAGCGTGCGATCGAGATGGTTTCCGTACCAATCGCGGAGACGATCAAATGTGCGATCAACGAAGCCTTTGAAGCCGTGCTCCACATGATGAGGCGGCAACAGATATGCCGACATCATCGGTGAAAGAACGAGGGCAACGATACCCGAAATGAAAACTGCACCCGCTAGTGTGAGCGCAAATTCACGGAATAACGCTCCAGTTAGTCCGCCCTGTAAAGCGATCGGAGTGTAAACGGCCGCCAGGGTAATGGTCATCGCGATGATTGGGCCAATCAGTTCGCGCGCGCCAAGTAGCGCTGCCTGCATGCGTGATTGTCCCTCTGCGATGTGGCGTTCGATATTTTCGACGACAACGATCGCGTCGTCGACGACCAATCCGACTGAAAGCACGACCGCGAGAAGCGTTAGCAGGTTTAGACTGAACCCGAACAGCTGCATTAAAAACAGAGCGCCGATCAGCGAGATCGGAATCGCGACAATCGGGACGATGACAGATCGGACGGAGCCCAGGAACAAAAAGATGACCAGCATCACGATAAGCAGAGTGTCGATCAACGTTTTTACGACTTCGTGAATCGCGTCGTTGATATAGGCCGTGGCGTCATACGCCATCTCCGCTGTCATACCTTTCGGTAATTCCTTTTTAATTTGCTCAAGCTCGACACGCACGCGCTTGATCACGTCGAGCGAGTTGGCGTTTGGCAGTACCCAGATGCCCATGAAAACAGCCTTTTGTCCCGAGAATCGCACTTCGGTGTTGTAGTCTTCGGCGCCGAGCACGACGTCGGCAATGTCGCCAATCCTAACGAGCGTGTTCTTATCCTGACGAACAACCAGCTGCTTGAACTGGTCCGCTGTGTGCAGGTCCGTGTTGGCAGTTAGATTTACCTGCAAAAGTGAGCCCTTGGTGTTACCGACTGCAGCAAGGAAATTGTTTTTCGTCAGCGCCTCGCGGACCTGCGAAGGGCTGATATTCAGCGCTGCCATCCGGTCCGGCTTCATCCAGATACGCATCGCGAAAGTGCGCCCGCCGAGAATGTCGGCCTTTTGGACGCCGCCGACCGCCGTAAGTCGCGGTTGGACGAGTCGCACGAGGTAATCGGTGACCTCGTTAGGCTGAAGGATGTCCGAGGTGAAACTCAAGTAAGCGGAAGCAAATTGCGAATCTGCGGCCTGAATGGCGATGACCGGGATCTGTGATTCCGGCGGCAGATTGTTCCGGATCGCGTCTACTCTCGCGCTGATGTCAGAGAGCGCTTTGTTCGCGTCATAGTTGAGCTTCAATCGAGCGGTGATCGTCGACAGGCTCTGAGTGCTTTGTGATTGGATGTAATCAATACCATCCGCAGCTGCAATGGCGCGCTCGACCGGGGTGGTAATAAAGCCGCGCACTAACTCGGCATCAGCGCCGACGTAAACCGTAGTAACGGTGATCGCCGCGATGTCGCTGCGCGGATATTGCCGCACGTTCAACGTCTTCATCGCTTGTAATCCCGC
>DASYSX010000089.1:0-4614 GCA_036002955.1 Candidatus Udaeobacter sp. | reverse complement strand
TCCCGCACCTCCGGAGCGAAATCGATTTTGCCGTCGAACCACGGTTTGACGGTGTGCTGATCCGACGACACGACGTCAACAAGCTGCACGGCGAGAAGTGAGCGCACGTGATTCGCGACTACTTGATCAACGATCGCGTTGCTTCGCGTTGCCCGCGTCGTTTGGAAAAGCGCGAATCCGAGGATAACTGCGGCGAAAGCTGCTCCCGTCGCAAACATCAGCCAGGGCGAGAGATTTTGCCGGCTCGATTTTGCTTCACGTCGCAAGGCGGCGCGCACATTCTTGCGCAGATGTGCCGGCGCGCGATACGCGCTCGCGTCGCTCGTTAGCGCACTGCGCAGTTCGCGAATCGCTGCTTCAGTTCCGCGACAATCCGCGCAACTCTGCAAATGCCGTTCCGTTTCACGCGCATTCGCCAAATCAAGTTCGCCGTCAACATACGCGTGGAGCAATTCCCGGATGTTCTCGTGTTCGGTGCTCATTTGGTCTCGATGTCAGTTTTACTCAGGAGCAGTTGAAGCTGGCGCCGCGCGCGCGCCAGACGCGACATGATGGTTCCGATCGGAACATCAGCGACATCCGCAATTTCTTTGTACGACATTCCTTCCAGTTCGCGCAGGATAATGGCTTCGCGAAATTCTGCCGGCAATTGGTCGATTGCAGCGCGCACTGTTTGTCGATCCTGAGCGCGATCAAGTGCGATGCCAGCATCCAGCGCCGGTATCTGGCCACCGTGCAATTCCTCATCGAACGCGACTGTTTCTTCATCCATACGATTGCGCTTGAGAGCAGTGAACGCGGTATTGCGGACGATGCTTAAGAACCACGCCCGGCTGTTTTCTCCCCGAAAACTGTCGAAAAATCGAAACGCGCGCAGTGCAGCTTCCTGCACGACATCTTCGGCATTCTGATCGTTGCGCATGAGGAATCGCGCCAGGTTGTAAGCCGCGTCGAGATGCGGCAGGACCTGCCGCTCGAACTCGGTCAGGCGAGGGGACTCGGTAAAACTGAACACGTGTCGTTACTTTCAATCATTAAGCACAAGACTGCCAAAGCCTCATTTTTATTCCCGACGCCAGAATTTTGTCCCGATCGGGAATAACGCCGCCTGTCGCGTAGTCATCGCGGTCAGAAAGGCAAAACATGAACAACAACAATTACATTCTACAAAACGACAATCCCGATGGCATCGATCGCCGCGGGTTTCTCAAATGCATGGCGTGGGCGGGCACTGGAGTGCTTTGGACGATGAGCGGCGGAGTGCTCACGTCAAAGCTGCTCGGTGCGACGGCTCCGCTGATCGGCGGCGATTTCAGCTTCGTGCAAATCAGCGACAGCCACGTCGGCTTTAACAAAGATGCCAACAAGGATGTCATCGGCACGTTGCAGAAAGCGATCGCGAAGATCAACGCATTGCCGGCTCCGCCAGATTTCGTCCTCCACACAGGTGACTTAAGCCATCTTTCCGAAGCGGAAGAATTCGACGCGCTCGAACAGAATCTGAAGAGCCTGAAGACAGGCGGAATATTTTATGTGCCAGGCGAGCACGACGTAATCAGCGACAACGGCGCGCTGTATCGAGAGCGTTTTGCAAAAAAGGCGGTCGGTTCGGGCTGGTACAGCTTCGACAAGAAAGGCGTGCACTTCGTCGGCCTCAACAATGTGCTGAACATTCGCGAAGGCGGGCTTGGTGTCATCGGTGCCGATCAGCTCGACTGGCTTAAGAAGGATCTCGAGCCGCTCTCATCGAGCACCCCGATCGTGGTATTCGCGCACATTCCGCTGTGGGCGGTTTATCCGCAGTGGGGGTGGGGAACAGATGACGCCGAACAAGCTCTAGGGTTTCTGAAGCGATTCGGGTCCGTCACGGTGTTGAACGGCCACATCCATCAGATCATAAAAAAAGTGGAGGGGAACATCACTTTTCACACCGCAATGTCGACGGCGTTTCCACAACCAGCGCCAGGCACCGCGCCAAAACCGGGCCCGATGAAGGTCGAAGCGGAGCGACTCAGTTCGGTGCTTGGAATCACTGATGTCAACTACGTCGAGGGCAAGCACACGCTCGCCGTGGTGGACAGCACACTAGCATAGGCTGCCTAACGAGACCTGTTGATTATGAACTCGCTTTTTTGGGAACGCGCGCACGGTGGGCTTACGCACTTGCCAATCGCTCTCATATTCGCCGCTGCATTTTTCGACGCGCTCGCATTCGTTTGCCGGCGCTCAACGAAACGGGGCGAATTCAAGGCACTTGGTTATTGGCTCGTGATTGTTGGCGCGCTCGGTTCCTTCGGCGCCGTGCTATCCGGATTGGTGTTAAGCAAAGGGACAATCGGCGGCAGCGGTGCGGTTTTGCGGCATCATTATTTTGTCTGGCCGGCTTTCACTCTGATTGTCGGCCTGGCCACGTGGCGCTTTCTCGTTGGCCGCGATCCTTCGCGCCGCGCGTTCACGCTATATCTCGTCACGATGTTATTCGGCTGTTCGTTAATGGGCGCAGCCGGGTTTTTCGGTGGTGAAATGTTATTACTCCATTGAGGCGGGCCAATCGATGAAGAACTGGAGCGAAGGTAAAGCTTTCCTCGCTGCGATCGCCGCATCGGGTACCGCGCTCATCGGCATGTTCGGAATGGCGTCGGTCATTCGACACGAACAATCCTCGATTTCGATCCCTACGCTTGCGACTAGTGCTCAAGCTGCGATGAAGCTGCCGGAGCTGGCGGCCGATCCAGCGCAGGGCCGGCATTTGTTTCTAATGAATTGCGCGCATTGTCATGGAGACGATGCACGCGGCGACGAGGGACCCGACTTACATAATCTCCACCGAAGCGACACGCGGATTCATGAGGTGATCACAGCCGGAATTAAAGGCGAGATGCCATCTTTCGGAAAGAAGCTCGGCGATTCAGACGTACGGCAATTAATTGCTTATCTGCGGACACTGCACGGCTGACGGCGAATCTGCGAAGCTGTTGCGTCCGCTGTATCAGCGGAGAACCGAATCGTACCCAATGCGCTCGAGACAGCGCACACTACAGCAAGACAGCTGTCGCTTGTTGCAGAAGACAAGTTGCGCCGGTGCGGTATAATGCGGATCTCAGATCATGCATAAGACACATGAACTCCGCCTCGCAAAAAGGATGGCGCGACTCGGCACGGAGACTGCGTTCGAAGTGCTGGTAAAGGCGAAAGCGCTCGAAGCGCAGGGCCGCGACATTATTCACCTGGAAATCGGCGAACCCGATTTCGATACGCCGAGTAACATCATCGACGCCGGATGCGACGCGTTGCGTAAAGGCTTCACACACTACGGGCCTTCGGCGGGCTTAATGGAATTGCGCGAGGTCATCGCACAACACGTGAGCGAGACACGTCGTGTAAATGTGACGCCCGATGAAGTGGTCGTCGTTCCCGGCGGCAAGCCGGTCATTTTCTTTTCGATTCTCGCGCTCGCCGAAGAGGGAGACGAAATCATTTACCCGAATCCCGGCTTCCCGATTTACGAGTCGATGATCAACTATGTCGGCGCGAAAGCGGTGCCGATCCGATTGCGCGAGGAGTTGGAGTTCCGGCTCGATGTTGATGAGCTCACCAGCCTGATTAACGATCGCACAAAGCTCATCATCGTGAATTCGCCGCAGAACCCGACTGGCGGTGTGCTGACGCAGGACGACATCGCTGCGATCGCGCGCGCGATCGGCGATCGCAACATCATGGTGTTGAGCGACGAGATCTATAGCCAGCTCATCTTTGAAGGTGAAGATCATTCCATCATGTCGATCGACGGCATGAAGGAGCGAACGATTTTACTCGACGGATTTTCCAAAACGTACGCGATGACTGGCTGGCGGATGGGCTACGGCGTCATGCGCGCGGATCTGGCGACGCATATCTCCCGGTTAATGACGAATTCGAATTCGTGTACCGCCACCTTTACACAAGTCGCAGGCATCGAAGCGCTCCGCGGATCGCAGGACGTGGTGGACGATATGCGCGCTAAATTCAAAGAGAGGCGAGATGTGATGGTTGCAGGATTGAACAAGATTAAGGGTTTCTCGTGTCGCGTTCCGCACGGCGCGTTCTATGTCTTTCCAAATATCACTAAGACCGGGTGGCGCTCGAAAAAACTGGCCGACGCGCTCCTCGAGGACGCAGGCGTCGCTGCATTGTCAGGCACCGCGTTCGGCGATTTCGGCGAAGGCTATCTTCGCTTCAGCGTGGCGAACTCGATCGAGAACATCGAAAAAGCGCTCGATCATATCGACGCCTGGACGAAGAAGAATTTGTAGGGCGACCGCGTCGGTTGCCGCCCGGCAGGCGGTGCGCCTGCCCTACAATTCCTTTCATTAATTACGCAGTTGGCTCAACGCCAGGCTGTGCCCTTTCGTGATTCGCAAGGGCAAGATGAAAGCCTATAAACAGCTGTCCGATGCCGAAGTAAAAGCGTTGGTAGGCTACGTCCGGTTACTTCAAGAAATAACGCCGCAAATCTTCAGCGCCTGTTTCTCAAGCGCAGCGGCCGTAAAAGCCAGCAGGTCGAGACAGCGGTTAAGTTGCTGTAGCCACGGCCCTGCGGGCCGTCTCTCTAGGGCAAAGGACCGGCCACAGGCC
>DASYSX010000088.1:0-12605 GCA_036002955.1 Candidatus Udaeobacter sp. | reverse complement strand
TTGCCTAGAATTGAGTTAGTGTGGGAGTTAAGGTCGTACACTTCTGCCAGAGCAACTCCTGTGGAATCATTTACACCGCGCACGACGGCGGTGTAGCTACCCGGCGGCAGGTCTGCGATGATTGCCGACTCCGTTCCGTCGCCCGGAGCGTAGCCGCTCCTTAATATCTCCAACACTTGGTCGCTGGTAATGATCCCGCCGATGATAGTAGTCCGCCAGTTGTCATTTGAGGCAATCAAAGCTCCCGTCCTGTTATGCAGTTCCAATGTTGGGTTAGCCAATGCATCGGGAACTCCATATTGAGTAAGCCCTGGACCAATAGCGCGAATAACAACTCGCTTTGGTTCAGTTCCCTGCACAATGAACCCGCCAATCATCACGTCGTCGCCTGTCTGAACAAAGGCGCGAGTGCTGATGTTACCTAACCTCGATGTGCCCGCCATGGGGGTTGGAGTAGGTGTCGGTGATGGACCGGATTGCCCACAATATCTGCCCCCAGTGTTTAGAGTGACGGGAAAGCCAACACCATCGTTGTAATTCCCGCCCCAGACAATCATCCGGCTGCCAGTCCAGACCGCGGTGTGACGATCTCGGGCAGTGGGTGCGTTGGTAATGCTGGTGGCCATCCAGCCATTTTGTGGGTTGTATTTCCCCCCCGTGTTCAAGGAACCGTAAAATCCATTACCACCTCCAGGCCCATAACCACCCCAGATGATCATTTCGTTGCCTGTCCACACTGCCGTGTAACGAGTTCGCTCGGATGGAGCATTGGTGGTGCTGATAGCTGTCCAGCTATTCGTGCTGGGATTGTATTTTCCTCCGTCGTTGAAGACGATGAAGGAGGGATAATCAATAAGTCCGCCCCACACGATCATTTCGCTTCCTGTCCAGACAGCCGTGTGAGCGTATCGACCGGCAGGCGCGTTCGCGGTGCTAGTGGGCGTCCAACTATCCGTGGTGGGATTGTATCTCGCGCCAGTGTTTGTACCGCAGTGGAAAAAAATTTGGCAGGTAACCGTACCGCCCCAAACGATCATTTCACTCCCAGTCCAAACCGCCGAGTGACCTGGTTGAAAGGGCGCGTTGAAGTTGCTGATAGCCGTCCAACTGTTCGTATTGGGATTGTATTTTCCACCGCCGTTGTAATTCCAGACGATCATTTCACTCCCAGTCCACACGCCCGTATAATCTCCTGGCGCCGGCGCATTGCTTGTGCTGATAGACCTCCAACTGTTGGTGACAGGATTGTACCTCGCTCCCGTGGTTGCTATGACGATATCTCCACCTCCCCAGATGATCATTTCAGTGCCAGTCCAGACGGCGGTGTGACCCTGCCGGCCCGACGGCGCATTGACAGTGCTTGTCGCCGTCCAACTGTCTGTGCTGGGGTTATATCTCGCGCCGGTGTTTGGGTACTCAGTGGCACCCGTATAAGCTCCGCCCCACACGATCATTTCAGTGCCAGTCCACACCGCTGTGTGATCGTCGCGCCTAAACGGCGCGATGGCTGTGGCTGTCCAAGTGTCAGTGCAGCCGTTTGCCCCGTCGGCAATCGTAGGAAGGCTGTATCCACTGTTTGGCACCCTCACGGTTGCGGGCAGTTGATCTTCCGTCATGACGGGTGAGGACTCCTTTAACCCGATCTTCGTGGGGTGCCCTCGGCCACGATCCACCATTTGGTATTCGTTATTCAGCAACCGTTCGGTCAACACCGGTCTGGCCAGACATTCCGCAACGACAAAGGGATCGTTTCCAAGTGCCTCAAAAAGGTCACGCAATACTTCGGGCTGCCTCGTATCCTGCGCCATGCGGTCCATTTCAGTTTGTAACTGCTCAGCAGTGACCGGCTGCTGCCGGTAATCCTCCAGTGTCTGCGAGTCGCGCAGATAATCCTGGACTTTCTTTTCCAACTCCGTCTGGGAGATCACGGCATCGAGCGATGGCTTGGGATTGGGATTGTCTTTTGGCCAAATGCGATGACGCCAGTAAACGTCCTCGATAGCTCGTTGATAAGACACGCGCTCTGCAAAGGTGAGCGTTCTCTGCGGAAGCTGCGATGGCACTGAGGAACGAAAGAAAGCCGGTACGGTCCCTGCTAAAATTAAACATGCCGCTGGACAAACAAGTAGAGCAACTAAGACGCGCGCGGATTGAGACGTGGATTTCTTTTTCATTAGAGCTTTTCCGTCTTCATTGGCCTCCCCTTGTAGTGTCGCAGTGATCTCATATGGGAAAGACTGTAGTCCAATGGAAGCATAGAAATTCTGCACAATACAAGAAAAATCGTGCACAGCACACGCCTGCGGCGCTGCCCACAGCAGACAACTGCGCTACGATTTATGCCGGGCCGGTCACCCAAAGATGAAGCTTCAGCCGGTACGCTTTAAATACAAGAAGCTATGGTCAGCGTTCTCAACCATGCCAGGTTGAGTGAGCTCTCAGCAGTAGCATTGCCACTTCAGATTACTCTACTTTTGCCGGCATCAATCAGCCGTTTCCAAGCAGTTACTGATCCAGATCGTACACTTCTACCAGCGCAACGCCGACAGCGATGTTCTTTCCACGCACAATCGCGGTGTATCTGCCCGGTGGCAGGGTTGCTATGATCGCAGACTCGAGTGGATCGGTTGGAGCGTGACCGCTGTTCTGAATATCCATGACCTGGTCCTTGGTGATAATCCCGCCGATGACTGTAGTCTGCCAGTTATCATTAGAGGCAATCACAGCACCTCTGCCGTCGTGCAGTTCCAAGGTCGGATCGGGCAATACGTTTTGAACGCCGTATCGAGTGAGCTCAGGGCCAATGGCGCGAAGGATTACCTTCTTTGGTCCGCCTTGGACAATGAACCCTCCAATCATCACGTTATCGTCAGTCAGAACAACGCTGCGACTGCTGATGTTACCTAATCTCGAAAAAGAAATAGTACCATTGTTGAGCTCGTACACTTCCACGAGAGCGACTCCAGTCGTGTCGTTTACACCCCGCACGATCGCAGTGTAGTCACCCGGCGGCAGATCTGCGATGATCGCCGATTCCAGTCCGTTGGTCGGAGCGTACCCGCTGTTCATGATGTCACGGACCTGGCTTTGGGTAATAATCCCCCCGATGATCGTCCTGACCCAGTTGTCATTAGAGGCGATTAAAGTTCCCGCGGCGTTGTGTAGCTCCAAGGTCGGGTTATGCAATGCATGGGAAACGCCATGTTCAGTAAGTTCGGGGCCAAGGGCGCGGATAATCACTCTTTTCGCGTCGCTCCCTTGCACAATAAATCCGCCGATCACCACGTTGTCGCCGGTCTCCACAAGGGCGCGCGTGCTGATGTTACTTAAATGGGGCACTGGTGTGGGCGGCGCTGTATCAGTCGTAGCACCACTGGCACGTGTACCAGCGGCGGCCAGGAGCGAAACGACGGTGAACAACGAGAGTAGAATGGCTTTCATCTTAAAAGATTACGCGCAAACGCCGTTCTATGGACTTATCTGAATGTTAAAGTGAACGACAAATCCCTCGATCATCGCCGCCAGGGCGCAGCGCAGTTACTATTCAACCGACATTTAGGCGCGGCCAGGCCCCCGACGATTGACGCTTTACGATCGTTAGCTAATTAACGCCGAATGGAACACCAACCGTCGCGGTCCGAATACAAGGAGGTTTGGTCTGCACTTTCAACCACAGAAGATCAGGCGAAATTGCATGTAATCGGCGTCACGGACGAAGCCGCTCTGCAGGCGACTGGTGAGGAAACTTTGAGATTCCTTCAGGACAGTGTCGGTATTGGAAAGGAGGATGTCGTTCTTGAAATTGGCTGCGGGGTCGGGCGTGTAGGCAAAGTTGTAGCGCCACTCTGCCGAAAATGGATCGGCTGCGATGTCGCAGCGAACATGCTCTCGCTCACCGCACAACGATTAAAGGCTTTGTCGAATGTGGAGTTAGTCGAGATATCCGGCTATAATTTGAGCGGCGTCGCAGATGCTTCGGTGGACGTCGTTTATTGCACGGTGGTGTTCATGCACCTGGAATCGTGGGACCGATACAACTACATTTCCGAAGCGTTTCGTGTGCTGCGAGCCGGAGGCCGAATTTATGTGGACAACATCAATCTCTGCTCGGACGGCGGTTGGAAAGTCTTTGAAACTCATCGCGCGTTCTCGCCCGTAAATCGTCCGCCGCATATGACGCAGAACTCCACCCCGCAGGAGATTGAGACGTACCTGAAGCGTGCGGGTTTCGATGACGTGCGGATGCGTACCGATGACGACTGGATCCGGGCCTGGGGGACAAAGCCAAAGTAGTGACTTCGGTTTTACGGCGTAGTGAAGGTTCCATTTCTTTTCGCTGACACGTCAGCACGCGCGCTTGCGCTCACCGAGCAAATCGCGAGTGCAGAGAAGCGATATCACTGGTGGTTTGATCATCCTGTCGATTGGGATCGGCCGGCGCGAACGCTCTACATCACGGGTTGGTGCGTGAGCCGCTCCGGAAAGAAGATTCGTTCCATCCGTGTCCGGCGTGGGCTTCAAAAATTTTTGGGTAACTACGGAATTGAACGCAAAGACGTAGGCGCCGCCTCTGACCAAGTCGGGTTTGCAATTGCTGTGCCTCTGCCGAGAGGAAAATCGCATGTCATAATTGAAGTGCAGGAGTCGGATGGCGGGTGGCGAGCCATTTCGCGCCGCACAGTTTTTGGCGTTTCGAAGGGAGAATCAGTACCTCCTATTGATCCCAAATACTTTATCCCAAATCCGGGCGCCAACCCACGCATTGAATTCTGGCTCGATCGCCCGCTGGTTTGGCCCAAAAAAGCTCGTCATCTCAAAGTCTCCGGCTGGTGCCTCGCGATCTCCGGCGATGAAATTACTGAAGTCCGTGCCCGCGTGCGAAACAACATTTTCCCTGCGCGTTTTAGTAAAGTTCGACCGGACATCGGTCTTCGCTACGACAACCGGGCAGGCGCATTGCGAAGCGGCTTTACACTTGACGCCATCATTCCGCCCGGGCGCAGTGAATTCATAATCGAAGCGCGCAGCAGCAACGGTCCTTGGGAGACTTTTTTTGTTCATCCGGTGCGCGGCGCAATTTTCCGAGACCGATCAGACGCGGACGGAGAAACTGCGGGTAATTATGCGCGCTGGATTCGGTGCTACGATCACCTTCAACGAGACGACTTGGAATGCATTCGCAAGCAAATTGCACAATTTCATTATTCTCCTCTCATTTCGATTTTGTTGCCGGTTTACAACTCGAATTTGAAGTGGTTGCGGCGTGCGATTTTGTCGGTGCAAAAGCAATCGTATCCGCGTTGGGAGCTTTGCATCGTCGACGATGCCTCGACTGACCGAAAGATCTGGCCGTTCCTGCAAAGGTGCGCGCGTCGGGACCAGCGAATAAAGGTAATACGACGCACGGAAAATGGTCACATCTCAGCGGCGTCAAATGATGCACTGCGTCTTGCCACCGGAGATTATGTGGCGTTGCTCGATCACGACGACGAACTGGCGCCCACGGCTTTGTATTTCGTGGCGCTGGCGTTAAATAAAAATCGCGATTTGCAGCTGCTCTACAGCGACGAGGATAAGCTCGACGAAAGGAATCAACGTTCTGAACCGTACTTTAAATCCGATTGGAACCCGGAGCTCTTTCTAGCGCAAAACTTCGTCTCCCACCTCGCGGTTTACCGAACCGATTTGATCCAGCGTGTCGGTGGCTTTCGCATCGGGTTCGAAGGTTCGCAGGATTATGATCTGGCCCTGCGCTGTATCGAACAGATTGGACCGGAGAAGATCGAACATTTGCCGCGGGTCCTTTATCACTGGCGCGCAGGAGATCAAAGCACGGCGTCGGATGCTACTGCCAAACCGTATGCACAAGAAGCCGCTCGCCGCGCGGTGCAGGAACATCTCGAACGCACGGAAGTCGCGGGCACAGTGGTGCCAAGTCACGATATCTATTTACAGACCAGATACGCGCTCCCGAACGAGCGACCAAAGGTTTCCATAGTCATCCCGACACGAGATCAAGCTTCATCCTTGAAGAAGTGTGTCGATAGCATCTTCGAAAAAACCGATTATCCCGCATACGAGCTAATCGTGCTTGATAACGAAAGCTACGATTCCCAGGCCTTGGAATTTTTGGCCGAGCTAAAAAAACGTGACGTCGTCCAAGTGGAGCGAATCGACGATGCATTTAATTACAGCCGTTTGAATAATCGTGGCGTCGAATTGTCCAGCGGCACCTTCGTAGCACTGCTCAATAATGACGTGGAAGTGCTCAACGCAGATTGGCTTACGGAAATGGTGAGCCGTGCGATGCAACCAAAAGTAGCAATGGTTGGCGCACGACTCTGGTATCCCAATGGAACGTTGCAACACGGCGGAGTGATCCTCGGAGCAGGCGGCATTGCTGGTCACGCACACGCTGGCCTTCGCCGCGGCGACGCCGGTTACTTTGCCCGCGCACATCTGGCGCAAGATGTTTCCGCAGTGACGACTGCTTGTGCGCTGGTGAAGCGGGAAGTTTATCTAAAACTCGGAGGCTTGGATGAAAATCTGGCGGTCACTTTTAATGACGTCGATTTTTGCCTGCGATTGCGTGAAGCGGGTTACCGCATTGTCTGGACGCCATACGCAGAATTGATTCACCACGAGTCCGCCAGTCGCGGCTTCGACAACAGCGCGCCGAAACAAGTTCGGTTTCTCGCGGAAGTCGATTACATGAAATCAAAGTGGGGCGATATCTTGCAGCGCGATCCTTTTTACAATCCGAACCTATCGCTCGACGAAAATCTCTTCACTCTGGCTTTCCCGCCGCGGACGGCTAAGCCGTGGAAGAGTGTTGCGGCTTAGCTGTGCCTGATTGAAATCCTGCTGCGCCGATATGACAGAATCAATCGAGCAGAAAATGGCACGGGAGGACTACGCGTTTCGCTTGGATGCGCTTCCCGAGCGAGTCACTTTCAGCAACGAAATCAAAATCGCCGGCTGGTTACTGCATCGCCGAGGCCTGCCGATTCACGGAATTCGTGGAATTGTTCGCGACGTTCTACGACGCCGGTCGATTTTCCGGGCACGGCGCAAAAGATCGCGGCCACTGATCGCAGCTGCCTATCCCGATTTACCCGATGCGGGCCAAAGCGGCTTTCTTCTGCTGCTCAAGCTACCCCTCGGCCAAAGTAAAATTACGATTCAAGTCCAGGACCATCGAAAAATCTGGCGAACAATTTTCGTCACCGATATTTGGGCTTTTCCTCTAACTTTCGTCGGTCGAATAGGTCTGCCGCGCGTCGAGCGGTTCTTGTCGAGTTATCTCGCGGAATTTTTCGTCGGAAACAGGCAAAACACCGCGAGCCCGGTCAAGCCACACACGCTCAATCAGTTTGAGCGCAGTTTGTCTCGCGGGAGGCTCCAAAGCTTCAGCGGTGATCGGGATTCAACACGTTGCGACATCAGAGCGGTAGACTTGTTCGTAACTTCGAAGTCGAATCTATTCATCCGCGAAATCGCCGACTTACTTTGTGCCGGTTTCGGCGCTGCAGGATGTGAGACGCGGCTTTTGGTCGATCAAATCCCGGCCGAAAGAACGGTGGAAGGCAAGATTCAAATCGTGGTTACACCTCACGAGTTCTTTAATTTATTCCTGAGGGATAAGCTTCCCTGGGAGAAAATGCAGCGCCTAACAAGTCATCTGCTTCTGCTCGGGACCGAACAACCGGAGAGCGAATGGTTCGACAGCAATCTCGTCTTTGCACCGCATGCACGGGCAATGCTCGATATTCATTTATCCGGCGTGGCCGCGTATCGCGCGCGCGGCGTGCGCTGTTTTCATTTGCCGCTCGGTTACGATTCCTTGCTAGAACACGCGGACCCATCGGCGAATTTCGAACGAGACATCGAGATTTGTCTATTAGCGGCCATGACTGAGCGGCGTGAGGAGTTCATTGCCGGAAACGCCGATTTCTTTGCCGCACATAACTGTCATCTTCGATTGGTTCCAATTGGATTCGCGAAGACGGAAACGACGCGAAGTTATTTGTCTGCTCCGCAACGTAACGGGCTGTTACAACAGACGAAGATACTGCTGAATGTTCACTACTCAGATTTGCCATATTTCGAATGGCACAGGGCGCTGATCGCTATCGCGAATCGTTGCTGTTTGATTACTGAGACCTGCGAAGGTTTTGCGCCGCTTGTCCCTGGCAAACACTTCGTGATGGCAAAGCGAGATGACCTAACGACATGCTGTGAATACTATCTAAATCACGAGAATGAACGGAAAGCTATCACGGCAGCGGCCTATGATTTCGTCTGCGAACGCTTCACGCAAAAGGATAATTGCCGCGCGTTTTTGCAGCAGATAGACACAGTATTTCGCCGACCAGGCGACGTGGCGGATTCAAATCTCGAAATAACCGCGGCGTCAGAACCAGCGTTCGTAAGCGAGCCTTTGCCAGAAGCCTTGGCGAAACGTCTGTCCCGAAGACCTACAGCACTCTTCCTCTCAGCCTTGCGCGAAGATCTCTCCAACTTCTTTCACCCCAAACATACAGAAGCGATAGGCAACGGGAGGACCGCCACAGATCCAACAGAAACAGCCAGACGCATCGCCATCGCCTCCGATATCCGGCGTGGATACATCGAGCGATTCGAGGCGCAGAAAAAATCCCAGGAACAAGGACAAGCGATTTTTCAATTAATCGACAACTCGCGTTTTGACGGCAGCACGCCCGCAATTTCCGTCATCGTCACGCTTTACAATTACGGCTCCTACATTCGGGAGTGCCTGCAAAGTTTGGAAGACTCGAACACTGCAGCGATTCCCGGAGGAATCGAGGTCGTGATCGTTAATGACGCTTCCACTGATGATTCGCTGAAGCAGGCAATGATGATGCAAGGAAATTCACGCCATCCAGTTCGGATCATCGACAAAAAGCTAACTACCGGGTTGGCGGATGCGCGCAATCTCGGTCTTCAGTTAGCGCGTGCGCCTTACGTGTTTATCCTCGATGCGGATAACATGGTGTTTCCACATGCACTGGAGCAACTGCACGCGACGATCGTGAGAGACAAGTCCGCAGCTGCTTACTCGATGCTCTGCCGTTTTCAGAGTGGCCAAGATAATCGGGAAGGATTGCTTTCCTATTTCGATTGGGACCCACAGATGCTGGTCGAGTTCCCCTACATCGACGCGATGGCAATGTTCGATAGAGAACAGCTCATCAAAATCGGCTGTTATGATAACGAACTGTACAAACTCGGTTGGTTTGGGTGGGAGGACTATGACTTATGGCTGCGAATTGCGGGGGCAGAACTCTCTGTAAGTTTTCTACCGAACGTCCTTTGTCTCTATCGCCATCATGATAGGGCGATGACCAATACGACTAATCTTTTCGAGCGCGAACTTGTCGCGCATTTGTTCGAAAAACACCGTGCCCTCATCGATAAATATCCTCCGAAACAACGCATTCTTGGAGTGGAACGGTCGCGGTATGAGAAAGAAGTTGGGGCTAGTTTCCTAACGAGAAGTCTGCCGACCTGCGAGAAAGATTTGGGTTGTAGTGAGGATCTCGCTGTAGAACATCAGACCAGCGCTGGCGCATGAGCGCTTCGGCGCTGTCGTCGACCTCTTCGGATGAAGACGGATCCAAACAAAGTTTTGCCAGGGGCGTGTAAACAATCAGGTAACCTCCCCGCCGCATTTTGAGACAAAGATCAACACCTGCGAGCGTGCCGGAGAGCTTTTCGTCGAATCCGCCGACTTCGTGAAAAACTTCGCGCCGCATCAACACGCATGCGCTGGACACCGCGCTGTAGTTGCGGGTCATCTGCAACTGACGGTTCACGCCAGGATGCTCTGCTGGGAAACCGCGAAAAGCTGACTGCGCAATTCCGTTACCGCCCAAAACAAAGCCAGCGTGTTCGATCGTGCCGCCGGGATTGACCAGCCGCGGACCGACTGCGCCAGTCTCGGGACGCTGTACGTGCTCAGCCATGACCGTGAGCCAGTCCAACTCGATCGCTTCCACATTGTCGTCGAGAAAAAGAATCCAATCGCTGTCGGTATGCGCCACCGCATAATTTTTCGCTGCGGAATCGTTCACAACGTCTGCGACATACAGCACACGGTGCGAAAAATCAGTGGCCGCGTCAGTGATTTTGTCATGCTCGCCCAGTTTAACGATCACGATTTCGTAATTCGGATAGTTTGTCCTGCTGACCACGCTTTCGACACATCTTTCGAGCGACTCCAGGCCGCGAAAACTCGGAATGATAACTGAGACTCTTTTGGCTTCCCGCAGGTCGCGTCTCACATAAAACGCGTGGGTTCGCCAGTCGACAGCAACGTGGGCCTGCTCCCCTCGGCGCGTCAGGTGAGCTTCGATCGCCCGCCAGGAGGCTTCGAGCTGTCCGGGCTTTTGGCGAACGTCACTAGCGCTCGAATTCTCGCTACGGCGCCAGTGATATAGAACGCGCGGAATATGATGAATTCGGTGGGTTCGCTCGCTGACACGCAGGAGAAGATCGTAATCTTGTGAGCCGTCAAACTGCGGTTGGAATCCCCCAATCTCTCGCACAAGTTCGCGGCGCAGAAAGATCATGTGACATAAATAATTGCAGGATAGAAAGAAGTCGGGCGACCAGTCTGGTTTCAGTATTGGCGAATCAAAGCCAGCGTCGGTGAGTTTGTCTTCGTCCGAGTAAATCAGATCGATTCCGGGATTTTCCTGAAGCAACCTTACATTTTGGAAAAGGGCATCAGGCTCAAGCAGATCATCATGATCGAGAAACGTCACCCACTCACCATTAGCGAGATCAAGACCTCTGTTTAACGCAGCCGAGATGCCTTGATGGCTCTCAAGCCTAACGAGACGAATCCGCCGGTCACGCGCGACTACGCCAGGTAAAGCCGCCACCAGATCAGTGGCAGTCGATCCATCGTCAATCAACAGCAGCTCCCAATTTTCATAAACCTGCGCAAGCACGGAGTTCACAGCCTCGCTCAGCCAGGAAACCGGCGTATCGAATACGGGCGTGAGTATGCTGACAAGGGGTTGGGAAACAAAACTGCGCGCCTCGACGCTCATCCGCTGCAATTCGTCCGTACTCGCGCGATGATTCTGAAACCATCGCTGGTATTCGCTTGGTGCAACAGAGTTCGCAGGCGTCGGCTTCTGCTGGTGAAGCTTTCGCCAGATCGTCTTTGCCGGCTTTTGCAAAACCCGATACGGCGCGAGGATTACCTGGCCAATTCTGCGTTCGGGCGATTTGCGCAGCGTGCGTCTCTCCTCCTTCAGCGACTTCAGCTCACGCCGGTATTGTTTCAGCTTCAGTAATTTTTCTTCCAGCGCCGCGATGTGGCTGTGCGCTTCGGCCAATTCACGGTTGCGGATTTCAAGCTTCCGCTCCAAAGCCTCCAGTTCCTTGTTCATTTTGCTCCACAACCCTTTGTTAGGATGCGGGCTAAATCCCGTCGGGCCGAATAACAGAATGGCAGCGACACAGTGCACATTATATTGGTTGAAGGGCGTCGCAGGCAAATCTACCCTGCCCGCGATGCTATAAAGTGGGAGGGACCTTGGTGTCCCGACGGTCGCGGCGCTAAAGGCCGCTCCCACATTCTAATGGGCCGCAATGTTCGATTTTGTCGTTTACCTCCTTTATCGCGCCGGCTTAGCCGTCGTCGCCGCGTTGCCGTTGCGCTTGCTTTTCGATTTCGGGCAATTCGTTGGCGTCTGCGCGTGGATGTTTTCCGGGAAATATCGGCGTCTGGCGACGCGCAACCTTGAGATTGCATTTGCGAACGAAAAGTCCCCGCGCGAAACGCGTCGCCTTGTTCGTCGCCATTTCCAACGCCTAGGCGCCAACTTGCTTTGCAGCGCGAAGCTGACACAGATGTCACCGGAGAAAATTCTGGAGCGCGTCGAGGTAGAAAATACCGAATCGATGGCGCGGGAATTTCGCGCGGGCGTTCCGGTGGTGCTTGTTCTGAGTCACCTCGGAACGTGGGAAGTGTTCGCACAATTGATGCCGAAGTTCTTTGGGTTTGTGAGAGGCGCGAGTGTGTACCAAGGGCTGGGCAACCGTTTCGTTGATAAGCATGTACGGCGGACTCGCAGTCAGATCGGGTTGGAATTGTTCAATCGCCACGATGGTTTCGAACCGGTGATCGAGTTACTGCGCTCCGGTGGTGGCGTCGGGGTTTTGTCGGATCAACACGCCGGCGACCACGGGGTGTGGACGCCATTTTTCGGACGGCTTGCTTCCACTTCGCCTTTACCAGCTTTACTCGCGAAGCGTACACGGGCGGCGCTAATTGCCGCGGGAGTTTACACCATCGGACGCGCGCGCTGGCGCATGGTATTTACTGAGCGGTTCGATGAGACCGGCGCTTCGGTTGCGGTGCTGACGTCGACAATAAATCGAGTGATCGAAGAACAAATTCGCCGCGCCCCGGAAGACTGGTTCTGGGTGCACAATCGCTGGAAGACGCCTGAGCCGAATTTCCTTCTAGCGCATTACAAACGCGGCATTTATCTGCCGCCCGGCATTTCGGCTAGCGATCTAAAGCCGTTTCGAGTTCTCATCCGCTCAAGCAACTGGCTGGGAGACGC
>DASYSX010000087.1:0-2059 GCA_036002955.1 Candidatus Udaeobacter sp. | reverse complement strand
CCAGCGAATCTGCCTGATTGATGGACGACTACCCCCACGCGGATCTGCGTCGGTTGATTCTCATCGGGAAAATACGACCACTCTTTTAGTTCGATCACGTTCATTAGAGATCTGCGACTCTCCATCGACGCTCGGTATTCGTTCGACACGGCCAGACGGTGCATTTTGCTGTAAGCGGCGACACCTGTGACGAGAAGAATCACGGAAAGAACCATCGAGCCCAGGTAAATCCACAACGCTCCTGCCTTGGGAAATAACAGGAGAGCAATGGAACTCAAGGTGACCTGAACAGCGAGCAGCGTGATGTAACTCCAAAAGATAAGGCCGCGAAAATCCAACTTGATCCAGTTGCCGCCGCCACTGCCTCCGAGCAGCGCCCAATCCAGGAAATAGATCGGAATCGCCAGCAACCCGAGAACGAGACAGATCAGGAGATGTTTGCGCCAGACGGACTTCATCACATCTGTCTCTATCAAATTTCCCAGATGATGACACCTGTCGTTATGCGTTGGAAATGCGCGGTGACTTGCGCTAACGGAAGCGGTGATTGAGCGTGCCGCTCCGCAGCTAAAATGAACTTTAAACTAACCGCTCTTGTCCTCCTTATTTGTTCTGGCGGTCTTGCCGTCGGCCAAACCATCACCGACGCAGCTCACATCGAGGTTTACATCACGCCGTACTACAATTCCAAAGGCCCGGCTATCGACGCCGGCGCGTTTAGCAGCGGTTTGGCCGCGAAAAACGAAGCAGAGTTCGTAGCCACGATCGCGAAAATGAAAAAGTCGTGGGACACGTTGAATTTTGCAGAGACGTATGTGGCCGCGATTCGCCTCTATGATTTGGGTTTCCGGAAGGAGTCCATCTACTGGTTTTATTCGGCTCAGTATCGCGGACGTCTTTTTGCCAGTCTGATCAATCGGGAGAAGATGGGCAGCATGGGCGAACCAGGCTTCGAACTGTTCCAGGCGCAGAATGCCTTTCAACAGTTGGTCGGCCCGTACATCAACGGATACGCTTTTGGCGATATCGATCAATTGGTTCCGATTATTGAAAGAGTTCAGAGAGAAGGAAAAGTGATACCAGACCTAACGAAGATTTATCCTCGCGTGACTTTCAAGCCGAAGTCGGAATGGGACGCGGGAAATAAGGGGCTAAACGAGGGAATGACAAAACTGCTCGTGACCCTCAAGAACGAGAAAGCAAGTATCAAGCAGCAGAGGATTGAACACGGAATGGAAGCCAAATTCTCAAAGCTGCCGAGTAAGGATCTGCCAAAAGGCTCGGCATTATAATTCCGGGCTAATGAGTTGATTCGGTTTCTTTGAGCAACTGGATCAACTGATCTTTCCATAGCGCGGCAAGTGTGTGGCTGCCGTGGCCGCGCGTCTTGTCGCTCAACGGAATTACAATCGCGCGTCCTTTCGGCACGCGCTTGATCTCGCGTTCAAGGATCCCAAGCTCAGGCGGATTAATCAAATCATCGGCGGAGTTGATTGCCAGCAACTGTGCCTGGATTTTTTCCAAGTTCGGACCCGGATCGTAATCGTGTGAAGCTTCGAGCGCATAGAGCACGTCGTTGGCATCATCAGTCTTGACGATTTGCTCAACGAATTTGTCCAGGACTTCGTCCGTTTTCGCGAGCGAAGGGGCGTCCTTCTGACGCAATATCGGATTGCTGCTCATGAACCAAAGCATCTCGGCAGCGGTGCGCAGGCTGGGTGGCTGCGTTTTGTACTCGCCACCGTCCCATGCCGGATCGTTGCGGATCGAGTCGATGACCATGCGGCGCCACGCGCGATTGCGTCCCGAAATCTGCGTCGGCAAACTCGCAAGCGGCATGAGCGCGTCCGTGAAATCGGGATGCAGTTCGCCCCATAGCCATGTATGCATTCCGCCCATCGACGTTCCCATGACCAGCCGCGCGTGATTCACTCCAAGGCCCTCGGTTAACAAACGGTACTGCGCCTCCACCATGTCGAGGTAACCGTAGCGCGGAAATTTTGCATGCAGGCCGTCGCTGGGCTTGCTCGACTTGCCGTGGCCTATCCCATCCGGCAAT
>DASYSX010000086.1:0-24014 GCA_036002955.1 Candidatus Udaeobacter sp. | reverse complement strand
AACGGACCACGCCCTTCGCAAAACAACGGACGAATGTATTCAGGAACAAAACCAGGAATATCGAACGCGTTTTTTATTCCGGCTTTTTGTGCCTGGGCTCGAATGTTGTTGCCGTAATCGAAGGTGATCGCTCCATTCTTTTGCAGCGCGAGCATCGCCTCAACGTGGACCGCCATCGATTGCATTGCGCGTTCGATGTATTCATCAGGATTTTTCCAGCGCATAAGGAGCGCGTCTTCGAGCGACATCCCATGCGGCACGTACCCATTCAACGCGTCGTGCGCGCTCGTCTGATCCGTGAGCACGTCGGGCACGATTTCACGTTTCACGATCTCAGGCAGCACATCGGCGCAATTACCAACTAAACCGACTGAAATCGATTTTCGATCTTTGCACGCCTGATCAATTAGCTTGAGAGCTTCATCGAGCGACCATGCGATCTTGTCGCAGTAACCGCTTTTCAAGCGCTTCTCGATCCGGACCGGATCAACATCGATGCCGAGAAAAATGGCGCCGTTCATTGTCGCAGCAAGCGGCTGCGCGCCACCCATACCGCCGAGGCCGCCGGTCAAAACGAATTTTCCTTCGAGCGATCCGCCGAAATGTTTCCGCCCGGCAGCGGCAAAAGTTTCAAACGTACCCTGCACGATCCCCTGGCTTCCGATGTAAATCCACGAACCGGCCGTCATTTGTCCGTACATCGTCAGCCCCATCCGCTCGAGCCGATTGAACTCACGGTAATTGTTCCATTGTCCGACGAGATTGGAGTTCGCGATCAGGACGCGTGGTGCTTCGTCATGTGTCCGGAATTTGCCGACCGGCTTTCCCGATTGCACGAGAAGCGTTTCGTCGTTTTCGAGACCGCGGAGTGAGGCCACGATTGCATCGAAAGCTTCCCAGCTTCTCGCAGCGCGACCAGTCCCGCCGTAGACCACGAGTTGCTCGGGATTTTCTGCAACCTCAGGATCGAGGTTGTTCATCAACATCCGCATGGCCGCTTCCTGGTGCCAACCTTTGCAAACCCGCTCACTGCCGCGCGGCGCGTGGATGATTCGCTTTCCGCTCATGAGTTATTCGCTCCTGAATCAAAGTCGCCTCGCCGAATCGCTTCAGCAACACGGGCAATATCGCCAGAGAGCGCGCGATCCTGCGTGAGCGACGGCGAGACTTTACGCACAGCAGCGAACGCTCGCTCGACACCGCGACCGGCCTTCAATGGACGGCGATATTCCAAACCTTGAGCGGCGGCAAGCAGCTCAATCGCGAGCAAGCTTTCCGCAGCATCGACAATCGACCGCAGCTTCAGTGCGCTCGTCATTCCCATGGACACGTGATCTTCTTTTCCGCCGGAAGTCGTGATGTTATCAACGCTGGCCGGGTGCGCGAGGACGCGCGCTTCATTCACCAGCGATGCAGCTGCCACATGCGCAATCATGAACCCCGATTCCACTCCGGGCCGGTGCGCAAGAAACGCCGGAAGACCTTCGCTCTTGTCAGGATTAACAAGGCGATCGGTGCGGCGTTCGCTTATACTCATCAAATCGGCGAGCGCGATCGCCGCGTAATCGAACGCAAACGCAAGCGGCGCCCCGTGAAAATTCCCGCCAGAAATCACATCATCGGTTTCGGCAAACACCAGCGGATTATCCGTCGCTGATGCCGACTCAATCAGCAAAACATTTTCACAATGAGCCAGCGCGCCGCGCACCGCCCCGTGCACCTGGGGCATGCAGCGCAGACTGTATGCGTCCTGCACCCGCGGGTCATCGTTGAAGTGCGATTGACGAATCTCGCTGTCTTCCATCAGGGATAAAAGATGTTTGGCCGCGGCTTTCTGGCCAGGATGCGGACGCGCATTCTGCAGACGGGGATCGAATGCGACAGGTGTACCTTTGAGCGCTTCGAGACTCATGGCGCCGGAAACATCGACCACGCGTGCGAGACGCTGCGCTCGAAAAAGCGCCAGACCACCGACCGCGTGCATGGCTTGGGTGCCATTGAGCAAGGCCAGACCTTCCTTTGCTTCCAATTCCAACGCTTTTAATTTTGCGTGCCGAAGCGCTTCCGGGGTCGCCATCCGTTGACCTTCGGAAAATACTTCGCCTTCTCCGACCACGCACAATGCCAAATGCGCAAGCGGCGCGAGATCGCCACTTGCGCCGACTGAGCCTTTTTCCGGAATAACGGGGTGCACACGGCGATTGAGCAGCTCGCAAAGCAACTCGATGACCTCCTGACGGATCCCGCTAAAGCCGAGCGTCAGCACGTTCGCACGGAGCAACATCATTGCGCGCACCTCGGGTTCGGAAAGTGGCTGGCCAATTCCGCAGGCGTGACTACGAACAAGGTTCAATTGAAGTTGCCGCAGTTCATCTTGCGGCACTCGAACATCGGAAAGTTTACCGAAGCCGGTGTTGACTCCGTAAACCACGGTGTCGCGAGTGACGATTTGTTCGATGACTTTGCGAGAAGCAGCGATACGCGCACGTGCTGATGGGGAGATCGCAACATGCTCATCACCAATTGCGACTGCAGCGATTTGCTCCAGAGTGAGCGCCTGACCATTCAGCTCCACTTGCGCAGTCTAGTGGAAAAAAATTCGTTGGGAAGAGAGTTGCTAAGCCATCGCTGATCACCTCTCATTGATCAGTTCTAATGCGCTGGGTCGTATTTCTCCGCGGAGTGAACGTCGGCAAGGCCAATCGCTGCCAACCGGCAGTGATCGCTAGTCAGTTATCGAGGTTCGGCCTGATTAACATCGGCGCAGTCGGCACATTTGTTGTTCGCGAAGATGTAAGCGAATCAGCTCTGCGTGCGGCGATCGCAAAGAAATTGCCGTTTAAATGCGCGATCATGATTTGTCCTGCGCGCGACATCATCAGGCTCACAACCAAGGATCCCTTTTCAGGGCAACCGTCAGGAGCGGACATAACCAGGTTCGTAAGCGTAGCAGCCAAACCGGTTCGTCTTCCTCTTCCTGTTAACCTGCCCTCAGGTGACGATTGGCTGCTAAAGATCATCGCAATCCAGAACAGATTTGTTCTGGGTCTGTATCGTCGCCAAATGAAAGGGATCAGTTATCTCGGCAAGATGGAGAAACTTGTGGGTGTTCCAGTCACGACGCGCAATTGGAACACGATGCAGAAAGTTGCGAAAATCCTGTGACGTCAGACGCTCTCAAACTCAACCAGTTCAGGCTTGCGAAGTCCCCGTTCGCGTAATTGCTCATCGCGATGATAACGTTCGCGAGCTGCCATAATACTAGCCCGGCCAAGATACCCGACGACTCTTTTCTCATTCGCACGATCCACTACCGGTAAACGTCCAACATCGTGCCTGAGCATTCGCGCAATGGCGTCATGTAATGTTTCATCTGCGTAGGCGACAATCAGATTTGTCGAGCCGACGTCGAAAACAGTCACGCTCGGATCGCCGGACCGCTCAAAGGCTCGCACGACATCGCCTCGAGTGATAATCCCAACCAGTTCGCCACCTTCGTTGCCCAGTAAAGTTCCCTGCCGGGTGCAAATCAACGGGTCGCCGCTGGCTACTCGTGCCGAGAATCGTTGTAACGGCGTGGCCGCGGGAATTAACGGCACATCTTGATCCATTACGTCGCCCACACGCATCAACTCAAAGAGATCAACGCTATATTCGCGGGCAATATGTTGGCCGCGACGGGCGAGTTTCTCGGTGAGGATGGAACGGCGTAACAGGAGCACTGTCACAGCAAGAGCTGCAACTGAACCGCATAGAAAAGCTGGCAAAGCTTTCAAATCATGGGTGAGCTCAAGCAGGAAGAACATTCCGGTTAAGGGCGACCGCATCGTTCCGCTCATCATCGCCGCCATGCCTACGCCGGCCCATAGGCCGACGTTTCCGACGTGGACGAATTGTCCAAGACCTGCACCCAGTGCGCCACCAATGATTAAGAGAGGCGCCAGCACACCGCCGGATGTTCCTGAGCCAAGCGCAATCGACCAAACTAACGACTTTCCAATCAGTAATCCGATGAGCGCCGCACCGAGAATTTCTCCGCGCAAAAGCCCGTGAATCAGGTCGTATCCGACACCCAGCACGCGTGGATCGATCCAACCGCCAACACCGACGAAGACTGCGCCAATGGCCGGCCACCACATCCAGTGTATCGGCAATTTAAAAAAGGCATCCTCACACCAGTAAACGAGTGCGGTCAACAAACCCGACCCAAATCCAGCCGCGATACCGATCGCCACAGCTATCAGTATTGCCTGCCAGCCTAACGAATCATGTGGCGCGACTGGAAAGACCGGGCCCGCGCCCATCAGGGGAGCGCGTAAAAGCCACGCTACGACGGACGCGCTTGCCACTGGAATAAAACTGCGCGGGCGCCACTCAAAAAGAAGAAGCTCGACTGCAAGCAATGTCGCCGCTATCGGCGTTGAGAAGACAGCCGACATTCCGCCGGCGGCACCTGCAACGAGCAACGTTTTTCGCTCGGCCGCAGTGAGATGAAAAAGCTGTGCGAGGATTGATCCAAACGCGCCGCCAGTCATGATGATGGGACCTTCCGCGCCGAAAGGACCACCCGTACCGATCGAAATTGCCGACGAAATCGGTTTGAGGACTGCTACCTTGGGTCCAATCGAACTGCCGCCCAGTAAGATTGCTTCCAAAGCTTCCGGGATCCCGTGACCCCGAATCTTTTCCGACCCGTAGCGAGCCATCAAACCAATTACAAGCGCGCCCGCAACCGGCGCGAGAATGACCCACGCTCCAAGATGATTGTGCTGTAGCGAACCGAGTTGAGATGAAAATCGTTGGAAGAAAACAATGTTAGTAATTTCGGCAATCAGCCACAGCAGGGCCTTCGCAACGACAGCGCTGATCGCACCCACCGGCAATGCAAGCCCGATGAGAACGAGCATGCGCGAATCGGTTCGAAAGTCGCCAAGTAAAGTTGGTGAAGTCTTCAGCCCGGACATAGGATGTAGCGCACCAGAAAACGGCCGCCATTTCACTTTCGCGATTACGAGACTATCGGCAAGAAATTCGACAATTTTGTTCTCGTGCCGGACCGCGCATTTTAACATTCACTTTTACCCGGACAGGGGTGGTCATTGAAATCATTCACGGAACATCTTTGGTTCGAAGTGCCGAATCGGCGCGGGTTCATCAATATCACACCGAAAATCGAGGAGCTTGTTCAGCAGAGCGGTGTGACTGAAGGCCTTTGTCTGGTGAACGCGATGCATATCACCGCTTCGGTATTCATCAACGATGATGAACCGGGGCTGCATGATGATTACGACATATGGCTCGAAAAACTTGCACCTCATGATCCGACGCTCGCCTATCGACACAATCGGACCGGCGAAGACAACGCTGATGCCCATCTCAAGCGCCAGATCATGGGCCGGGAAGTCGTCGTCGCGATTAGCGAGGCCAAACTTGATTTCGGACCGTGGGAACAGATTTTCTACGGCGAATTCGATGGAAGACGGCGCAAACGAGTCCTGGTCAAGATAATTGGAGACTGACTACTTTTCGCGTGCGACCGCTCGTCATTCGTTGTGCGTGGCAGGTTCGAACGATTCTTACTGCTTACGTTCGATCTATCGTCCTGTCATTCGCTCCAAGTGCTCGGGATAGCGAGCGCCTTGCACTTCGATTTGTGACGCTGCGCGTTCGATCTCGCTCAAATCATCTCGGGTCAGTTCGATCTCCGCGGCTCCAACATTCTCTTCCAGCCGCTTCAGTTTGGTCGTGCCGGGGATGGGAACAATCCACGGTTTTTGCGCCAGCAACCATGCCAGCGCAATCTGAGCAGGCGTAGCCTTCTTTCGTGTTGCGATTTCGCCTAACAAATCAACCAACGCTTGATTGGCTTTGCGCGCCTCCGGCGTGAAACGGGGAAGCGTGTTGCGGAAATCGGTGGTGTCGAACGTAGTGTTTTCATTCATCTTTCCAGTGAGAAATCCGCGGCCCAAAGGACTGTATGGAACAAATCCGATTCCAAGTTCCTCTAGCACCGGCAACACCTCGTGTTCAGATTTTCGCCACCAAAGTGAGTATTCGTTTTGGACTGCGGTAACCGGTTGAACCGCGTGCGCGCGACGGATCGTTTGCAGACCTGGCTCAGAAAGTCCGAAGTGCTTCACCTTGCCTTCGTGAATTAATTCCTTCACCGCACCAGCTACATCTTCAATCGGGACTTCTGGATCAACACGATGTTGATAGAACAAATCAATAACATCCGTCTTGAGTCGCTTGAGTGAAGCTTCGGCAACTTCCTTGATGTGCTCCGGTCGGCTGTCTACACCGATGGACCGACCGCTCGTCGGATCAAGTTTGAATCCGAACTTCGTGGCGATCACCACGCGCTCGCGAAACGGAGCGAGGCCTTCTCCGACCAGTTCCTCGTTGATGAACGGTCCATAAACCTCGGCGGTATCGAAAAATGTCACGCCGCGTTCCACCGCTGCGTGCAGAAGCGCGATCATCTCCTGCTTATCTTTCGGCGGCCCGTACCCAAAACTCATTCCCATGCAACCAAGTCCGATCGCGGACACTTCCAATCCAGACTTTCCAAGTTTGCGTTTTTTCATTCTGTGACGTGTTGAATATTTGTTAGGGCGTAACCATTACTTTGATGGCTTCGCGATCGTTCATCGCTCGGTAGCCATCGGGAACGCCATCAAGTCCCACCGTGCGATCGAATACTCGACCGGGCTCGATGTTGCCCTCAAGAACATCCGGCAAAAGATCCTCAATATAAGCACGGACCGGTGCAGGCCCGCCGCCAACCGTTACATTGTTGTAAAACGCCGGCTCAGATCCTGGAATCGTCTGCTCCTGCGGAACACCGACGCGCCCCACCGCGCCACCCGGACGAGCGATGCTAATCGCGGTATTTACCGCTTGTTCAAGCCCGACGCATTCGAGCACTGAGTGGACGCCGTAACCACCGGTCAGTTCGCGAACGCGGTCCACTGCGGCGTCACCTCGCTCACTCACAACATCTGTCGCGCCAAAATCCTTGGCTAGAGCAATACGGTCAGCATGGCGTCCCAAAATAATAATTTGGGCAGCACCCAATCGCTTTGCGGCAATGACACCGCACAATCCCACAGCTCCATCGCCGACAACGGCCACACTTTTTCCTGGTGCCACCTTCGCGATGATCGCGGCGTGGTGTCCGGTGCCCATTACGTCAGAGAGCGAGAGTAACGACGGCATGAGTGCGTCGTCTGCGTGCGCACCTAGCGGAAAGAGAGTTCCATCGGCCAAAGGAATTCGCACCGCTTCGGCTTGTGCTCCGGCGACCTCTGTACTGCCGAAAAATCCGCCATGGATACACGACGTTTGAAGTCCGTCGTGACAAAACGCGCATGTGCCGTCGGAGAACGCGAACGGCATGATAACGAAATCGCCGCGCTTAATCGTCCGAACGTTTTTACCGACGTCTTCGACCACACCGATCGCTTCGTGCCCCATTACGCGACCAGTGTCGCTGCGCTCCATTTTTTGATACGGCCACAAATCGCTCCCGCAAACGCACGCTCGGGTGACACGAATGACCGCATCAGTGGGCTCGACGATTTGCGGGTCGGGCACGTTCTCGATCCGAACGTCGCCGGCGCTATACATCACAGTTGCTCGCATGATGATTTCTCCAACTCAGAGCGGCCTAACCGGTGTCTGGGATAACTCGATATCCTTCGAGTGCCTTGCTCGTGTCGCTTCTTATGTTTAATCGCTATTCCGGCGGTTGTTAGTTGCGCAAATCCTACTTCTCACTCCGATTTCAAAGACGCCATGTCGATCGAGAACCGGTATTTCACATCCGACTTCAGCAATCTCTCGTAGGCTTCGTTGACCTTCTGAATGGGAATCACTTCGACATCGGCAGTAATGTTGTGCTTGCCGCAAAAATCGAGCATCTCCTGTGTCTCCGCGATGCCGCCGATGGCAGATCCCGCCAGCCTTCGGCGCCCCATGATCAGGCTGAAAGCCGGGACGTCGAGAGGTTCCGCAGGCGCGCCGACCAAAGTAAGATTCCCGTCAACGGCGAGTAGATTGATATAGGCATTGATGTCGTGATTGGCGGAAACGGTGTCGATAATGAAGTCGAAACTGCCGGCCTGCTTTTTCATTTCGTCAACATTGCGCGAAATGACGACTTCATCGGCACCGAGCCGGAGCGCGTCGTCCTTCTTGTTAGGCGACGTTGTGAAGACAGCGACGTGAGCTCCAAACGCGCGACCAAACTTCACCGCCATGTGACCGAGTCCCCCGAGGCCGACGACGCCAGCCTTTTTGCCTTTGCCGACATCCCAGTGCCGCATGGGCGAGTATGTGGTGATCCCCGCGCAGAGCAGCGGTGCAGCCCCAGCCATATTCAGGTTCTTAGGCAAACGCAGGACAAAATGTTCATCAACGACAATGCTATCGGAATAGCCACCATACGTGACGCCGCCAAGGTGTTTGTCAGGCGAATTGAAAGTAAGCGTCATGTTTGGGCAGAATTGCTCGAGGTCACGTTTGCAATTTTGGCAGGTGCGGTCGGAGTCGACCATGCAACCAACCGCAACGAAATCGCCTGGTTTGTATTTGGTGACGGCCGAACCGACTTTAGTCACAAGGCCGACGATCTCATGGCCGGGAACGATGGGGTATTTCGTTGCCATGAACTCGCTCCATTCGTTGCGAACTGAGTGGAGATCAGAGTGACAAATGCCACAGAAGAGGATTTCGATCTTCACGTCACGCTCAGTGGGATCGCGTCGCGGGATTGTCGTCGAAGCGAGCGGCGACGTCTCACTGGCAGCAGAATAAGCTTTCGCTTTGTAGGTGCTCGGATGCATGCGTGAATCTTATGGAATAATGCACCGGCATCCAGCGACGCGATTGGATATCTAAGAGAAACGGGGACTCGAGAGATAAGATAATAAATTGATAGGTTTCCTGCGTTCCTGCTTTCCTGAGAGATCTCTTTATCAGATCTTTCGTGAATCGTAGCCCCAGTGCAGCAACGCCTGCCGCTGCCGGCGACGGCACTTGAGATCGCGAGGCTTACAATGTTTTTTCAATTGCGCGACGTGGCGGCGAACGGCACGCCAGCGGCCAATCTGCCTTAAGTCATCCTGACTGCGGCGGCCGCAATAATATCGGCAATACCATTGCAACCAGCCGCGTGGATCGTCTGGATGAATCCAACCTTTGCGCCGCCACTCCGCTAATGGTTGCGAGGCGTTCACGCCAAAATAATTCAGCGACGCTCGCGCCCGATCAGGCGAAAGCTTCGCACTCCGGAACCAGCTCGCTGGAAATTCTTTCCGGCAATCGGTCATGTATTTTCCGCCGAACACGCCCAGTTCGAGCATCTGTTTCGGCGTCAACTCGGGCGTGAATCCGGGGCGGAATGCCCGTCCCATCGGTTTCGTGCGAAAATAAACGTAACCCTTTTGCATCTTGTCGTTCACTTCCACCCGCACGGCGTTCATTTGGTTGTACGCAAGACACGTCAATTGAGTGCTGAATAGCTGGTGGGATCCATGAAGTAGCGGTCGATATGATCCACCAGTGATCCTTGCGCCTCCGACTCGGCCTTCACCTTTTTCCATTCCGGATCGGCTTGGAACGCCGCCCAATTCTTCTCCGCCTCCTGGCGGCTAGGATGCTCCAAAATGTAAATGAACAGGGTTTGCGATGCGGGCGCATCTTCGGGCACCCAATAACCAACGCTCTTCATGTTGTGTCGCTTGAAGAGGCCGTCGGTGTAATCACGGAATCGCGCTTGCAACGCTTCGGTTTTGCCTTGGTTAACGTGATACATGCGCAGTTCGTAAACGTGGTGTGAAGAATTCGATCCACCAACGGCAGTGACGCCAAATGCCATCGCGACGCCACAAAGAAACGACAAAAATATTTTCATGTCGCGCAGGTTACAACTGCGATTCATCGCAGTCGATGGACGTCCAAACTGACGCGCGCCGATAAGGATTATCCGCGACTAGAAATCCACTACGTCAGTCTTCCGGCTTCCGAACACCGATTTCGCCAGGCTTGAAATCGACTTTGGTGAACTTGCTGCTCTTTAGATTCCAAACCGCGCGCAACTCAGCGCTCCAAATCGGACCGGGAGCAAGATTTGGGTTGTTCTCTGCCCGGATGTCGAGCAAGAGCGTGTCACCATTGAATTCGAAATTTTTGAATTGCGAATCGTCGGACGTGAAAAAGTAGCGATCGCTCGCTTCCTTTGGGTATTTCTTCAAAAACCGGTTCTTCCAATCGCGATCAAAATATTTCACGACCTCAGGCCAAATCTTCTTCTCTTCGCGTTTGATTTTGTCGTTCGCAAGCTCGTACACGACGAGATCTTCATTACCCCATTTCATCTGACGCCAGATCGCAACAAACTGATTTCCACCCCATTTTGCGGCCACTGCGCCGCGCCCATCCTTCCAAGTAACACCGTCGCCCGTTTCGATTTCCTTCAACACTTGGTACGGTTTGAGACGAACGAGCAAATTGGGCAGCCCTGGATCTACATTTGAATCCGCATCGCGCACCTCATAAAGAATCGCGAATCGCCCGTCCGGCGAAACCGTGCTCTCACCTACTTCGTATTCTTTCGGAACTCCAGGATACGTTTTCGCTCCTTCCGCCGGCGATGCGCTCTCCTCCTGTGCGGAAATCAAAGTAACGACTGCGATCGCAATCATCAAAGAAGTGATTAACAACTTCATGCTGTCACATTCATAATGCGCCGCCTACCGAACGTCACGACGTAAAGGTTCGCCCTGGTAACCGTGCGAATGCTTCTCGTTAGGCGAAAACCAGACGACATCGCCGGGCCGTATCTCTTCGAGGAGGCCCGCCTTCGCGCCACGCCCAACCAAGACCGAACATAATAATCAAAGTCTGACCGAGCGGATGCGTGTGCCATGCGGTGCGAGCCCCCGGCTCGAACGTCGCGTTCGCGCGACGGACACGTGCCGGTTCAGCGAATTCGAACAGCGGGCCGATGCGCACAGTTCCTGTTAACCAATCAGCTAGTCCTTAGCGGAACTTTGGGAACCGACTCTTTTGATTTTCCATTTGTTAATCTCGTAGTCGCTTGTCACTCATCACTGTCTTTCGGCGGCCAGTCCGCGCCGGCGAGTTCTTTAGGCAATTGTTTCGGATCTACCGGATATATCATCGAAAGATCGATCTTTGATTTCGAACCTTGCAAAAACTCCAGTTCCTCCGGTGCGCCGACGATGAGCCACAGCACCTCGTGATCGGTGTCGTTGAACACGTGGCGCAATTGATCCGGCGCAACAAGCACACCTCCGTATTTCGGCACGGTCAATGTTTCGTCGCCGACGCGCATCCGGCCCGTGCCTTCGAGAACGAAATAAAATTCCTCCGAGCGGATATGCTTGTGCAGCGTGTTGGCGCTCTTGGGCGGCAATCGCCAGAGCCGTGCGCCAAGATTCTCGCTCCCGGTGCGCTCCAGATAATCCGCATTCGGAATTTTCATCAAGTTCGACGGCCGCCAGTGCAAGTCTTCTGGCTTGATGACGTGATATCCGTCAGTCTTTTTCATGGCCCGAATGTAGAGGCGCTTGTGCCAAGCGCCTTATTCTCGGCGTGCGACACAAACGCCGCTACAATCTCTTACCGCATCAACGTACTTGCATCACCGGATGCACCAAATCGTCTCGGCTCATACGAACATCTTTAAAACGCATGAAGAACGAAAGTGATCCAAGCGGTTCGAGTCTGAGCGAAACCATGGCGGCTCGAATTGAAATCGAGGAACTGGGAGATCCCGCGCACCAAAAGAAAATAACCGACGCGGTTGCAGGGTTGGACGGCGTAATCGAAACCAAAATAGAGAAGCGCGCGTTACACGTCTCATACGATCCGTTGGCGACGACTGAAAAGAAAATCGAGCAAGCCGTCCGCTCGACAGGCACCACGATCAAGGTTGCGGCCACAGATACGGAAGACGCGCATCTAGACCTGCCAACGCCGAATGTGCAGCAAGCTCCCGCCCAAAATGCGGACCATGGCGAGGACTCCTAACCCCTCGTGTTTTTTCCCGGGTTCCCTGTGCGGAAGCTCATTCGGCGTTCGCGGTTGGCATAATTTTTTCCCGCTTGAGGCGAGATTTCAAACCGCCATCTACGCGGCCTGCGATTTCTTAAACGATGCCCAGCGAATCGGAGGAACCGGTTGCGTCCGACGCCAGCGAAACAAATGAGCTTGGGATTATCGGTCATCTCGAGACGCGCAGAAGATTTATTAAGCAGATGGCCGGGACCAGCGCCGCTCTTGCCATTGGACCGCATCTTGTCGGTTCCGCGTCGCTCGATCAGGTCACCTCGACGACAACACCCGGGGCGACGAACGATTTACTTAAAGTGAATCTCAAGATCAACGGCAAAAGTCACGCGCTCGATGTCGATCCACGGGTGACGCTGCTCGACGCGTTGCGGGAAAGATTGCAACTGACGGGTTCGAAGAAAGGCTGCGATCATGGCCAGTGCGGCGCATGCACGGTGTTAGTCAACGGGCGGCGAATCAACTCCTGTCTCACTCTCGCGGTAATGCACGAAGGCGACGACATCACAACGATCGAAGGACTCGCGAACGGTGATGAACTGCATCCCGTGCAAGCGGCGTTTATCGAGCATGACGGATTTCAATGCGGCTATTGCACGCCTGGGCAAATTTGTTCGGCGGTTGCGCTATTAAAAGAAAATCACGCGAACAGCGATGATGAAATTCGCGAATGGATGAGCGGGAACATCTGTCGTTGCGGCGCGTACCCCAACATTCTTGCAGCGATCAAAGAAGCGAAGACTAAGGGCATCGCATGACTCCATTCACTTACTCGCGTGCAACTGATGCGAATCAGGCTGTCGCAGCCATTTCCGGGAAATCCCACAGCAAATTTCTCGGAGGCGGAACAAATCTGATCGATTTGATGAAGATGGGCGTCGAGACGCCGGACAGTTTAATCGACATCAATCCTCTCCCACTCGCACAAATCGAAGAACTTCCCGATGGCAAAGGTGTGCGCGTCGGCGCAATGGTGCGCAATTCCGATCTCGCAGAGCACGACCTGATCAAAACGCGTTATCCAGTTTTGAGCGAAGCGCTGCTTTCAGGCGCAAGCCCGCAGTTGCGCAATATGGCGACGGTGGGCGGCAATCTTTTGCAGCGCACGCGCTGCTATTATTTTTACGACCCGGCATTTCCGGCATGCAACAAACGCAAGCCCGGAAGCGGCTGCGGTGCGCTTGATGGTTACAATCGTATTCACGCGATTCTCGGGCAGAGTGAGCAGTGCATCGCCACGCACCCGAGCGATATGTGCGTCGCACTCGCTGCGCTCGACGCGATCGTGCGCGTGCGCGGCCCAAATGGCGAACGTGAAATTCCGTTCGCAGATTTTCATCGGCTCCCCGGAGACACGCCAGATCGCGACACAAACCTTGCCGCCAACGAGTTGATCATTGCTGTCGACCTTCCATCCATTCCATTTGCGACGCGTTCTCATTATTTGAAAGTGCGCGACCGCGCCAGCTACGCATTTGCATTAGTGAGTGTAGCCGCAGTGCTTGATCTCGATCAGGGTAAGAAAATCAATGCCGCGCGCATCGCTCTCGGCGGCGTCGCGCATAAACCCTGGCGCGCAGCTGCCGCCGAGAAAAAGCTCCTTGGCCAAGTCGCAGAGGAGAAGACCTTTCGCGCCGCAGCAGAAGCCGAGCTGGCAGCCGCGAAAGCTTACAAGCACAACTCGTTCAAAATCGAGCTGGCCAAGCGTGCGATGGTTCGCACTCTAAACACGGTCGCGGAGATGCGAGCATGAAGCCGTGTTCTTCGGATTGGGGAGCGCACGCTTGTAGCGTGCTGGTTTCGGCATTCTGCCGAAACAGTCTTTCCAAAAAACGCGAACGGAGCGGCAAGTTCCTGATCGCAAAATACGATCACCAACACGCTGAAAGCGTGCGTTCCCCGGAAAAGTCGTGAACACGATCGGCCAGCCACTCGCCCGTGTCGATGGCAGGGTGAAAGTGATCGGAGCAGCAATATATGCGGCCGAGTTCCAGCGCCCGAAACTGACTTACGGCGCGCTGATTCAAAGCACGATTGCCAATGGCCACGTTGTAAAGATTGACCTGTCCGCTGCGAAGTCAGCGCCGGGCGTCCTCGGAATTCTAACACGCGAAAATGCGCCACATTTCAAGGCGTATCCGGATGACCTGCGCAAACCGGGCGCCCCCGGCGAGAACCGTGTGCCGCTGCAGGACGACGCGATCTACCATGACGGACAACATCTCGGCGTGGTAGTCGCCGAGTCCTTTGAACAAGCCACGTACGCAGCATCACTGGTCAAAGTGACCTACCAAAGCGAACCGCCGGTAGTGGCACTCTACGAAGAACGCGCGCAAAAGAACGCCACCGTGCCAGAGAAGTTCGCCGGCCGCGAAGAGTTGCAGCACAAACGCGGTAATGTCGACTCAGCGTTGGCGACTGCAGCGCACAAAATCGAGTTCATATATTCGACGCCGATCGAGAACCACAACCCGATCGAGACATATTCAACTACTTCAGAATGGGAGGCGGCGGATCGGTTGCTCATTCACGAGTGCACGCGCGGGATCAAACAATTGCAACGAGTCGTTGCCAACGCGTTCGATTTGCCAAAGGAAAATGTGCGAATCGTCTGTCCTTTCGTTGGCGGCGCCTTCGGGTCGAAGGCATTCCAATGGAGTCATACTTTGCTCGCCGCTGCGGCGGCAAAACTGGTGCAGCGACCGGTGAAGCTGACTTTCACTCGGCCACAGATGTTCGATTCCGCCGGCCAACGCGCCCGGACGGAGCAGAAGATTTCTCTTGGCGCCGAGGAAAACGGAAAGCTCGTGGCGTTGCGTCACGCGACGACAACGCATACTTCACCGACTCACGATTACACTGAGCCCTGCGGCAACATGTCTCGGATGCTGTATTCATGTCCGAATGTCGAGGTATCGCACTGGCTGGTTAGGCTGAATTTGCCGACGCCTTGTCCCATGCGCGCTCCAGGTGAAACACCTGGCGTGTATGCATTGGAGAGCGCGCTGGATGAACTGGCGTATCAGATCGGCATCGATCCGGTTGAGCTTCGTCTGCGCAACTACGCAGAAATCGACGAATACAAAAACAGACCGTGGTCGAGCAAAAAGCTGCGCCAGTGCTATCAGCGCGCTGCGGAGAAGTTTGGCTGGTCAAATCGAAACAAGAAGCCGGGTTCAATGCGAGCTACGGATGGATCGCAGATTGGCTTCGGAATGGCGACCGCAGTTTATCCGGCTGGTCAGCAAAAGACGGGCGCGACAGCGACCCTGAATAAAGACGGAACAATTGTTATCCGTAGTGCGACGCATGAGATCGGCACAGGCACTTACACCGCGATGTCGCAATTCGCAGCGGACACACTGCGGATTCCAATTGAGAAAATCCATTTCGAGCTCGGTGACTCAGAATTTCCGTACGCGCCGAATAACGGTGGATCATGGATGACCGCGAGTGTCGGTCCCGCGGTAATCGGCGCATGTCGCGAGTTGCAGAAGAAAGTCGCGGATGTTACAGGCAGTTGGCCTAACGATTCGGAGCAACTGAGTGATTTGTTCAAGCGCGCCGGCCAGGAGCAAATTCAAGCCGAGTTCAATTCAGAACCGAACAAGGAAGAACGAGAGAAATTTACGTTCCTGTCCTACGGCGCGATTTTCGTTGAGGTGCATGTCGATGCTTTTGGACAGGTCCGGGTGAAGCGCGCCGTCGGCGTGTATGACACGGGCCGGATGATTAATCCGCGCCTCGCGCGAAGCCAGATCACGGGTGGTCTGCTGTTTGGTTTTAGCACAGCCTTGATGGAAGGCACGGTTCCCGACCAGAAAACTGGCCGCTTCGTTAACGCGAATCTCGCCGAATACCACGTCGCGGTGCATGCAGACACGCCGGAACTCGATGTCGATTTCATCAACGAACCCGATCCATACATGCCCGAGCTCGGCGCGCGGGGAATCGGCGAGATCGGAATCGTCGGCGCGCCGGCGGCGGTGGCAAACGCGATCTTTAATGCGACCGGAAAACGCGTTCGCGACCTGCCGATCACTCCAGACAAATTGATATGAGCGCACCGATTCAGGCGAAATCAATGAGCACGGCGCTCAGTCGCGTCGACGGGCCATTGAAAGTCACGGGCGCCGCAAAGTATCCGGCTGAATTCAATTTACCGAACCTTGCGTACGCGTTTTTGGTAATGAGTCCGATCGCGAAAGGAACAATCACGGCGATCGATTCAAGCGCTGCCGAAAAATCACCAGGAGTACTCGCAGTCATTACGCATTTGAACGCGCCGAAACTGGCCGAGCCGCCAAACGATCAGAAGCGCGTCGGAATTCGTATTGAAGAACGCGAGCCACTGGCCGACGACAAGATTTCTTACGGTGGACAATACGTTGCCGCGGTTGTAGCCGATACTTCGGAAAATGCGCGGCACGCAGCGTCGCTGTTAAAAATTTCATACGCACCGGAGAAGCCTGTGCTGCGCAAAGAAGACGCGACGCGGGAGGAGAAACCGCAGAAACACCTCGATCGAGAGCTTCAGAAAATAAAAGGCGACGTGGGAGCGGCATTGGCTCGCGACGATCTCGTCAAGATCGAGAACACCTATTCGACGCCGACCGAAACTCATAATCCCATGGAAACCCATGCAACGATCGCGAGTTGGGACGCACCAGATCGGCTAACGATTTATGACGCGACACAATACGTGAAGGGGGCACAAGGCATCGTGGCGCAAGCGTTCGGGTTGCCGAGAGATAATGTGCATGTGATCTGTCCATTTGTTGGCGGAGCGTTCGGATCCAAAGGACCGGTTTGGACGCACACCATTTTGGCGGCGATGGCGGCAAAGGTTGTCAATCGGCCGGTAAGAGTTGAATTAACGCGCCAGCAAATGTTCAGCGGCACCGGTCATCGGACGCCGACGTTTCAGACGATCGCGCTAGCCGCGACGCGCGACGGAAATTTACAAGCGATTCGTCATCACAGTGAAATGGTCACATCGCCTGTCGGCGACTGGGTGGAAACGTGCGGCCTTGGATCGACCAACGTTCTCTATGATGCCCCCGCGATCGAGTTCGATCACGTCGTCCACACCGTGAATGTTTCGCAGCCCTCGTTTATGCGGGCGCCCGGAGAATGTCCGGGTACGTATGCGGTCGAGTGCGCGATGGATGAACTGGCATACGCGCTCAAGATGGACCCGCTCCAGTTACGGCTCGTCAACGATTCGCCAAATCACCCCATCAAAGGGATTCCGTGGTCAACGAAACATTTGCGTGAATGCTACGAGCAGGGCGCGCGTGAATTTGGCTGGTCCCGACGAACTCACGAGCCCCGCTCCATGAAGGATGGGCGCTTGCTCGTGGGCTGGGGTTTGGCGACCGCAACCTACCCTGCGCATGCCAGACGCGCCGAAGTGAATATCCAATTCAAAGCGGATGGCACTGCCGTCGCGAGATGCGCTGCGCATGATTTGGGCACAGGACAATGGACGTCGCTCGCGCAAATCAGCGCTGATGCCATTGGTATTCCGGTCGAGAAGGTAAAGTTTGAACTCGGCGATTCTGCTTTGCCATTTGGGCCGCCTGCGGGCGGATCGAACACTACTGCAACCGTCGGTTCCGCCATTGCCGATGCCGCGGCGAACTTGAAAAAGAAATTCGCCGATCTCGGCGCGAACCCGGATAAACCGGAATCTTTCGCCGAAGTGTTAAAGAGCAAAGGAATGAGCTCGCTGGAGGCGGATGGGAAATTCGATTTTAAGGAAAGTGACAAGCTGGGATTCCAAAGTTTCGGCGCGCAGTTTTGCGAAGTGAAGATTGATCCTGAGTTGCCGCTCGTGCGAGTTACCCGGTGGGTCAGCGTGATGGATTGCGGGCGCGTGATTAATTTGAAAACAGGCCGCAGCCAAATTCTCGGCGGGATCGTCATGGGCATAGGGATGGCACTGGAGGAAGAAACTGTTTACGATCCGGCCACCGGATTGCCAGCCACGCGCAACCTTGCCGATTACCACGTGCCTGTGCACGCTGACATTCATCCGATCGAAGTCTCTTTCGTTGGTGAACCGGATTATGCCTTCAATCCGATGGGGGCACGAGGCATGGGCGAAATCGGCATCACTGGCGCGGCTGCGGCCGTCGCGAACGCGGTCTATCACGCGACAGGAAAACGCGTGCGCGATCTGCCGATCACCATTGACAAATTAATATGATATTCCAAATGCAGTTCTCGGTAAGGCGCGATGACCGAGCGCGCCGGACAGCTTTCTGCGAGCAGGGGATCCGTAACGAATGAAAGACATCTACGACATATTGCGGCAATGGAGAAAACGGCCCGACGCAAACTTTGCGCTCGCGACAATGGTTCGCGCGCAAGGATCAAGCTATCGGCGGCCCGGGGCGCGAATGCTGATCTGCGAAGACGGCACAACCGTCGGTTCGTTAAGCGCTGGCTGCCTGGAAAGCGAAGTCGTTGAGTGCGCGGGCGAAGTATTGCGGACCGGCCAATCGGTTGTTGTGTCCTTTGATACGCGACGCCGTTTCGGTTGTGCCGGCAAGATCGACATTTTCATTGAACGCGTGTCGCAATCGTTTCTTTGTGAGGTTGCGGCGTGCCTCAATGCGCGGCGGACATGTTTCGCCATCACAACATTGGAAGGAAGCTTTGTAGGGGAAGCTGACAGCTTTCTTGGGGAAGCCAACGGCTTCCCCAACAACCCGTTTGTTGAGGAAATTTTTCCGCCACTTCGTCTGTTAATCTTTGGAGACGGTCCGGACAACGCGCCATTTCGTTCGTTAGGCCAGTTCCTGGGCTGGGAGACAATCGAAATCATCGATGCAAATTTGTTTTCAATTGCACCGGACGCATGGACGGCCGCGATCGTGAAGTCGCACAATTACGGACGCGATTTCGTCACGCTCCAAAAACTATTGCCTTTGGAGCTGCGTTACGTTGGATTGATCGGGCCCCGCAAGCGACGAGACCAAATCATGACCGAACTGCTCGAGGTCGGCGTCACGGTCAACGCGGGTTTTTTTGCGCCTGCCGGATTGAATCTCGGTGCGGAGACGCCCGAGGAAATCGCACTTGAGATCGTTGCAGAGATTCAACGCGTTTTCGCTGCCGGCTCAGGGTTGTCTTTGCGCGAGAAAAAAATACCGATCCACGCAACCTTGAAAGGCGTAGACGGGCCGGCGCTTTCAAAGCGGTGACATGTCGCCGTCCTCCAAAAGAATCGGAGCAGTAATTTTAGCGGCAGGTGGATCGTCGCGCTTCGGTCAAGTCAAGCAACTGATTCCATTTCGAGGCAAAAGCCTTGTTCGCCGAATCATCGACGCCGCCCGCGAAGCTGGCTGTGCACCGGTTATTGTCGTAACGAGGAGCGAAGATGAAGAGCTTCATTCCGCGTTAGATCGCGCCGGCGTTCTTATGGTGCAAAATCAGCAGTGGTCCCGCGGGATCGGCAGTTCGATTCGCTGTGGGATTGAGGCTTTGACCAACAGCTCGCCAGCTGTTGAGGCAACCGTGTTGCTGGTCTGCGATCAGCCCGCGGTCGACGCGCGCGTGATTCAACGATTGATCGCCTTACGCGAGACCAGCGGCAAAACTATCGTCGCATCAACCTATGCTGATACGCTCGGTGTTCCTGCCCTCTTCACCCGCTCCGTTTTTCAGGAGTTACTTTCACTCGACCATAAGGCAGGCGCGAAATCGATTGCTTTACGAAATCGCGAGTGCGTTGCGTCGTTGTCATTTCCGGAAGGCGAGATCGACATCGACACCTGGGAAGATTGGGAAAAGCTCGAGATGGCTCGGCTCCCTGAACACGACTAAAAAAACTCTGAACTAAGAGCCCGCGACGCTGCAGGGAGCGCCTAACCAATTGATCAACAGGATTGCTAAAAGCACCGCTACAAACACGGAATAAAGAATTAATCAGGCTTCAGAACTGAAAGAATATTGCCCGCTGGATCCTTGAACCAGGCAATCGTCGGGCCATTCCCGCGCATGATCCCCTTCTCATCCGTCTTCAAGTCACCTTGATTGTAAAGCTCGAACTGCACCCCGCGCTTTGTCAGCTCGTCGACTGCACGATCGACATCGTCCACCGGAAAATTCAGGACGGTAAACGTCGCCGGCACGTGATTGGGCTTCGGATAAATAAGAACGTTATTGCCACCTGGCAGATGTAATGTGAGCAAGCCATTCTGCTCGGACGTCTTTAAGCCCAGTGTCTGGCTGTAGAACTTTTTCTCCTTTGCGATATCCGGCGCCGCGAACCCGCTGAATGCTTTGCTGTTTTCAAGCATCATAATTCCCTCCTTGAGTAATTCGTCCGAAATCAGAGCGTTGGTTCCCAAATGCGTTTTTGCTTGAAATGCGTTGGGGTTTTCGTCCGGACTTCAACTTTCAACGATGAACGATATAGCGCATTGTTCTGTCCGCGCGTCCGCGATGACATCGATCGCGGACGCATAGTGCTGATTCGTTAGGTTCCTGCAATCGATAAAGACTGAGAATCCGTTGCTCTGTCGAAATCCCGCACGGAAACCAAGCAGCACATAACTATCGGCAAAGAGCGTGTTCGCTTCATCAACTGGATAATGTGAGAGGTTACATTGTATGGTCGGGCTCGCATAAAAACCAAAAGGGTTCTGGTACAGCAATTGCGCTTCATAAACGTGAACCGGGATTCCCGGGAGGCGATTGTCGCCGTAAACAGTGTTCTGATCGAAATGAAAATCGTTAAGCGTGTAGCTCTGATCGAATGACAAACGATCGCCTGCGTGATTCGACCGCTTTGGTACCAGGATATTCCGAAGTAATTCAACTTCCAGGCTTGCCTCAATTCCCTGATGATTTGTGCGCGGCACGTTGCTAGTGCCGATATCATTCCCGACGGCGTCATTGATCTCGAGCAATTCGTTACGAAACCACGAGCGATAAAGCGACAACGCCCACTCAAACCGCGAATACCCTCCGCGAGTTCCGATTTCAATGGTCCAGGCGTGTTGCGGCGATAGCGGCGTGTACACAACACTGGAATTCGGACCTTCATCAAAATCGACGAGGTTATCGAGTGAAGGCGGTTGCCAACTGCGACTGACATTCACAAATGCCTGTGTCGTGCGATTGATTTCGTAAATTGCGCCCAGCTTGGGATTGAATCCCCAAAAATTCTGTCGATTTGATTGGTTGCCTGTTTCGTCGGTGAAGAACTCATCCTGGAAATCACGCTCCGCGAAAATCGCCTGCGCTCCGGCGAGGATCGATAGTCGCGGTGTGAGAAACAACTGGTCCTCAAGATAGACTGGAATATTTATCGAACTGCCTATGCCTCTCGAAGTCGTTGCTCCTGTGTGTCCAAAAATATTCTCGTAATTTTGAGTCGGCTCGTCTTCGTACTGCGGACTCACGCCGATTGTAAGAATATTTCGTTTGGCAAAGAGTTCGTGATGACTAACGAAGTTTAGATTGGCGCCAAAATTGTCCGAATAAAACTGCTCAATCCCTTCCCGGAAATCCGGCGAAAAAAATCCGCGGTTCTCGATGTCGTGATGGAACCAGTAGGCACCGACATCAAACTGAATCTCATCAGTTCGAATGCTTAGTTTGTCCGCCAGGCGAATGTTCGACAACTCCTTGTTCCAATCCTGTGCTACCGCGAGCGGATTAGCCTGTGAGGGATCGCCTTCCATTTCTGACTTCGTCAAACCGCCAGGGAGATTCCGATCAGTCCGGTCCAGGGTAAGATAAAATCGATTTTCGACCTCATCGTTAATCTTGTAACCGAGATCGGCGAAAAGGATCTCGGTGTCCTCGCGACTATGCTCACGAAAGCCCTCGCGCTCCCGGAAAGCGATTGCACCAAATTCGTCGAACTTTCCCTGGACCGCGCCGCCGCTCATGTCGCCACGAAAGAAGCCGTAACTTCCTCCTTCAAGCCGGACTTGAAATGGCGCCGCATTGTACCCGGTAAGCGGCACGAGATTGATCGCGCCGCCAAGTGTCAGCGCGCCGTATTTAAAAGCATCGGCGCCTCGAAAGACTTCAGCGTAATTGAGCGACGCGACTTCAAAATCTTCAAGAACGGTTTCGCCATCCGCCTGGTTTAAGTTCAGGCCGTCCATTAAAAACATCACGCCAAGCGGCTCATCTTCAGATGTGATCCCGGACCCTCGAATTGAAATCTTTGAAACTTCGGAGCCGTTTTCCGATTGAAGGAAAACACCCGGTGTTCGTTGCAGCAAATCCTCGAAGTTTGACGCGCGACCGAGTTCCATATCATCGACCGTCTTGACTGCGAAAGCCCCCGGAATTTGCGTCTTCTGCTTTGCAGATTCCTCCGGTGAGACCGAAGTAAGTGACTCCTCCGTCGCTTCTCCCGTGACCGTCACTGCTTCGGTTTCCGCTGCGTTACTCGAAGTGTCGACAGCCTGCGACTTTGGAATTGCAATGACCGCAACTGCTGCGACGGCAAGAACGCACAACCTCGCCATGTCGGGTCCGATTAATCGTGCACCGAAAGTTGTTTCACAAACCGCCATCCGTTTCGCTCGTAACCAAGCGATTCGTAAAACTTGTGGGCATCTTCTCGATCGAGCCGGGTGTTTAAAGCCACGCGACTGATTTCTCTTTCGGCGAAATCTTTCTCTGCAGTTACTATCAACGCGCGACCAATTCCGCGACGTCGCATCGTGCTGTTTATCACCAGAGCAACAATTCGCCCGGAGAAATCGTCATGTTCGATGCTCGGATAAGTCAGTGTGCTGATCATCCCGCACACTTTGCCATCACACACCGCCACAAATGTGCGAAGCCGCTCGTCGGTAGCGATCCGCTGCAGGCGCATCTGCATCGCCGATGTCGTTGTTTCATACCCGAGTTCGCACATTAGCTGGGCGAGCGTCGCCGCATCGTTCAGCTCGCCGGCGCGAATCGTAAGATCGGAAAGTTGTTCGTTAGGCAAGATGACACCCGCAGCGAAGGCGGCGCAAATTAAGGCGTCTCCAATTATGTAGAGAATGAATCAGACCCGTTGCCGTTGATTCCGACGAAGCCTTCCCGTTCCAAATGCAAAATAATCTCTTGAGCTGCCTCCTCCGGCGACAGCTCTGCTGTGTCCACAGTGACTTCGGCGTCAGTCGGCTCTTCATAGGGATCGGATATTCCAGTAAATTCCTTTAAAATCCCGGCGCGCGCTTTTGCGTACAAGCCTTTCCGGTCACGCTGCTCACAAACTTCTACGGGCGTGGAAAGGTGCACGAGGATGAAGCAGCCAAATGGCTCAATCATCCCCCTCACGTCCTTGCGCGTGGAATCGTAGGGCGCAATGGGCGCGCAAATGGCGATCCCGCCGTTCTTGGTAATTTCGGACGCAACATAGCCAATGCGACGAATGTTTATGTCGCGGTGTTCCTTTGAAAAACCCAGCTCTGAAGAGAGATGTTTCCGCACAAGATCGCCATCAAGCAGCGTCACAGGCCGGCCTCCCATCTCGAGCAGCTTAATCATGAGCACATTGGCGATCGTCGATTTACCTGCTCCGGAAAGACCGGTGAAAAACACCGTCATCCCCTGTTTGTGCCGCGGCGCGAAGGTACGCCGCAGTTCTTGCGCGATTTCAGGAAAGGTGAACCAAGGCGGAATCTCCCGGCCGTCGTTCAAGCGCCGCCGCAATTGTGTGCCGGAGAGATTGAGCACACGCGATCCGGGCGGCACTTCGTTTTCCGGGAAATATTTATCGCGGTCTTCGACATAGACCATCATTTGGAACGGCACCATCTCGACACCGATCTCCACTTCATGTTTGCGGAACAACTCCTGCGCTTCGTACGGTCCATAAAATGGTTTGCCATCGGCATCGTTGCCTGGCCCCGCGTGATCGCGGCCGACAATGAAATGCGAGCAGCCATGAT
>DASYSX010000085.1:0-9455 GCA_036002955.1 Candidatus Udaeobacter sp. | reverse complement strand
TAGGCGAGTAAGCACGAATAACCCCGCCCGTGTGGCAGTTACGGCGGCGGGTGTGATTAGCCCACTCGGCTTTGGTTTAGCCGAAACGCTAGAGTCTTTGCGCAGCGCACGCGACTGTGTGACTCCGGTGATGCGCTTTTCAGTCACGCAATGCCGGTGCAAAACCGCGGGCCAGGTTTCCGACTCGCGTCTGCGTGCCAGCTGCGCGGAAATACCTCGTTCGGGACGTCTGCATCGCGCGTCGCACATGATGATCCACGCACTGCAAGAACTCGTAGCGCAACGGCCTGAATTTAAACCGGAGTTAACGGTAGTCGGAACAACAAGCGGAGGCATGTCTTACGGCGAGCGTTATTACCGCTCTTTAAGTGGAGCAGGAGATCTGCGGCGGGCGCCGACGTGGATCGCTAACTACCCGGCGCAAAAACCTGTGATCGACGCGCAGACCGCCTTGGGAATTTCAGCGCCGTGCCACGTGATCGCGAACGCCTGCGCATCCGGGACAAATGCGATCGGTCACGCGTTTGAATGCGTGCGCTCCGGTCGTTATCAACGGGTGTTAGCGGGTGGATACGACGCGCTTGCCGAAATGGTCTTCGTCGGTTTTGATTCGCTTCAGGCCTCAACTCCAGAGAAATGCCGGCCCTTTGATCGCCAGCGGTCTGGCATGGTGCTCGGTGAAGGCGCTGCGGTTTTAGCCTTGGAAAATCTCGACCTCGCTCGCGAGCGCGGCACACCTGTTCTCGCCGAAATCATCGGTTACGGCATTTCCACAGACAACTTTCACATCACGCAACCGGATCCGTCAGGCATCGGAGCGCGACAAGCAATGGAACGGGCTCTCGAGAGCGCGCACGTGTCTGCGGCGGACGTTGATTACATCAATGCCCATGGTACTGCCACGGTCTTCAACGATGCAACCGAGGGCAGGGCAATCGGCGCATTGTTCAATGGTGTGCCGGTAAGCTCAACCAAAAGCATGATGGGTCATTCCCTGGGCGCCGCGGGCGCCATTGAGGCTGTTGTTTGTTTGCTTGCGCTTCAACACCAATTTCTCCCGGCCAACATCAATTTCACCGCTCCAGATAACGATGTCGGTCTCAACATCATTGCCAACGAAGCGCAACCTGCTGCGGTGAGCATGGCGCTTTCAAACTCGTTTGGATTCGGTGGGACGAATGCTTCGCTGATAATGCGCAAGTTTCCGCCTTCGCCATGGCTACGGGTGGCAGGCAACGCATGAGTTTGGCCATTGCGGGCATGGGGTGGGTTACCCCTCTGGGCACCAGCGTTGATTCCGTTTGGAAGCGATTGCTTCAGGGTGAGGAAGCATCTGCGACGACGATTTCCGAACAATTCGATGGTCGCGTTTACAACGTTTTTCGCGTACCGGAACCAATCCTGAAAGGGATTTCCCATCCCCGCCTTCGTCGCGCCAGTGCGATTTCGCGTTTTGCCGTGGCGGCTGGTTTGAACGCATTGGAGTCTGCGGGACTAAAACTCGAGTCCAAGAATGCGGAACGAATTGCACTCGTCTTCGCCATTTCAAATGGAGGCGTGGCTTACACGAAACGTTTTTACCATGAAATTGTTGGGAGCGGCGCGCAGGCAGCCAGTCCGCTTCTGTTTCCGGAAACTGTGTTCAATGCGCCGGCAAGCCATCTTGCCGCGATTCTCGGGCTGACCGGCGCGACGTACACCCTCGTGGGCGACGGCGCCGTCGGCCTTGCAGCGATAACAATGGCCGAGCAATTGATGGCGAATGAGGCGCTGGACTATTGTCTCGTTGTAGGCACCGAAGAAATCGACTGGCTATTATGCGATGCTTACCGGCGGTGGCGTTTGTTGCGCACGGCCCCGCCGATTGAGCCCTTTAGCAAGCAGAACCGCGGAATGATTTTGAGCGAAGGCGCAGGGGCAATCGTTCTCGCACGCGATGGATTCGTCACGATCGATCGTGTCCATTCGGGCGGACATTTTAGGAAACGAGCCGAAGCGGAAGAAATTTTGAAGCGCATCCTCCATGATCTTCGCCAGGTAGAAATCGATTTTGTAATTTCGAGCGCGAACGGGACGTTTGTCGATCAGGCAGAATTCAAAGCGCTTCAGGAAGTGGTTCCAAATGCGCTGGTGTACACAGGCAAACCAGCTTTGGGCGAAAACGTTGGCGGCACAGGATTGTGGCAGATCATCATGGCGGCCCAAGCACTGCGTTCAAAAGAAATTCCGCCGGTGCTTCACGCGGATCATAGCGTTGATTTACGGCTTTCACGGTCGCGAACGGCGATGCCGGGCGCGCAGCGCGCGATCGTTTTGAGCTGCGGGCTGAATCAGCAAGCGGCAGGTTTGCGAATGGCGATCCAATGACGCGCCTGTCAATTTTATCCCGGTACAGTCGCTAATTAAATCGGCTGGGGTGGTGAAGGTTACAATTGAGCCTGATCGTCCGAAGGGATCCAAACTTTTTGGCGAATCCGCTTGCTTGCTGGGATAAACGTTCTTAATTAAGCGTCCATTTTCCCCGCGTCAGTCGATTAGATGGCGCTTACAAGAGTCTCTATGGCCAAATCAAAGAAAAAGAACAGTTCTCCGGCGAAGTCGGCGGTACGAAAGCCAAGGCCGGCTCACAAAGTTCAGGCCAAAAAGGTCAAATCGAAAAATTCCGCTCCGGAAAAGAAGATCGTGCGCCGTTTGCCAAAAACTAACTCAGAACTTACTGAGTCGCCCGCAGCGGTCTTGCTGGGATTAAATCACCGCGAAAAAAAATTGGACCCGTTCGTTCGCAAACAAAAACAAAAACTGCTGCAGCTTCGCGACGCAGTCGTGGATTCAATGGCCGGCGTAGCGCAGGGCACTCTTCGCTCGCGCGCTGAAGGCAGCGAAGCATCGGCTTTCGGCATGCATCAGGCCGATGCCGGATCGGATGCGTACGATCGCGATTTCGCCCTGAGTTTGCTCTCACAAGAACAGGATGCGCTTTACGAGATCGATGAGGCGTTGAAGCGCGTTGAACTCGGAACATACGGGAAGTGCGAAATGTCCGGTAAACCGATCCCGCATGCGCGTCTCGAGGCGATTCCCTTTGCCCGTTTTACCGTGGAGTGTCAATCGCAGTTGGAGAAGCAGAGTAAAGCGACCCGGATGCGACCATCAGTTACTTCTTTGTTTGGCTTGACCGAAGAGGAAGGCGGCGAATCCGAGGAGGAAGAAGCTACTCCGTCAGAAGTAAAGGAGTGATCCGCGTATGGCTCAGGAGATTGTTACACTCGAATGCACCGAAGCTAAAGCGCTTGGAAAGCCGGCTTCGCGTTACATGACAACGCGCAATAAGAAAAGTCCACGGACACCGAATCGATTAGAGAAGAAGAAATACAATCCGTTTTTGCGGCGGCGCACATTGCACCGCGAGACCAAGTAACCAGCCATGCAACCGAAAACTCCAAAACGCCGCTCCGCATTTCGCCGAGCCAATCGACCCATGCCGCGGCGTCGGATCGATATCGCCCTGGAGGCGATCGATTACAAGAACCCTGATCTTCTGAAAAAATTTGTTACGGAGAGCGGCAAAATTCTGCCTCGGCGCGTTACCGGCATGCCTGCATACATGCACCGGAAAATCACGCGTGAAATCAAGCGCAGTCGTTCCGTGCTCTTGATGAAGTGATAAACGCGTCGGCGTTTGTCATCTCTAAGCTCAGCGAAGGATCTCAGAGAAGTCTCGTTTGATCACGTGGTTAGCCGCGATCCGCGGTTCAATTGCGAGATTCCTCGTTCCGCTCGGAATGACCCCGCGCAGTTAAGCGCGTCATTTGATGTGTTTGAAATAGTTGCAGAGGCGCTTGTGCCAGGCGCCTGGTTTTCGCTTCAGCGCTCGATCCCGACGCCGGCTCAATTCGACGTGAGCATCGCCAACGGCGGCTTTACCCCTTCGGCGTGCGCTCGCCTTCCTCAATCAACTTCCAGAATTCGCGTGTCTCGCCCAATTGCGCGTCCTCGGAAACAGGCAGCTTGCTACGGAACAAAAAATCGCGAAGCGTATTTTTGTGCAAAACGCGGTGCACTTTGACGCCTTCCTCGGTCTTGGCGAAGTAAATCCGATAATTCTTCGCGCGATAGCGATACAGCTTCTTTCCCTCACGTTCGATGAGGCCGAAGCGCTCGGAGTCGAGCTGATCCAAATCTTCGGGTAAAATTTGAAACTCGGCCAGCAACTCAAGCTGCAATCTTTTTGGCAATGCCGAGATCTCCGCTGCGCTCAGCTCATTGAAAATGATTTGGAACATTAGTTCGTTAAACGGGTGAAGCGTTGAAACGATGTGAAATTAGCTTGCAACTCTGATCCCATTCAACGTTTTAACGCTTCAACAGGTCAACGACCGTCAAACATAAACCCGGCGCACTCGCGCACCAATTCGCGTGATAATCTCCCACGTGATAGTCCCAGCTTTTTCGCTCAATTCCGAGCAGGGAATTTCTGCGCTGCCATCGCGCCCCATGAGAACAACCTCGTCGCCTACTTCCACCTGCTCCAGTTCGCTCACATCGATCACCATCAAGTCCATCGTCACCCGACCGAGAAGAGGGCACCGCTTCCCGCGCACCAAAACGCCGGCGTCACGATTCGAGAGATGCCACGGATACCCGTCGGCATAGCCCGCTGACAAGGTCGCAACACGCATATTTCGCGGTGCGATAAATGTGCGGCCATAGCTGATTGAAGTTCCCTTTGGCACGTCCCGCACGAGGCAAATTTGTGTTTTCCATGTCATCACCGGCTTGAGTAAGTCACGAAATTCCGGGAGCGGCGAAATACCGTAGAGCATGATACCGGCGCGCACGATTTCGAACGTCGGCTGATTGAACGCGAGTGTGCCCGCGCTTTGCAACACATGCGCCTTGTAATCTCCGGGAACCTCTGCGCGAATTTGATCCACGATTTTTCGAAACCGGACGAGCTGGTCGCGCGTGTATTCGGCGTCTTCGTTCGATACGGGCATATGCGTCGATATGCTGTGGATCTCAACATTCGCCATTCCCGCCACGCGTCGGAAAACTTCGTGTGCCTCATTCTGCACGACGCCCATTCGCCCCATGCCGGTGTCGATCTTGAAATTTATTGAGACCCGCTTTAACCGATTGTACGCCTCGGCTTCCTCCAAACTCGAGATCGTCGGGATAAATCCGTGCTCGGCGATTACGGGTCGTTCGTCAGGAGTTGCCGGGCCAAGAATCACGATGGGGTGTGGCAGCAATTGGCGCAGTGTGAGAGCTTCTTGAAGATTGGCCACGCCAAATAATTGTGCGTCATCAGCCAGTGCTTCCGCGACGCCGACCAATCCATGGCCGTAAGCATTCGCTTTCACGACAGCGAGCATCTCAGTGGATCCGATTCGATCCCGCACGACCTTCGCATTGTGCCGCAACGCGGCGCGATCAATTTCAGCCCAACAGCGGTAAGTTTCTTTCATTTCGGCATCGTGATGTGTGGTTCGCGCAAATAAATTGGTTCCAGCGGTGGCAGATAAAAGCTTCGCCAGGACTCCTTCGCAAGTCTGGCCAGAATGAGAGCTGAGGGAAACGAAATTAAAGGCCGATCAAACTGCGAAAGCAACTCCGAAGAGAGAACCGGCGTTGCCGGATCGATCGATTCGAGCTTCGTTTCCAGCTCGAGCTCGGAAAAGAGTGTTGGGCCTTCAATCGCTTCATTTTTAAGGATACGGGCGAAGAAAAACGATTTCCTGCGCGCATCGCCAATCGCACAGTATTCCTGCGCATTGCATTCTATTGCGCAAATCGATGGATATCCGATCAAGCGCGCATCACAAGAAAGTTGTATTCCGATCGCGGCCGAAATCGCGATACGTGTTCCAGCATAGGAGCCGGGGCCAAGTCCGACAGTGATCGTATCGGGAGCGCCAAATTTTCTTCGCACGGCCTGGAGGTTCTCGAAAAATGCTGCAGAGTTCTTTCGATCGTTAGGCCATTCGCGCGTGAACTCAATTTCGCCATCCAGCCATGCCAGGCTGCCGCGCGAGGTGGACAGTTCAATCGCGAGATTTTTCATGATCGTAATGAATTAGCGTTATGATCCGCTGATGCTGCGATTTTATTTCAAAAGAAATCCAGCTCGCGTTCTGTGGAATCAAGTCCGGAAAGCGATCGGCCCATTCGATCACCGAAACGCCATCGCTAAAGAAATAATCTTCCAAGCCAAGCTGCTCGGCTGATTCTCGATTTTCCAGACGAAAGAAATCGAAATGGTAAACGGGCAATCGCCCGTCTTGATATTCATGTACGATAGTAAAGGTCGGGCTGGTTACTGTGGCGTCGCTTTGGAGCCCTGCGACGAGGCCCTGCGTGAACAAGGTCTTACCGCTGCCGAGGTCGCCTTTGAGCGCCAATACGGAACCGGCCATGAGATCCTCCGCGATTTGGCGCGCGATTGCTTCCGTTTCAGCGGGGCTGCTGGAAATGAACGTAGCCACTGGGCAATTTGCTGTTTGCGATTTGCGATTTGCGATTGAGGGAGCCGATGCGGGTCAGCGGTAACTTTGGAAATTTCCGCCGCCATTCTCGCTCCAGAAGATTTCTGTCGCGACGCGCTACGGCAAAGAGCAGTTCATAGTCCTCGCCTTCTGAAATTGCGTTATCGATACTTGCACCACGGGCTAGCGGCAAATTTTCCAGCTGGATGTCGAATCCGACTTTGCTCGCACGCGCAAGGCGAGGAAGATCTGCTCCGAGGCCGTCGCTTAAATCCATCATCGCGTGGATTGCGAAAGTTTTTGTAAGCCAGCGCGACTCGGCAATGCGTGCAACGAACTTCAAATGCTTTCGTTTCAGCGCTCCGCCAAGACGGCCTGTCACGAAAAGATCATCACCGGTTCTTCCGCCACAGCGGGATGCCGCGCGGGCTTTCTCAACAAATCCGATCACACTCACCGAAATCGCGATGGGGCCCGGAGTATTGCTCGTTTCGCCACCGACAATTCGCACTTTGAAGCGGTTCGCCGCTCCGCGCAGCCCCCGATAAAGCCCTCGCACCCACGCGACTTTAGTTTGCTGGGGAACAATAAGGGTAACTAGCGCGAACTGAGGGACAGCGGATGCCGCAGCGAAATCGCTCAATGGACGCATCATGGCTTTCCATCCGACGTCTGAGGCATTCGTTCTGTGCGCAAAATGTACGCCTTCGACAACGCAGTCTGTTTTTAGCACGAGATATTTTTTGTCTCGTGGTGTTTCGACAACCGCGCAGTCATCGGCTGAACCCGCAAAGACTTTCCCGCCTTTGACACGCGGAAGATGAAGCAAGATTTCGTTGAGCAGCCGGTCCTCACCCAGAGCACCGAGTTTCATTGAGAAAGGATCTCTGGAAACGCAAGAGCAGTGAGAGTCAGTGAATTGAAGAGGGAGTGCATTGTCATCGAAACAAGAATCGAACCGCTCCATTCGTAGGCAATCGCGAAACAGCTCCCCAGGACAAATAACGGAACAAACGAAGGTAAATGTGCATGGGCTGTGGCGAATAACAGCGAACTAAGTATCACCCCAAGAAAACAGCCAACGTAGCGTTTGAGCACGCCGTAGATAAAAAATCGAAAAACAAACTCCTCAACGATCGGCGCGATCGCTACCGCAAAAATAATAATAATAATTCGCTCCTGGATGGTGCGCGATCCACTGAAGAACTCGACGATGCTCTGTTTGCTGGAGCCGCCACCGAAAAACCGCTGATTAATGCTTTCGGAAAACCCGATCAATGGATAGGCGAAAAAGAGCAGAATGGCCCCACTGCCTAACGTTCGAAAAAAACTGATTTTGAGAAATCCCGCCAATGCGCCGACATCAAAACCGCGGAATTGCAAAAGAGTGGCTATGACGAGCACTACGAAAGCGCTGACGAGGAAATTGGCCAGAAGGTTACGAGGATGGAATTGAAGCGCCGGGTCGGGAACCGTCGATCTAATCGTCATTAGAAAGAAAATGATCAGCACACTGGCGAGGACGGCTTCCGGTAGTCCAAAAGCGCGCGTCGGGATGTCCGCCCCGGAAGCGATTCGAATCCGTGCACTGATCTGATAAATCAGCGACACATACACACAAAGACTAGCGATGAAATAAAGAGCGGAAAGCAAACCCAGCGCGAGGCTCGGGGCAGCGCCGAATGTTGCAAACACGTTCCCGAATAGCATGAGGGTATGCTGAATTGTGCGCTACCCTCAATGGCTACGGAGCGTAGTAACTTGGCAGGAAATACGCGCGCCCCGTTTCTAATTGGGGCACGAGTTGTTTGGGAAGTTGCAGTTCGATTTTCGAGTCTGATTCTCCAAATACGCGCAGGAATCGGGAAAGACTAAACGGCGGTCCATACTTCACGACCTTCGCGTCCGGCGCGTTGCCCAATTGTTTTGCTTTGGCGAAGGCGTCGTCTAATTCGCCGAGACCGTCTATGAGCTTGTTCTGCAACGCTTCTTTGCCGGAAAGAATTCGGCCGTCGGCGATAGTGTTGCGGAGAAGATCGGCTGGCAGGTTTCGCTCTTTTGCGACGATGCCGAGAAATTTGTCGTACGTATTCATTATAAAGTTCTGTACGAGCTCTCGTTCCTCCGGCGTGATCGGTCGCGCTCCGTTCAACATGTCTTTGAATTTGCCGCTCTTAAAAACTACGGAGGCGAGGCCGATTTTGTTAAATAGCTGCTCGTAATTCAGGGTTTGAATGATTACTCCGATGCTGCCGGTGATCGTCGTTTCATTAGCCATCAAAAATTTGCCACCGCAGGAGACATAATATCCGCCCGAGGCCGCCAGGGAATCCATGTACACGACAACCGGTTTTCTCGCGCGAGTTTTGACGACCGCGCTGTAGATCGCATCGGAAGCGGTAACTTCTCCGCCGGGCGAATCGATCTCCAACACAATAGCTTTTACGCGATGGTCCTCGCGCGCCTGTTGAAGCGCTGCACGCAAATCATCGACCATTGAGTCGGTGACGTTTCCAGGGATTGATGAGCTGATGAGGCCGCGCATGGTGATTACCGCGATTTTGTCCGTCGTTGCGCGGGCGCCTCTTTGAAGCAGAATTTCGCGAAAACGCGGAATCGGTTCTGCGTCCCGAATACCGCCGACGCGCTGAAACGCGGCGATCATCAACACGAAGTTAACGAACAGACTGGCGCAAAGCGCGACGAACAAAAAGATGCTTAAACAACCCAGTCTACGGTCGGATGCCATACCAGACCGAAACTTCCGGAGAACAGCCGTGCACACAAGCGCTTTTCATGCCCTACGCGACGATCGCTACCGATCAGCCATTCAGGCTCCCGCGAAATAGCGTAATGCGCGTAAGCTGGGGAGAAAGAAGTAGGCGCCGCCGCGGACCGTCACAAATTGTGGCAGACCGGACACGCGCTGCCGGAGCGTGCCGTCGCCGGGAATGGTAAAGTTGCCAGTAA
>DASYSX010000084.1:0-3860 GCA_036002955.1 Candidatus Udaeobacter sp. | reverse complement strand
CAGCGCGAAGCGAAGGTTGTCCAGCCGCGTCCAATTCAAGTCGCAAAGCACAATTCGCTGGTTGGCCTCCTTGTGCATCAATTCGAGTAAGCGTGTTTGCGCGTGAAAATCGCTCCAGCCGTGGCTGTCATAAATAACTCGATCAACCCACGTCCAAAGTTGTGGATCAATCGGTTCGCGAAATTCTTCCTGCCACCAAAGATAAAGCGGCAGATCCGAATCAAGATTGGAGAGAACGATGCTCGGCAACTGCGTGGTGCATCCGCCTTTGAGCAGGAATGAAATTTGTTCGGAGCAAACTTGTTTGTTTCCGGCGCTGCTCACGTGACAATGCGCGCTGATCCAGGCGTCCACGCGATTTTCTTCGGATCGGCAATCGGCTTCAGTGACAATCGCACGACAGGCGTGATTTCCGGTAATTTCCGCCATCAACTGGGTGTTGTCGTTTAGGGAACCTGGTTGTTCGCTGTAAACGGCCAGATTCATGAGCGATGCGCGCGTCATTGCGCCTTCGCCTTCCTGCCAGAGTTTTTTCAGCTCCTGCTCAATCTTTCCGATCTCGACCGGAGTGCCTAACGAGTATGTTTCAGCAGCTGCTGGCATAACGGATTTATAATCTTCTCCACGCGCGGCCGTCGCGCGCGAGCAAATCGTCGGCTGCTTCGGGTCCCCACGATCCAGCGGGATACAAATACAACTCCGGCGCATCTTTCTTTGCGTGCCACGCTTCCTCGATTTCATCGATGAACGACCAGGCTTGTTCGACCTCGTCCGCGCGCGCAAAGAGTGTGGCGTCGCCACTCATGGCGTCGAGCAGAAGTCGTTCGTACGCTTCCGGACTGGGCTTGCCGAATGATGTTCCGTAATGGAAATCCATTTTAACCGGCTCGATGCGAAAACTTGTGCCGGGCACCTTGGCATGAATTCGCAATGAAATTCCTTCGTCAGGTTGAATGCGAATGACGAGAACGTTGAGATCCCGCAGATCCTTATTGAACAGCACCGCCGGGGCTTTTTTGAAATGAATAGAAATTTCAGTTGCCGATTTCGGAAGGCGTTTGCCGACTCGCATGTACACCGGTACGCCGGCCCAGCGCCAGTTGTCGATGAACAAGCGCAAGGCGACGAATGTCTCCGTCCGCGAATCCGGATTTACATTTTGTTCCTGCCGGTACCCGAGCACCGGTTCACCGTGAATAGCGCCTTTCGTGTATTGGCCCCGAACAACATTGGTGGAGATCTCGCTGCGCGGCCACCGATGCAGTGACCGCACCACTTTGACCTTCTCGTCGCGGATACTGTCAGCGCTCAGGTCAGTAGGCGGCTCCATCGTGACGAGACATAGAAGCTGAATCAGATGATTTTGCACCATGTCGCGCAATGCGCCTGCGTCTTCGTAATAACCCGCCCGGGTCCCGACCCCGAGCGTTTCCGCCGCTGTAATCTGCACATTATCGATGTAGTGCGCGTTCCATAGCGGAGAGAAGATCGCGTTGGCGAATCGGAGGACGAGGATGTTCTGCGCGGTTTCCTTTCCGAGGAAATGATCAATGCGGTAGGTTTGCTCTTCTGTGAAGGAATTGCGCACGACGCGATTGAGGTCGCGCGCTGAGGCGAGATCGGTGCCGAACGGCTTTTCGATTATGACTCGTGCCCAGCTTCCCTTGCAGGTCTGATTCAAGCCTGCGGCTTTCAGGTTCTTGAGAATCGGTTCGAACTGGTCAGGACCGGCCGCCAGATAAAAAAGACGGTTGCCGCGGGTGCCATGACTTTTGTCGATGTCCTCGAGACGTTTCGCCAGCCGCTTGTAACCAGCTTCATCACCAAACTCGCTCCGGTGATAAAAAATAGACTGCGCAAACGCGTTCCAGATTTCGTCCCGCACAGGTTGACGCGAAAATTTACGCGTTGATTCTTCAATATCGCGCCGGAAATCGTCATCACTTTTGTCGCGTCGAGCGAATCCTACAATGACTACGCCGGGGGGCAGTTCGCCGTCGGCCACCAGGTTATAAAGCGCCGGAACCAGTTTGCGATGCGTCAGATCCCCGGTCGCACCAAAGATCACGATGGTGCATGGCTGTGGCACCGGGCGAGCTGACAATCCTTCGCGCAGCGGGTTTGGTTCGGGTTGATCAGCCGCACGATTCATTGTGTTGACAAATTATTCGATTTCTACGCGATCAAACAATGGGAATGTTCGGTGAGCAGATGCGCAACAGCGGCGCTTCTTTGCTCATTGAAGCGGCAAACGGCGCTCGGTCAGAGCGCGTCGCGATTCCCATTCAACCAGATCTTTCCAAGTGCGAGCCTTAACGATGAAACCGCGTTTTCGTGCAAATGGCCCCACAACCGAAAGCTCGCGATCCAAGCTCACCCCGAGCGCATGAAACTCTTCCGATGTGTGTGGTGGCTTTCGCCTACTAACGACTTTGGACGTGTTCATTTCCTTCAGATAGGCAACGGAAATCTGCTCGTTAGGTCGATAACTCTTTTGCGCACGTTCTCGATCGCGCCTTCGTCGCTCCGCTTGTCGAGGGCTTCCGCAGCGAGGTCGGCGATCTCGAGCATCTCTTCTTCTTTCATGCCACGTGTCGTGACCGCGGGCGTGCCGACGCGGATGCCGCCCGGCTTGAAAGGCGAGCTGGTGTCGAACGGGATGGCATTTTTGTTCACAGTGATGCCGGCGCGATCGAGAACTTCCTGCGCTTCTTTGCCGTTGAGATTCTTCGGGCGAAGATCGACAAGCATCAGATGATTATCAGTTCCACCGGAAACAATGCGATAACCATGTTTGGCTAAACCGGCGGCGAGGGCTTTCGCGTTAATCACGACCTGTCGTTGATAATCACGGAACTGTGGTTGCAGCGCTTCGTGGAAACAAACCGCTTTCGCGGCGATGACGTGCATGAGTGGGCCACCTTGCACACCGGGAAAGACGGTGGCATCGATTTGCTTCGCGAATTTTTCTTCGCACATCACGATGCCACCACGTGGACCGCGCAAACTCTTGTGCGTCGTGGTCGTTACGAAGTGCGCGTGCGGAATCGGGCTCGGATGTTGGCCGCCTGCAACCAAACCGGCGATATGCGCCATGTCGACGAAAAGAATCGCACCGACTGAATCTGCGATTTGTCGCAGCCGGGGGAAATCAATGATGCGCGGGTAAGCGGATGCTCCGGCCGTGATCATCACCGGACGGACTTCCTCGGCTTGTTTCTGCAACGCGTCGTAATCGATTTGCTCGGTCTTCTCGCTCACGCCGTACTGCGACACCACGTAGAATTTTCCGGAAAAGTTTGCCGGGTGTCCATGCGTGAGATGGCCGCCGTGCGCCAGATTCATCGCCAAAATCTTGTCGCCGGGTTTCAGCATCGAGAAGTAAACGGCCATGTTTGCCTGCGCACCGCTGTGCGGCTGCACGTTGACGTGTTCGCAGCCAAAAAGCCGCTTGGCACGATCGATCGCCAATTGCTCGGCGGTATCGACGTTCTCGCAGCCGCCATACCAACGTTTCCGCGGATAACCTTCCGCGTATTTATTGGTGAGCACGCTGCCCTGAGCTTCCATCACCGCGCGGCTGGTGAAGTTTTCCGAGGCGATCAATTCAATATTCTCACGCTGGCGCTTCTCTTCCGCAGCAATCGCATCAAAGATTTCGGGATCCACTTTGCGCAATGCCTCGCCATAACAGGGAGCCGATGGTGAAGCCAGAGATCCGGGGTCAAATTGGCTGGAAAGATGGTCCATGGAATAAGAAGATATCTCGGACGAGCGCGGCGCACCAGGGCGGACGAGTGCGCCTTGTTCTATAAATGTGAGGACACTCGGCAGAGCATTTTTGATCGTGCGCGCGCAAT
>DASYSX010000083.1:0-5729 GCA_036002955.1 Candidatus Udaeobacter sp. | reverse complement strand
GCGCTTGCCAGACTCATTCAACAACGCCACCGGTTAACATCAAAATTGCCGAAGATGGGTGAAGTCATTGAGCTTTAGTCAGCGATATCAACTAAGGAAAAGGTTATGGCATTCGAAAAATTTGATCTTGAGAACCTCGATAAAGAACGGCGGAAGGCCGTTGCAAACTCAGTTCGAACAATGAGCGTCGAAGAACTCAAAGCGCTCGGAAACGAAATTTTTCGCTACGCGGATGATCCGTGGCGGGAAAAGTTCTTCGCTTTCATCGCTGAGAATCCCGGGTCGACTTTTCATCACGCAGTGATGAGCGACGGCGTTAATATCGTTTACTGCCGCGATCAGGACAAAGGCATGTGGTTCCTTCCGGGGAGTGGCGTGGGACCATTGCAAGCCACGGGCCGTAAGATGATGAGTGATATCATTCGGGGAAAGCGTTGAACCTGTGACCGCAGTGGCGTCGGTGCGGTCGCGAAACAGAAGTTCGATGCTTCCTGGCGATGTTAATCTCGCAATCTTCTCTGAAAACGCGACCATGCTGGAACTCTGCTGTTTTAATTCTCGAGAATTGCTCGTGCAATGTCGGAAAGACAAGAAATGAAATCGCAACGTTCGATAGCGCTGCTTTCCAACGGCTCGTACAACGTGATGATCACGGCCGCCGGCGCCGGTTACAGCAGTTGGCGCGATTTGGACATCACCCGCTGGCGCGAAGACGCCACGCGCGATTGCTGGGGCCAGTTTTGTTACGTTCGCGACCTTAACGACGAAAGCGTGTGGTCGATTGGCACTCAACCGTTGCCGAAGACCGCGGATGAATACGCATTCGAGTTTCACGCCGATCGCGCGGAGTTTCGTCGACGGGATGGCGAAATCGAGTCGCGGTGTGTTGTTTGTGTAGTGCCCGATGCAAATGCCGAGATCCGCGCCCTGACGCTGGTCAACCATGGCGACCGGCCCCGCGAACTTGAAGTCACGAGCTATGCCGAGGTGTGTCTCAATCACCGGAAGGCGGATCACGCTCACCCCGCTTTCGCAAAGCTTTTTCTGGAAACGGAATTCCATTCCCGGCGCGGCGCACTCCTGGCTCGACGCAGACCCCGCAGTCCGAGCGAGCAGCCGGTGTGGGCAGTTCACGCTTCCGCACCGAGCGTTTCGGCTAAAGAGATCGAATACGAGACTGATCGAATGAGATTTCTCGGACGCGGTCGCACGCCGGCTAATTCCGCCGCGTTGGATTCGCGGTCTCGCTTGTCGCGCACCACGGGCCCGGTTCTTGATCCAGTCTTCAGCTTGCGACGGCGCGTCAGGGTCGAAGCGGGAACGACCACACGGATCGCATTTGTGACCGGAGCGGCAGACACGTATGAAGCCGCCATCGGAATAGCCAAACGTTTTCGCGAATTCCAAGCGATCGACCAAGCATTTGAAGACGCGAAAACACACAGCGACCGCGAACTGCGGGAGCTTGGGCTTACACCGGACGACATCGCATTGTTCAATCGCTTGGCGGCGGCCGTCATTTTTACGAGCTCCGATTTTCGCGACCTTGATGCTGTGGCTGCCAACCGGCTTGGACAGGCGAGTCTGTGGCCGCACTCCATCTCAGGTGACCTGCCAATTGTGCTGGTGCGAGTCGCCGGGACCGAGGATGAGAAGCTCGTTCGTCAACTTGTGCAGTGGCGCATGTACACACGCCGCCGGGGATTGAAATTAGATCTCGTGATTTTGGACCAGCGCGGCGGCGAGTCTTCCGATCAATTGCGAAAGGAACTCGAGGCGGGAGTCGCCCGCGACATGTTCGGCAAGACAGACGGCCTCTTCTTTTTGAACGCTGAGAAGGTGCCGAGCAATGACGCCGTCTTATTCGCGGCGGCCGCACGCGCGGTAATCGGCGGTGATCGCGGTTCGCTGGCCGAGCAGATTGATCATCCCGCTTCGGCACCGAACGTTCCTGCGCCGGCGTTTAGTCAAACTGCTATCGCTGCGAAGCCTGTCACGCAACGCACCCGACGTCCTGCAGGATTGCGTTTCTGGAACGGCTTTGGAGGTTTCACGCGTGATGGCCGCGAGTACGTGATCGTCATCGACGGCGCGTCAAAACGTGGCCCAACCTTGCCTCCTGCGCCTTGGACCAATGTGCTGGCCAATCCGCAGTTTGGTTGCTTACTGACAGAAGGTGGCCTTGGCTACACCTGGGCTGGCAACAGTCAAATGAACCGCCTCACTCCGTGGTCGAATGATCCGACTTCGGACTCGCCAGGCGAAGTGATCTATTTGCGCGACGAGGAAACCGGCGACTTCTGGACACCCACGCCATTGCCGTTGGGACCAGCAGCGAAGATAACGGTTCGCCACGGTCAGGGGTATACTCGTTACACACATGACAATCACGGTCTGTATGAGGACCTTCGGGTTTTCATCGCAAGCGACGATCCGATTAAGTTGATGTGCCTGACAGTACGTAATAATGGCGATCGGCCACGGCGTTTGTCGGCAACCTACTACGCCGAATGGGTTCTCGGAACGGTCCGTGAAAACGCTCCGCTTCAAGTCGTCTGTGAACGCGATCCAGAGAGCGGCGCGATATTGGCGCGGAATGCATGGGCCGGCGATTTCGCCAAGAAGATCGCCTTCGCGGCCTGTGGTCCGCAAATCCACTCTGTCACCGCTAATCGCACGGAGTTTCTTGGGGAACACGGCTCGGTTTCAAGGCCCGCCGCTCTGACGCGTCTTGGGCTATGCGGCGGCACCGGTCCAGGCCTTGATCCCTGCGCGGCAATCACGACAGAAATCACGCTGGCTCCTGGTGAGGTGAGAGAAGTGATCTTCGCCTTGGGTCAGGCGGATAGTTTGCAAGACGTTCGTCGACTCATCAGCGAATCCACACAATCGCGGCCCGCCCGTTCGCAACTGAAGCAGGTGCAAGAGAAATGGGACGGCTACCTCAGTGCGTTGCAGGTGACTACTCCCGATCCGGCCCTCGACCTGATGCTCAACCGTTGGCTGGTTTATCAAATCCTGGCTTGCCGCGTTTGGGCCCGTTCAGCATTTTACCAATCCGGCGGCGCGTATGGCTTTCGAGACCAACTCCAGGATGTAATGGCCCTGGTCTACAGCGCTCCAGCAGAAGCACGGGCGCAAATCTTGCGATCAGCGGCGCGACAATTCGAGGAAGGCGATGTCCAGCATTGGTGGCACCCGCCGTCCGGGGTTGGCGTTCGCACCCGCATCACCGACGACCTCTATTTCCTGCCGCTCGTCGTTCACCACTACGTTGTGACGACTGGCGATACGGAGGTTTTAAATGAGGTCGTGCCGTTCATCACCTCGCCGGTACTCCGCGACGACCAGGAAGAAGATTTTAATTTGCCGGCAGTGAGTGCGCAGACTGCCACCATCTACGAGCACTGTGTCCGCGCACTAAAGCACGGCTATCGCCTGGGTTCCCACGGATTGCCGCTGATGGGCACTGGGGATTGGAACGATGGCATGAATAACGTGGGCTCTCACGGAAAGGGAGAAAGCGTATGGAACGGCTGGTTTTTCGTCACCGTGTTGAATGCGTTTGCAGAGTTGGCTGAAAAGCACAGTCAACCTGACGATGTTAAATGGTGCCGGGACGGAGCCGAACAGTTACGTGTTGCCTTGGAGGCGAACGCCTGGGATGGCGCGTGGTACCGCAGGGCATATTTTGACGACGGCACTCCTTTGGGATCAGCGCAAAACGATGAGTGTCAGATCGACGCCATTCCACAAGCGTGGGCGGTCATCTCCGGTGTAGCAAATGCGGAGCGGACTCGATCGGCGATGGACGCGGTCCAACAACGTCTGGTGCGCAGTAATGACAAATTAATCCAACTGTTCGACCCGCCATTCGACAAAGGAGTCCTTCAGCCAGGTTACATCAAAGGATACGTGCCCGGCATTCGCGAGAACGGCGGCCAATACACCCATGCCGCCACCTGGGTCGCGCTGGCGACGGCCTTGCAAGGCCGCGGCGATCGCGCCATGGAACTTTGGAACCTCATCAACCCTGTGAACCATGCCAGGACGACGAAGGAGGCGCAGCACTACAAAGTTGAGCCTTACGTAGTATGCGCAGATGTGTATGGCGCCCTGCCGCACACAGGGCGCGGCGGGTGGACGTGGTACACGGGATCCGCGAGTTGGCTTTACCGGGTCGCGATCGAAACCATTCTGGGCTTCAAATTGCGAGGCAGCAATCTTCGGATCGACCCGTGCGTTCCGACTAGCTGGCCTGGATTCGAAATGAGTTATCGCCATCATTCGGCGACGTACAAAATTGTTGTCGACAACTCGGCTGGCACGGGCCGCGGCGTGCAATCGATCGAGCTTGACGGCGAACGTGTGCCTAACGACACAGTGCCGCTCACTGACGACGGACAGACTCACAACGTGCGCGTGCAGTTGGGTTGACCGAGAGCAACACCCATGGCCGACGCTCTCGGAGCCGACAACAATGTCGAGCAACTGCTCGGCGAAAGACAGCTGGCTCTGCTGCAGTTGTCCACCCTTCTTTATTATCTGCGCGAAACCAACCCGGATAATGGATTGGTCCGGGACAAGACCGATCCGAATGCGCCGGTCAGTATCGCTGCCGTGGGCATGGCGCTGGCGACGATTCCCGTCGTTGTCGAGCGCGGAGTCCTCTACCGAGACTTCGCCGCCAAAATCACGGTGAAACGCCTGCGGTATTTGCTCGCATGCCCGCAGGGTCCCGAGCCGGATGCTACCGGTTACAAAGGCTTCTTCTACCATTTCCTGGACATCGAAACCGGTCGCCGCGTTTGGAACTGCGAGCTTTCCACCATCGACTCGGCATTTTTGTTCGCGGGTGCGTTGACGGCCGGCACTTATTTCGATCGCGATACTCGCGACGAAATCGAGATCAGAGACTTGGCCGATACTCTTTACCGTCGGGCAGATTGGAATTGGGCCCGTGATGGCGGACCAACTCTCACACACGGCTGGCGGCCAGAGAACGGGTTTATTCCACACCGGTACGAAGGTTATGACGAAGGGCTACTGCTCTATATCCTCGGACTCGGCTCGCCAACGTATCCGCTGCCGCCCGAGAGTTATCTGGCCTATTGTGCAACTTACCAGTGGAAGAACATCTACGATCGTGAATTGCTTTACTCGGGCCCGCTCTTCACCCATCAGCTCTCGCATATGTGGATCGACTTTCGCGGCATTCGCGATGAGTTCATGCGGACCCGCAACAGCGACTATTTTGAGAACAGCCGGCAGGCGACGTTTGTGCAGCAGGAATACGCGATCCGCAACCCCGGGAACTTCGTGGGATACGGCGAACATTGCTGGGGATTCACGGCATCCGACGGACCTGGTTGGACAAAGCATGTAGTCGGCGGGATCGAACGCGAGTTCTTCGACTACATCGCTCGCGGCGTTCCATTCGGACCAGACGACGGCACCGTCGCCCCGTGGGTTGTCATCGCCTCACTCCCGTTTGCTCCTGAAATCGTGATCCCGACCGTGCAGCACTTTGCCCAAATGGACCTCGGGATGACTGCGAAGTATGGGTTCAAGCCGTCGTTCAATCAAACGTTTGCGGTGCCTGATAGTCCGACTGGTTGGTGGGTCACGCCGTGTCACTTCGGAATCGATCAAGGACCGGTCGTGCTGATGATCGAGAACTACCGGACCGGACTGCTTTGGAACATCATGGGCCGCTGCCCCGCCGTCGT
>DASYSX010000082.1:0-3586 GCA_036002955.1 Candidatus Udaeobacter sp. | reverse complement strand
CCGATCGCAAACGCGGCGTTTGGACAATCAGTGCCGGGAATGCCGGCCAGGGCGTTGCTTATGCTGCGAGAGCGGCAGGCGTGCCTTGCACAGTTGTGGTCGTTGAGACAGCGCCGAAATCAAAATTGGAGCGAATGAAAGCGCTCGGCGCGACACTCATTCCAGTCCCGTACGATACTGCCTGGAAGGCGCTGGATGAAAGATCCTTTGCGGGTGTTGATGGAACATTCATTCATCCGTTCGATGACGACGATTTCATTGCCGGTCATGGCACGATGGGATTGGAAATTCTCGAAGACGCGCCAGACGTGTCCGCTGTCATCGCCAGCATTGGCGGCGGCGGATTAATCACAGGCGTGGCCGCCGCGATCAAGGCGCTACGACCGGAAGTAAAAATATTTGGGGTTGAACCCGAGACCGCAGCGCCGGCAGCGCTTTCGTTCGAGAAAGGTTCGCCGCAGGTTTTTCCAGACTGGAAATCATCATTCGTGGATGGCGCCGGAGGTCAAAGTATGTTCCCTCGCATGTGGGAACGGATGAAACCAATTGTAGACGGCTATCTCGTTGTCACACTCAAGGAGACAAAGAATGCTATGCGACTGTTAGCTGAAAAAGCGCGTGTCATTGCTGAAGGCGCGGGCGCATTACCAGTGGCTGCGGCGTTGAGTGGGAAAGCTGGCACAGGGCCGATCGTCGCGATCGTCTCCGGTGGCAACATTGATCTGCAAAAATTCTGCGAGTTGATCTCGCAAAGCGACTATTGACTTTCGCGCCTCTGTTTGAAATAACCTTCCGAGAGACCAACGAGGAGGTAGGACAATGAAAATTGGCGATACAGCACCAGATTTTGAAGCGCAAACCACGGAAGGCCGAATGCGTTTCCATGATTGGATCGGCGATTCATGGGCCGTTCTGTTTTCGCACCCGAAGGACTTTACCCCAGTCTGCACGACTGAGCTTGGATACATGGCGAAAATAAAGCCGCAGTTCGACAAGAGAAATGTAAAGATCATCGGACTATCGGTCGATTCGACTGGTGATCACGAAGGATGGGCGAAGGACATCGAGGAGACTCAGGGTCACGCGCCAAATTACCCAATCATCGGAGATTCCGATTTCAACGTGGCAAAACTCTATGGGATGTTGCCGGCCGATACTCAAGGCGACGCGAAATCGCGCAAACCAGCCGACAACGCTACGGTGCGTAATGTTTACGTCATCGGACCAGACAAGAAGATCAAGCTGATCCTTGTCTATCCAATGACAACTGGCCGGAATTTCGATGAAGTCCTGCGAGTGATCGACTCACTGCAACTGACTTCGAAACATCAGGTGGCTACGCCGGTGAACTGGTTGCCAGGAGAGGACGTAATCATCGCCGGCTCTGTCTCGGATCAAGATGCGAAGAAACGGTATCCGCAAGGCTGGAAAGCGCCGAAGCCTTACCTTCGAATCGTCCGGCAGCCGCAATAGCTGCGTCACGGCGTCATTCCGAGCGAAGTCGAGGAATCCCGTAACATTACTTTGAGCCTGCGCCTCGGGCTCCTTCGACTTCGCTTTGCTCCGCTCAGGATGACGATCGCTGATCCACGCCGAAACTCTCTGCAAAAAATTCCACCGGATCCTGCTGAAAATACGTTCCTAATTCAGCATACAGTTTTGGATGATACGCGCGCAACGCGTGCGGCTGCTCAAAGAACGCCTCAACTGATACGGCAAAAAACTCAGCGGGATTCGTGGCTCCGTAGGTGTCAAGCAGCGTTGGAACCCCGCTCTCGTCCGCAGCTCGCAACGACGCAAACTCGGATTTCATCACGGCGGCCCAGGTTGACTGTTGTTCGCGCGTCGCCAATCCCGGCACCCCGTCAACTGCGTCATTTTCGAAGTCGAGCTGGTGGGCGAATTCGTGCAGAACAACATTCTTTCCATCGGCGGGATCAGCTGCGCCATGTTTGACGGCTCCCCAGGAAAGAACCAGGGAGCCCATTCTACGGCCGGTCTCGCCAAGCCGATTCATCGTCCCCTCTTCCCAAAGATGCTCTCCGATCTGTCGTCTTTCTTCCACCATGTACGACAATGGATAAACGAGAATCGTGAGCAGCTGCGGGAAATAATCCGTTTTGCGGTGCAACAATAGAAGACAAGCTTGCGCCGCGATGGTGAGGCGAACTTCATCGGTAATCTCGAAACCAGCACATCCTTCGAAGCGTTTTTCGGCAAGAAAGACCTGGATGTGACCAAGTAATTCTGCGCGATCACTTGCCGACAGCCTGTGGAAAATTACAACGTGCCGTTGAATCAGCGTCAGCCATTTTTCCGGGAATGGTCGCGCTCGCAAGCGATGTCGCCTGCGCTGTCTCCATATCGTAAGGATCACAGCGGATTGTAAACGCAACTCTGCTATCTGGGTAGCGCACGCGTCTCGCGTGCCTGGCGAGCGCGTCCTCGCGATCGCGAACTTTTCTTCCAATTCTTTTGGTCGAGGGTGATGAACTCCAAAGGAAACTAGTTTCGGCGCGACGCCAAAACCGGCACGCGAGACGCGTGCGCTACCCGGATGACCGCAATTCGGTCTCGCCTTACATGCGAGATCATCTATCAGTAACAGGTATGAACACGCTCCCTCTTTCCCGCCGCGATTTTGCACGCCTGCTTGGTGCAGGCGCGGCAGCAGTAGTCGTTAGGCCAAGGTTTTCTTTTGCAAAATCAACTCAGTCCGCTGCTACGTCTTTAGCAGAAGCAGGCATCGTGCGTTTGAGCGCGAATGAGAATCCGTACGGCCCATCTCCGAAAGCATTTCAGGCGATAACCGATTCGTTCGCCCTTGCCTGTCGTTATCCTGACGAACACAACAACGTGCTAATTGACAAACTGGCGAAGCTGAATGGCGTGAATCACGATCAGGTTCTGCTTGGCGATGGTTCGGGCGAAATTTTGAAACTGTGTGCAGAGACGTTCACCGGACCTCAGAACGGGAAGCTTGTAGCCGCCGATCCCACTTTTGAAGCAATTCTCAATAACGCCAGCGCTAATGGCGCCGAGGTGGTCAAAGTGCCGTTAACCAGCAGCTTTCAACATGATCTGCCGAAAATGCGTGATTCCGCAAAAGCCGGTCTGATTTACGTCTGCAACCCGAACAACCCGACCGCCAGTATCACGCCAAAGACCGAACTGCGGGATTTCATCGCGACGGCTCCGTCGCAGACGATGATTCTCGTCGACGAAGCATATTTTCATTATGCCGATAGCCCGGACTACGAAAGTGTGATCGCCCTCGTGAAAGATCATCCCAACCTGATTGTCTCACGCACATTCTCGAAAATTTACGGCATGGCAGGATTGCGCTGTGGCTATTGTGTCGCCCAGAAGGAACCGATCGATCGACTGCGCCGAAATCAAATGTGGGACAGCGTCAACTGCATGGCTCTGGCCGCAGCAATTGCAAGTCTTGATGATCTTGATCACGTCCCAAACGGTCAACGTTTGAACCGTGAAGCGAAAACGTTTGTGACCTCGGAGCTCGACAAGATGGGCTACGAACAAATTCCGTCACAAGCCAACTTCATCATGTTCGATTGCAAACGCC
>DASYSX010000081.1:0-7519 GCA_036002955.1 Candidatus Udaeobacter sp. | reverse complement strand
GAGCCGATGATTCCGCCGATAATTGCTGCCGTTGCGAGGACGAATCCCAGCGAAGGGATGGTGCGGACTTTTGTGAAGTAGCCAACCAACCCGGCGATGGAGTTCACCCAGATGAACAGCGCCGACACAGCGGCGGCTTGTCGAATGTGAGCCCACCGACAAAAAAGCAGAACCGGCGTGAGAAAAATTCCGCCTCCAGTTCCAGTTAATCCTGCGAGGAAGCCCAGCCCTGCGCCCACGCTTATCGCGACCGGTTGTGACGGAGGGGATGTTTGCGGCGGATCGCTGCGGCGAACGAATAGTCGCACTGCGGAGAACAACAGCACAACACCGATAAGAATCCTCAGGACTGAAGCAGAGGGCTGCAAATAACCACCGACATACGCTGCTGGAATGGAAAGAAGCGCGAATGGCCAAAACAACTTCCACGAGAAATATCCTGCGCGCCAAAATTGAAACGTGCCGATGGATGCGACCAAAATGTTAAGCACAAGGGCAGTTGGGCGAATGACGATGGGCGCGATGCCAAATAACGTCATCGTTGCGATGTAACCCGATGCCCCGGCATGACCGACCGATGAGTAGAGCAAGGCGATGACGCCGATTGCGAGAAACAAGAGAATGATGTGGGTTGTATCCATTCTCGATAGAATTCTCGGTCATTCTGAGCGAAGCGCAGCGGAGTCGAAGAATCCCGTAGCGCAACCTGATCCTTCCGCAACGCGATTCCTCGACTTTGCTCGGAATGACAAGAAAGGTGCTCTGAACTTGTACTCATCCGTGACGAGCCGCTTCCGCTTTGGATTTCTCGCGCTAACGTGGTTGGTGACATCGGGCGAGAACGTTGTTGAGCACACGCATGCGCGCTCTGAACACACGAACCGGCTCGCGCACGAGAAGTCGCCATACCTTCTTCAGCACGCACATAATCCCGTCGATTGGTATCCATGGGGCGAGGACGCGTTCGCGAAGGCGCGTCGGGAAAACAAACCGATCTTTCTCTCGGTCGGCTATTCCACGTGTCACTGGTGCCATGTCATGGCGCATGAATCATTCGAAAACGAAGGCGTAGCCGCGATCATGAATCGCGAGTTCGTCAACATCAAGGTGGACCGGGAAGAACGCCCCGACGTCGACCGCGTTTACATGACCTTTGTTCAAGCGACGACCGGCAGCGGAGGCTGGCCGATGAGTGTTTGGTTGACGCCGGATCTGAAGCCGTTTGTTGGTGGAACGTATTTTCCGCCCGAGGAGCGATATGGTCAGCCAGCTTTCACGAAAGTGCTGGAGCGGATCGCAACAGCCTGGAAGGAAGATCACGATAAAATTGTGGAGCGGGGGAGCAAGATCGTAGAGGCGCTCCGCGAATCTCAATCAGCCGCACCGGGTGACGGAAAAATCGACGGCTCGGTTACAGATGCGGGCTTTCGTCAAATCGATCGCAGTTATGATCCGAAAGAAGGCGGATTCGGTAATGCGCCGAAATTTCCGCGACCGGTCACGCTCAATTTTCTCACGCGATTCTACGCACGCGACCCCAAGAGCGATTCGGGCAAACAAGCTCTCGACATGGCGCTGTTCACGTTGCGCAAAATGGCTGCGGGCGGAATGCACGATCACGGCGGCGGCGGCTTTCACCGTTACTCGGTCGATCGTTATTGGCACGTGCCGCACTTCGAGAAAATGCTTTACGACCAGGCGCAACTCGCTGTCGCCTATCTCGACGCGTTCCAGATCACAAGAGATAAGCAATACGAATCGGTTGCTCGCGACATTCTCGATTACGTCGCTCGTGATATGACATCGAAAGAAGGCGGCTTTTTCTCAGCCGAGGACGCCGACAGCCCCGTTGTTGAAATCGATAATCCCAATCATAAGACCGCTGAAGGGGCGTTCTATGTTTGGACGAAAAAAGAGATCGATGATGCGCTCGGCGATTCGGCCGAGGTTTTCGATTTTCATTACGGCGTCCAAGCGCACGGCAACGCGCCGGAAGGAAGCGACCCGCACAACGAGTTCCGAGGGAAAAACATTTTAATTGAGCGCCGCAGGATCGCTGAGACCGCCCAGCATTTTAAGCAGAGCGAAGCGGAGATTACAAAAGTACTCGCGCAATCACGTGAGAAATTGTTTGCGATTCGCGCACAACGGCCGCGCCCGCATCTCGACGACAAGGTCATCGCCGCCTGGAATGGACTGATGGTCTCCGCATACGCGCGCGCTGCCCAAGTGCTGGACGACGCGCGATATCTCGAGGTCGCAACGCGATCTGCAAATTTTATCCGGATAAAGTTGTACGATTCGTCGGGCAAGATTTTGTATCGCAGTTACCGGGAGGGCCGTAGCAATGTCCCAGGCTTCGCTGACGACTACGCAACGGTGATCCAGGGTCTGCTCGATCTTTACGAGGCATCATTCGATGTCGAATACCTGAAGTTCGCGACGCAGTTACAGGAGACACAGGACCGGCTGTTTTTCGACGATAAGAACGGCGGTTATTTCAGCAATGGCGGCCAGGATAAAAATGTGTTTGTGCGGATGAAAGACGACAACGATGGCGCCGAGCCTGCTGCGAGTTCTGTCTCCGCGCTGAATTTGCTGCGCTTATCGCAGATTTATGACGATGCGAAGCTGGCTGAACGGGCGAAAAAGACGATCGATGCGTTTGCGACGATACTTTCGCAGTTCCCCGCAGGCATGCCGCAAATGCTCGTCGCCGTCGAGCACTCGTTAGGCAAGCCGCGACAGATCGTCATCGCCGGGAAGAAGGATTCGTCGGAAACCAAAGCATTAATCAAAGAAGTTCATCGCCATTTTCTCTCGAACACAATTGTGATCTTGGTCGATGCGAATGAAGGGCAGAAATATCTCGGCCAAAGAAACGAGGCGATCCGTGCGATGTCGCTGGTTGAAGGAAAGCCAGCCGCGTACGTATGCGAGAATTTTACCTGCAAAGCGCCGGTGACCGACGTAAAACGACTCAGCGAGTTGCTAAAGCTCTAGGGCTCGCCGAGCGCTTCGTTAGGCCGTGCGGCCGCAGCAGTTCTTAAATTTTTTTCCGCTGCCGCAGGGACAAGGTTCGTTGCGACCAACCTTCGGTAACGAGCGGCGAATCGGCAGATCGATCGATACTCCACCGTCTCCATCGCCGTCACCGTCTCCACCGACAGCGGCCATCGCGCCGACCGGATGGCGCATGCGCGCGTCGGCAGTTGCCGTTGGCGCGGTTGGCCCTTCCTGGCGCAGGAGGAACTGCGGCAACGTTGCGAGAAAATTCTCGAACGCCTGCAGATTGGAAGTGCTGCGGAAAAGATTGTTCAGCACTTCATTTTTAATGTTCGCCATCAATTCGACGAACATGTCGTACGCCTCAGTCTTATACTCGATGAGCGGATCCTTTTGCGCGTAGCCGCGGAGATAAACGCCCTCACGCAACGCGTCCATGGCGTAAAGGTGCTCCTGCCATAGGCGGTCGATTGCGTTCAGAATGATGTAACGCTCCAGGCTTTTTACGGCAGTCGGCTCTTCGTGACTCGATTTGCGCTCGTAAGCGTTCTTGATCTTTTCAATCAGGAATTGTGTGTTCTCTTCAGCGTTTCGCGTTTCGAATTGCGCTTTCTCCTGATTCAGCCCCAGTGGAAACGTCGTGTTTACCCAGTGTGTGAGACCGGTGTAATTCGGTTCATCGCCGGTCAAATATTCTTTCACTCTTAGTGGCACGGCTTCATCGATCACGTCGTAGATGTGAGTGCGCGGTTCCTCGGAATCGATGACTTCGTTGCGCCAGGTGTAAACCACCTCGCGCTGCATGTTCATGACATCGTCGAAATCGAGTGTGCGTTTTCGGACGAGATAGTTGCGTTGCTCCACCCGTTTCTGCGCTGTCTCAACCGACTTGTTCAGCCACCGATGCTCGAGCTCCTGGCCTTCTTCAAGGCCGAAACGCTCCATGATTTTTGTCATGCGATCGGCGGCGCCGAAGTTCCGCATCAGATCATCTTCGAAACTCACGAAAAATCGCGATGCACCTGGATCACCCTGACGCGCGCAGCGTCCGCGCAATTGCCGATCGATGCGGCGGGCCTCGTGGCGCTCGGTGCCGACTACCATTAGTCCGCCCAGGTCTATAACACCCGGTCCCAGCTTAATATCCGTGCCGCGTCCAGCCATGTTCGTCGAAATCGTGACCGTGCCTGGTTGCCCGGCGCGTGCGACGATCTCTGCTTCCTGCATGTGAAACTTTGCGTTTAACACGTTATGCGGAATTTTTTCGCGCTTCAGCATTCGGCTCAGCAACTCCGAAGCTTCCACGCTCACCGTGCCAACCAACACCGGCTGACTTTTCGCGTGTGCTTGTCTGATTTCGTTGATAACGGCGTTGTATTTTTCGCGACGCGTTTTGTAGATACGATCGTTGTTATCCGTGCGCCGTATCGGCCGGTTCGTCGGGATCATATTCACGTCCAGTTTGTAAATGTCGTGAAACTCGGCTGCTTCGGTTTCGGCGGTGCCGGTCATTCCCGCCAGCTTCTGATAGAGGCGGAAATAATTTTGAATGGTGATCGTCGCCAGCGTTTGCGTTTCGCGGTCGATCTGCACGCCTTCCTTGGCTTCCACCGCCTGATGCAACCCGTCGCTCCAACGGCGGCCAGGCATTTTGCGTCCGGTGAATTCGTCGACGATGACAACCTTGTTGTCTTCGATCACGTACTGCACGTCCTTCTCGAACAAGCAGTAGGCGCGTAGCAATTGCGAGATGTTGTGGATGCGCTCCGCCTGCGCGTCACAATGCTGCTGGCGTTCAGCTTTCCTCTTGTCCTTCTCCTCGGGCGAAAGTGTCTCATCGAGATCGATCTCGGTGAATTCGCTAATTAGATCCGGCAAAACAAATGAATTCGGATCATCGGGATTGAGAAAGGCACGGCCCTGCTCCGACAGATCGGATTCGTTCGATTTCTCGTCTATGGTGAAGAACAATTCTTCCTTGAGCGCAAACAGTTCTTCCTTGCGCGTATCCTGGAAAAAGGAAAGCTCCGCTTTATCGACGGCGCGACGTTTGTCGGGGTCTTCCATCATGCGCAAAAGTTGCTTATTGCGTGGCTGACCGAGCTTCACCTTGAACATGAGACGACCGCCCGTCTCGACTTCGCCCTGCTCAAATTTCTCGATCGCTTCGCTCGCTATGCGATTGCAAAGCATATTTTGCTTTCGCACCAACTGCTCGATGAGCGGCTTCCATTTGTCGTATTGATGCGTGGAAATCGTCGCAGGCCCGCTGATGATGAGCGGCGTCCGCGCTTCATCGATGAGAATCGAATCGACTTCATCGACAATCGCATAGTGATAGCCGCGCTGGACCTGTTGCTCGCGCGTCGTGGCCATGCCGTTGTCGCGCAGATAATCGAAGCCGAACTCGCTGTTCGTGCCGTACGTAATGTCCTTCGCGTACTGCTCGCGACGCACGTCGGGTTCCTGATCGTGTTCTATGCACCCGACTGTTAGCCCGAGGAAACCGTAAAGCTGCCCCATCCATTCTGCGTCGCGCTTGGCCAGGTAATCGTTTACCGTCACGAGATGTGCGCCTCGGCCAGTCAGCGCGTTCAGGTAAAGCGGCAACGTGGCGACCAAAGTTTTACCTTCGCCGGTCGCCATCTCCGCGATTCTGCCTCTGTGCAAAACGACACCGCCGAGCAATTGCACGTCGAAGTGCACCATGTCCCATACCATTGGTTGATCGCACACCGTGAAGCTGTGTCCCCGATCCTTGAGCCGCCGCGCGGCGTTTTTCACCACCGCGAAGGCTTCCGGCAAGATTTCATCGAGCTTTGTCCACTGCTCCTGCAGGTCGGGAATCTTCGAGATCTCTTCCTTCCAGTTCGCGGTTTTTGCCCGCAACTCGTCGTCCGACAAGCTTTTTAACTGTTCGTCGAACTCGTTGACCTGGCGAACAATCGGCATCAGACGTTTGAGCTCACGCTGATTTTTCGACCCTAAAATTTTCTTTAAAATCCAAGCAACCATTTGAACCCGTAATATCGGTCAGATTCCGGCACTATCAATCTGTAGCCACGGCCCTGTGGGCCGTCTCTGTTGGTAGATCGTATTCGCCGAACATCCAATGTCCTGCTTGTCATGTTAAGCGAAGGAAACATCTCTGATCTTCCTTTCAGCGCTGGCAGATGGACTTAAGCCAGAGATTCTTCGCGTCGCTCAACATGACAAGGATGATTAAGAAGCAGCCGGTGTTCGCCAAGCTTGCGGGGCCGAAGAGACATATAACTACAACATAAGGCTCTAAAGAAATGTTCGCGGCAAATCGACTGCTCTCCGCAACAGGCGCAGATAATGGCTCCGCGAAATTTGCAACCCGCCAAATTGTTGCAGATGCGGGGTGAGCCATTGTGTGTCGAGCAGGACAAACTTGCGCGCGCACAGACGTGCCACCAACGCTACGAGCGCAATCTTGGACGCATCGGTCACGCGATGAAACATTGATTCGCCAAAAAACGCGCCGCCCACTGCGACGCCGTAAAGACCGCCAGCCAGCGTGTCCTCTTTCCAAGCCTCGACTGAATACGCGTGCCCGAGCTCGTGCAGCCGCGTGTAGCTGTCGATGATGTCGCGATTAATCCAGGTATTTTCGCGTGCGGCGCATGCTTGAATTACCGCCGAAAACGCCTTGTTGATCGTAATTTCAAAAGGTTTCCTTCGGGCCAGACGGCGCAATGCATGTGGAACATGAAAATCCTCCAGCGGCAGGACGGCGCGCGGATCTGGCGAGAACCACTCGATAGAGTCGTCGTTCATGGCCATGGGGAAAACACCGAGCCGGTAGCCTTGGAGTAAAAGATCCGGGTCGATCATGATGGTTAAAGCGTTGAAGCGCCAAACGCTAAACCGTCATTCCGAGTGAAGTCGAGGAATCCCGTTGTACTACTTTTCGGTAGCGTCGCGGGATCCTTCGACTCCGCTTGGCTCCGCTCAGAATGACTGCTTCCTGCTCCCATGTTTCAACCTTGTTGCAATGAAATCCGCGTTTCATAAAATAAGCAGATGAGGCCCCTTTCGATTTCGCTCGCAATTGCATTGCTGGCCTTGGGCGGCTGCACGGACCCACTCGAACAACGCTCCGGGCAGGAAGTGCAACAGCAGTTCGGGCGCGGCATCACCGGTCAGGGAACCGTTGGGCCAATGGACCGGGCACCCGACGATCCAGCGGCCGAGCATGGCGTGCCGCAAACGCATCCTTGAGTGTGAAGACCTCAGAACGCCCCACGCACTCGAGAATTCTAATCCTCGATTTCGGATCACAGTACACTCAGGTCATCGCGCGCCGGATCCGTGAATGCCAGGTGTATTCGGAGATCATTCGCTTCGATACACCGGCTGCTGAAATCGCGGCAATGCAACCCAAGGGGCTGATCCTTTCAGGCGGGCCAGCCAGTGTTTACGACAAAGGCGCGCCTCAAGTCGATCCGGGAATCTTTTCGTTAGGCATTCCAATCCTGGGAATTTGTTA
>DASYSX010000080.1:0-7823 GCA_036002955.1 Candidatus Udaeobacter sp. | reverse complement strand
CGCGCGTGATTCACTCCAAGGCCCTCGGTTAACAAACGGTACTGCGCCTCCACCATGTCGAGGTAACCGTAGCGCGGAAATTTTGCATGCAGGCCGTCGCTGGGCTTGCTCGACTTGCCGTGGCCTATCCCATCCGGCAATACAATGAAAAATTTCGTCGCGTCGAGCGGCTGATCTTTTCCAAACAGTTCACCCGCAAATTCAGAACGAATAAATTGCGCGCCGCTGCCGGTTGTTCCATGCATGATCAAAACGGCATTAGTCGTTTTGCCTTCCGCATCCTTTTCCGGTTTCCCCAACGTTCGGTAATGAAGATGCAGCTCGGGTAACGTTTCGCCGGATTGAAATTTGAAATCGCGAATTGTGAAATCGCTTTCGGTCGGCGGGGGATAATCTGCGGCGGACGCTATACTGGCGACCAAAACCGATAAGAGAATTACGAACATTCGGATTATTGGATTCATATTAGACCTCACTTTTAAACGGCTTGTTGAGCGAAGCGAAACATCTCCGATTTGGTTCCATCAGCAGCGGTCCAGAATGATCGGAAATTCTTCGCTACGCTCAGAATGACATATGACGTGGCGTGTTAATGGTTTTGTTGTCGTTCGGCTTGAATTCGCTTGAGCAAGTCCGTGTGCGTTCGTTCAAGCTCCTTGGCGAATTGCACATTTGCGTCAAGAGCCTCAGGATAAATGTCGAACCGTTTTCGCAATTTCTTCGTAACCGGATCGTAAAAGAACGAAATGTCCTGGTCCAGGTTCGGCACGATCAGTTCATCACTTAGTTTTTGATACCACGCCATGCGACTCAATCCCCAGCGGATAACTGATTCATCGTTGCGGACCGCCATGAGGGTCTGCACGTCAAGCAGTTGGACGCCTCCGGATTGCAGCATCGTAGCCCAATCGGTGGGGCTGTAATCGGTGATGAAATAAAAGGGCTGCAGCGGCGGCATTTCACCGGCATCGAGCGCACGCAGAAATTCCGTGGCTTTCTTTTCCTGTTTCGCGCGATTAATTTTTCCGCTGTCGATGCCTTCACTCAATTGCTGCTCTAGCGCAGCCAGAATTTGATCGCGTCGGCCTGCATCCTGCCGGTGCTGCTGGTAGTTGTTCAGCCAGAAAGCCGCGTAAACGCCGACAAAGACCAGGATCAGTTCCGCTGTCCATCGACCGATGCGTGAGAGAAGCGAACGCTTTTTGTTTATAACGGCCACGAGTACCACGGCGGTCTGGAGACCGCCGCTCCTTGCTTATTCATTGCACAACAGAGTACCATTTCTAAATTAGCGTTGCCAGAAACACGCAATGGAAAAATCAGAGTCACTTCAAAACCTGATCCAGTTCGTTGTGGACTCAGTACAACAGGCGCATGCGGATGACGCGCCTTTCCATCACTTGCAGTTTGAGCGCATTTTTCCGAATGACTTTTACGCGCAGATGGTCGAAGCGATGCCGGTTTCCGAGGATTACCGGGCGATGTCCGGCAAAAGCAAGACGGGCAGCAGCAGGGCGGATGGAAAACCCACCCGCGCGAAGATCGATCTTTTTCCCGAATACGTTCGTCATTTACCGCCGAAAAAACGCGCAGTCTGGGATGCGACCGGCCGCGTGCTGCGTTCCAGGGCGTTGCAATCTGCTTTCGTCCAACGGTTGGCGCCGGGGCTGAAAGGCCGATTTGGAGAAAACTTCGCAAAGGTAAACATGTATCCGGTACCGATTCTGACGCGCGACATTCCCGGATACCGCATCTTCAAACATACCGACAGTCTTTGGAAAGGGATTACCGTCCAATTTTACCTGCCAGCGGATAATTCCACGCCGCATATCGGTACGATCTTTCACGAGGTATTGCCTAACGGACGCAAACCGAAGAAAGCGCAGATGCCGTTTTCGCCGAATACGGGTTACGCGTTCGCCGTCGCCGATAACACCTGGCATTCGGCCGACCCGGTCGGACCCGAAGTGACAACGCGCGATAGCATTCTCCTCACATATTTCGTCGATGCTGGGCCGTGGCGATTTGTTCGTAATCGCGGGCGTCGGCTGGCGAATTTTGTGCTCAACGAGGCGCGCAATTTAAAGCGCAACTAGGAAGGGACGCCGCGCTGCGGCGTCCGGTCGGCGCAGCGCGCCGACCCTACCGATCACCGGGGCAACGGCCTTTCCATGTTCGCTAGCGCATACGCGACGACTGCCACCACAGCGGAATTTTCCGCCAATTCTTTCGGGACAACTTTGTCCAGGGTATCGGCTGCCGTGTGGTGATAGTTGAAGTAGAAACGACTGTCTTGAATCGGACCAAAAGCCGGCACACCCGCTTTCTCGAGAGGCTCAATGTCGGCTCCGCAGTGTTCAACCAAATCCAGTATGCCCGCGCCTGATTCCTGCAAAATTGCCGCTACTGGCGCGAATGTTTTTTTTACCGCCGGGTCTGCCTTGATGTTAACGCCAATCGGATGACCCGCGCCGCTGTCTGTTTCCATCGCTGCGAAATGGTTTGCTATCTCTTTCTCGTGATCCTTCGCGTACTGTTTTGATCCGGCCTCACCGTTCTCTTCATTCATCCATGCAATCACACGAATCGTGCGTTTCGGTTTGAGACCAAGTTTTTGGATCAGGTTCGCCGCCTCCATCGAGACTGCGACGCCTGCGGCATCATCGATCGCTCCTGTGCCCAAATCCCATGAATCTAAATGACCTGAAACGATAACGACCTCTTCAGGATGCTCGCTGCCTTTAATGTCGGCGATCACATTCGCGCTTTCCGCGTCAGGCAGAGTCTGTGGTGTCAGGGTCAATTTCATTTTCACCGGTCCTTGTTGAACCAGATCGGCAATCAAATCTGCATCTTCGGCAGTTACCGCACCCGCCGGAATTTTCGGAGCATCTTTTGCGTAATCTGTCAGTCCAGTGTGTGGAAGGCGATAGTCGGCACTGCCCACTGAGCGAATCAAACAGGCAACAGCACCTTGCCTCGCGGCTGCGCTCGGTCCTTCACTGCGATAGACAACCGCTTCGCCATAAGCTGGAAAGCTGCGACCTTCCGCGGCCATTTGTTTGTCGAACGGATAATTGAACAGCACAATTTTGTCCGTGACTTTTTCACGGGGCATGGACTTCAATTCATCAAAATTTTTGACGATAAGGACCTCGGCTTCGATCCCCTCTTTTGGTGTAGCCACACTCCCTCCCAGCGCGCACAGAACAATCTTTTGCGTGGTGTTCGGCGCCTGTCCGGAAAATTGAACGAGCGCTGCTGTCTCTTCGCCCCGCACCCAATGGGGAACCATCACTTTCTCGAGCTGCACGTCGCAGCCGAGTGCTTTCAATTCGGCGCCGACGTACTCGACTGCTTTTGCGGCCTGCGCCGATCCACTTAAACGCGGCCCAATGTTATTAGCCAGGTGCGCAACCTGCCGATAAGCATAATCACTTTCCAGAGCAGCCTTTTGCAATTGTTTCAGTTCGGACAATGTCTGCCGCGAAAACACCTGCGGAGTTGGCGATGGCGATCCGTTCGGACTTGATGCCATCGCCGGTGTTTGTTGCGCCGAGAGACGTACCGTCCAAATAAACGGTAATAAAAACGCGAGACATATCGCGCAAAGCCCGTTTCTCGATTCAGGCATCGCAAACTCTGTCAGAAAACCTGTGATCATCAATCGAAGGAAAAGTCCAACCTGTCTCGGACTAATCGTTGTAGGGCAGGCGCTCCGCCTGGCAACCGCCATTCCCTCGGCAACCCAAGCAGTTACCCTACAAACTATTTCTCCTTTTTAAACTCGATCTCCTCGCCGAAGAGCTCGGGATTGCCGGCGTTTTTTGTCAGGAGTGCAACTACAGTGGCTGAGTCCCTCGTTCCCTTTGGAACAACCTTTTCGTTGACGTTCCGCAGTCTCAGATTCTTACCATCGTCCGACAATTTCCAAATGACGTAAGCATATTTGCGCTCGCTTGAGTTGAGGTCCTGGATAGTCGCGAACGGCGTGTCCGCGACGTCGGAGTGGTAAGCGCGAAAAAGATCGCCGTCGTAGTAAACGATGTAGATGCTGTCGTCGAGGCTACGCAGTTTCAGCTTTTCCCTTCCATCGGCCGACGTCCAATCGCCAAGCAGTCGCTCCTGCACTTTTTGAGTCGGAGCCGATGTGATTGGGATCTCATATTGGCAAGCAGTGAAAGCAAGGGTGCAAACGCCGATCGCTAGGCCGACTACTCGTAACCAGGCCAATTTTACAGAACTCACGAAGTCTTGCCCGCCTGAGGGAATCGGCCTTCATCGAAATCGATAAGATCTGGAATGCACTGGATGTCGTCGCGATCGGCGATGCCCATCTCCTTTTTTCGTTCTTCGAGCCGCGGCGTGATTGCATCTCGCCATCCGAGTTTTGACGCGAAGCCGTTCCAGACAAAAAGATCGCCATCGTTCAAGCGGCGTCCCTTTTCGTAACACCATTCCAGAATTTCTTCGTCCGTGCCGCCCTGCTTCACACGCTCAATCAAATCGCGATGATGCACGCGCAGAAAATTGCAGCACGTTCCATCTGCTGCTTTCAGCGCGCCGTAGTTTTCTTGATAATCTTCCTGGAGCTCGCCGCGTAGATGCAGCCGAATCTTGTCCAGCATGCGTGGGAAATACATCATGCCAGACGTCATTTCTGTGGGACTCTTTGGATAGGTTGTCATAGGCAAATGAATCGCATCATCCGCAACCAAGACAAGGAGTGACGGCTTCCAAGCCGTCACATCTTACGACGGCTTGGAAGCCGTCGCTCCTTGATCCATCAGCGCGAGGATCCGTGTCTTCTTCTCAGAGTAATCAAGCGAATGAAACCGCCGGATTTCATCCACACGCCGAACGGCATTGAGAGTGTCGAGAAACGTGGTGTAACTGGCGGCAAGCTTACTCGTCTCGAGATAACGGCCACGCAGATTCGCGTCGCGAAATGCCTCGGGACATTGCCGCGCGAAAAGGTGAAAGCGTAACCAGCGGCGGTCCGTCGCCGAGACGCGTTGCGTTTTTCGGAAAAAGCCGACAAACAGTAGAAGAACCAGATAAGTGTCCACCTGTGCCTGTAGCTCAAGGTTGCGCGCAAAGTCTTCCGACGCGATCTCGCGCACTCCGCGTTTAAACTGGAGCGCGGCATGCAACGCATGATTCAATTCTTCAACAAATGTGATCAGCGACCGGATATTGCCATCTCCCAAACCCGCACGCGGATCGTGTTGTTCGAGTTGTTCAATCAGCCAGCGAGAATAATAAATGCCGACGTAAAGTTGGTCGCCTGCCCGCCGCAAAAATGTGCGGGCGAGTTCGCTCAGTTCCCGCGCCGATGTCCCTGCGAGCATCGACAACTGCGCCGAGCGCGTCCGATCAATCAGACAATCTTCCAGATTGATTCCGACCTGCGCGTACGTGCGTTCGAATAATCGCTGGATTTGGCTGAAGAGTGTCTCGTTCACAAAGAAAGGGAGGGTCGCGCGTCTTCGTCCAGATTCAGCAACTGATCGGAAAGCTGATTCAACGCTAGCCGGACCTCGCGAAATCGGTCCGCCAAACCTTCGAACACATCATTCAGCTCGCACCGGCGAGCTACCACATGCGAAGAAACAAGTTGATAGTTCGTCCGGCCGACCTGCTCGTAAAATTGAATGTCCGGTCCGCCACGCAGACTGCGCCGTTGCGTGTTCTCATGAAAAATTCCGCTGATGAAAAGCGAATAATTGCCGATGTGCGCTCGTAGCAGGAATGCCTGCTCCGGAGTGGCGCGATTGAGCGCAATCAGAATATCGGAAATGTATTGTTCGGCGAGATGATGTGTCTCCTCAGAAACTTGAAGCCGGCTCGCGTGCGAAAACGTTTCCAGCAACGACGCGACGTAATCGCAAAGCTTTCGATCCCCGATTCCGCCCTGTTGCAGCACGTGGCGAGCAAGCACGTAAAAGTAGAACTGAGATGAAATCCGGAGATGCCCGCAGTGATTTAAAATGGCGTCGACCAACCGTGGATGATCGAGAATGGAATCACGCGTATCGACATCGCTCAACAGATCGACCAGAGAAACCTGATCGGTTTGCGAACGCGCCAGCGTGCGCACGATGAAGTCGAAATCGGCGGCGGTAAACCGCGCCCGACAATTCGCTCGAACCATCGGGACTTAATAATGCGTGATCCCCGCGCCTAAGGCAAGTAAGATTGCTAGCGCGGCGTGTATTGTCGGAACAAGGCATCTTTGTCTCTGCACCGCGCGGACTTCTAAGCCTGCCTGCCCACGAGTGCGATCTTGCGAAATCGCCAAGCGTTTGCTTTTAGCCGGGCCTCTTCAGCAACGTGCGCAAGATCAGGGTCGAGCCTGACAATAAGCGGTGAGCGCGACACACCAAGATGACTTTAATACGTCAAGTAAATCTATTTCTATGACAATTGAAAAATGGGTGAAGGAAGAAAAGATGCGCTTAGGACGCTTTGAGATTCACTGTGTTAATGCGCAGAAAAAAGAAGCAAAGTCTTTCCCACTTAAGATGCCGCGAAGCTGTTGGAGTGGACAGTATCGCACCTGGGATGATTCATTAGATGCTTTATCTATCCGCTAATGCCATCCGCAGCATGCAATGTGGGAGAGAAATCAAGAGACATGGAACAAGCGCAGAATCGCTTAATCAAATCTTCTTAGGCAGCTTTCCCAACAGAATGGGCAGTGGGGAGATCCCCAGCATGGCGGTCGCAGATTGGTCACCGGAGGTTGATATCAGTGAGGATGATCAAGGGTACCTGCTCAAAGCTGACCTGACTGAAATGAAAAAGGATGACGTTAGGGTAACAGTCGAAGAGGGCGTTCTTAGCGTTTCCGGAGAACGCAAAAGCGAGAAGGAAGATCAGAAAAAGAAATTCCATTGTATCGAGCTATCCTTTGGCACTTTCCGACGCAGCTTCACGTTCCCAGAAGATGCCGATAGCACGAAAGTCACAGCGGATCTCCGCGACGGAGTGCTAAGAGTGCACCTCCCGACGGCACGCGTAGCAAAATCATAAGCTACGCAAGTTAAAGTGGCGTAATGCCTACTAACATTGACGGTGAGCGTGCGGAACGGTCCCCGCGTTGCCCCAGTGTAAGGCAGCTAACTTACTCGTCTTTTCCTTTGAACCAAGGAAGAAGGACCTCATGATCTCGAAAATTATTAGCCGCGCAGCATGTCTGAGAGAACTCGCTTCCAATCCCAAGTCCTTTTGCAACTGTCCAGACTTGCACGGTGGTGTCCTGGATTTGCCCCGAAGATAGAATCTGTATGAAGCCCGCTTTGGGAGAAAACACGTCGGCCCGCCGGCAATTTCCAGTGCTTGTGCCCTAAAGAATACATGGGGAAGAATTCCGGACTTCCGATCTCGACCTGTCTCAGACTGGCGTGTGTCTTGGTAACTTGTTCTTTAGGCGCCCAAGGTAGATGTGTCACCGGTCATTTACTTCGCGCAGCTACGAAAGTTTGAGCCCGTAAGCAGGTTGCCGCCACGCTGAATAAGGATAGCTCAAACGAGTAGCAATCGGCCTCGGTAAAAGATTTAAGATCGACGCGGGAGCATCCGATGAAGTGCGCGGCGCGAATGGCGTACGGGCACAGGTGCCGTAAGCACTCGCCACGGCCAGGTGAGGGTACTCCAAAGGGCAGCGCGCATGTGCTTAGGTTGTGCACGACGCCAGGCTAACTGGCTTATTTTGTCGCGCTGGCGTTGCAGCAACACGGCCAACAGCCCGCTTTGTGTAAGGGTCGGGGTTAATTTTCTCATGACGTAATCTTTCTGTTTTTCCTTGTCCTAAGGACTCT
>DASYSX010000079.1:0-7914 GCA_036002955.1 Candidatus Udaeobacter sp. | reverse complement strand
TCGGACGAGCGTAAACCGTAGCCGCTTGTTCTACTTGTTAGGAGTTGGCACGGCGATCCTGCTTGTGGTCGCAGCGGACCTTCGCTACGCAGCAGCGCCAAATGAGACATTCGGGCTCGCAGGTATTTTATGGACGGCAGGCATAGCCTTGCTGCTTTGTTCTACTTTCTTCGCCTCACATTCGTTATGGGGTGTTTCCAGTGCACCAGATCTTCCACGTTGGTCAACGTGGGAAGTCGCGCTCCTGGCGTTGCTGTTTGTTCTGGCGTTGCTGAGTCGAGTTTGGAACCTGACGAATTTTCCAGACAACATTTATCCGGACGAAATCATGACGGGCAGCGTCGCTACCCAGAGTTATCTAAGTCCACCAACTCCGTCGCCGTCGCTCTTTAGCACGTTGTGGGGTGGGATTGACCTGCCAGCTCTTTGGTTCTGGATCGTAGCTGTGTTTCTGAAAATAGGCGGGGCCTCACTTGCAATGTTAAGGCTGCCTGCCGCGCTCTTCGGAGCGGCTACGATTATTCCGCTTTATGGATTGTTACGAGGAACCTGGGGCAGATATGCGGCGATAGCTGGAAGCGCAATCATGGCTTTCAGCGTTTCCAATATTCATTACAGCCGTTTGGCTCTTAACAACATCGTGACGCAGTTCTTCTGGGCTACGTGTTTCTTTTTTTTGTTGCGCGCTTTGCGGTCGCGCCGGCCGTCTGATTGGGCTCTGGCAGGTTTGGCCGCCGGGTTAAGCGAATACTTCTATTATGGAACACGGCTTCTGCCTTTCATCCTGGCAGTGTTTATAGTGTTCCTCCTTGCACTCCATTGGAAACAAGCGCGCCAGTACGCGAGCGGTTTCCTCCTGCTGGCGGGAAGTTATCTCGTAGGATTCGGTCCGCTGTTAGTTCACTTTATTCGAAATCCAAACCTTTACCTGGGGCGAGGAGCCAGCCTTCTCATTTGGTCCCCGCACATTCCGACCAGTTTCGCCGATTTCGACCGGGCGTGGAAAACGATTTGGCCGGTGTTGTGCGAAAACTTCCTTGGAGTCGGCACTCACACTTCACAAGATATAATATTCTATGCGCCTTTGCTGTTACATGCCGAGGCTGCCCTCTTGGTCCTGGGCATTGGCTTGCTTTTATGGCATTGGCGTCATCCGGCCGCATTTCTGATACTCGCGTCGGGGCTGGGCGTCTTTGTCGTAGGCGGTACGCTCGTGGCATATCCAAATAGCGTGCCACCTCTGATCAATCATTGGACTCCTGCCTTCCCAGCCTTCTATGTCGCCCTGGCACTACCTGTAGGCGCGTGGGCAACGGCTGGTAAATCGCAATCAGAACCCCACTTGCGCTGGATCTTGCCGGCAACGGTGGGAATTGCGTTACTGGTGCTTGGTTGTTGCAATCTGAATTTTTATTTCCGCCGTTATTACGCCGATCCTGAAATGCTCAAGAGCACAGCGTACAGGTCCGCCCAACGCAATTACGAGGTGCAAACGCGCCAGAGCCGCTACTCGGCGTCACTCGGTCGCAACTATGAAGTTTTCATCGTAGGCCAGAGCGCATGGCCATATGATCCTGTAACTACGCGATACGTCGTCAGAGACCAGACGTGGGCGCTGCTGACCAATCCTGCGATCGAACTGTCGTCCATAACTCGGGACAGCAAAGGAGTGGCATTCTTCTTTTTCCCAGGAAACGAGCAGTATGAACAGACGACACGTGAGCTTTTTCCCGGCGGCAAGCACGGAGAAGTAACAAGCCGGCACGGCAGGCACTTGTTCTACACATACGTGCTGTCCCCCCCTGAAGCACGGGCGACTGGGAAATGATTTTCGCTTTGGCTCGACGTCACAATTGTATGTGATTATTACTGGGCTGATGCGATTTGGTTTTCCGCGACGCGTGCGTTTGCTATTGGTGCCTGCTGCGGCAGTTCTGCTTTTTGTTATGCACGGCTGCGGGAATTCCACCATCGTCGGAAAATGGCGAATGTCGGGAACTGAAAATCAAACAATTTGGGAATTTTCGAGCAACGGCGCTGTGCTGGTCGGAGAAGTTCGCGGCAGATATAAGTTCGGCGATCAGGACCGGCTCAAAATCGAGACACCGTTCGCGACAACAGTTTACGTGATGAGCCTTTCAAACGACCAGCTCGTGCTCCAGGACCTGGCCGGTTCCAAGCTCGAATTCACGAGGGTGCGAGAAGGACAGCCGTAACTGTAGCACAGGCATCCTGCCTGTGAGGCAACCGGGCGTCTCGCCTGGTTAGAAGATTTTCCTCGGCAGGCGAGACGCCTGCCGGCCCCACAGCCAAGATGGCTGCGCTACCCTAAAATTCGGCGCTGCCAGGAGTGCGCGCGAAGGGAATCACATCGCGAATGTTGGAAATGCCTGTGATGAACATCAGCATGCGCTCGAAGCCCAAGCCGAAGCCGGAGTGTGGCACAGTTCCATAACGACGCAGATCGAGGTACCATTTGTAATCGGCGGGATCCATGTTGTGACGCCGCATATTGTCCTCCAGCAATTCCAATCGTTCTTCACGCTGGCTGCCGCCGACTATTTCGCCGATGCCTGGCACCAGCAAATCTATGGCCGCTACGGTTTTGCCATCATCGTTCGAACGCATGTAAAACGGTTTGATTTCCTTTGGGAAATTAAAAACCGTGATCGGACATTTGAAATGTTTCTCGCTGAGCCATCGCTCATGCTCCGATTGCAGGTTTGAACCGTAATCGATCGGGAACTCGAATTTTTCGCCGCTCTTTTTCAAAAGCTCGACAGCCTCTGTATAGGTGATCCGCTGAAACGGCCGTTCAATGACGAAATCGAGTCGAGCAAGCAACTCCTTGTCCACGAATTTCGCGAACAATTCCAATTCTTCGCCGCACTGCTTTCGCGCGTCGGCGATCAAATACTTCACCAACTCTTCGGCGAGATCCATATTGCCAGTGAGATCGCAAAAAGCCATCTCCGGTTCGATCATCCAGAACTCGCTGGCATGTCGGGACGTGTTGGAATTCTCGGCGCGAAATGTCGGGCCGAAGGTGTAAACCTTGCCGAGCGCGCAGGCGAACGCCTCCGCTTCGAGCTGTCCACTGACTGTTAGATAAGTTTGGCGCGCGAAAAAATCCTGTGCGTAATCGATGTCGCCGTTTTTTTGTGGCGGTTTCTTGATGTCGATGGTTGAAACCCGGAACAACTCGCCGGCGCCTTCGCAATCGCTTCCGGTGATGATGGGTGTGTGAACATAAACGAAACCGCGGTCCTGAAAAAACTGGTGAACGGCGAATGCGAGCCGGCTACGAACACGGAAGACGCAACCGAAAAGATTCGATCGCGGACGCAGATGCGCGATCTCGCGCAAAAATTCCGCCGTGTGCCCCTTTTTCTGAAGCGGATAACTTTCGTCGGCGCCACCGACAATTGCGATATCCCGGGCAATGAGCTCCCATTTCTGCCCTTTGCCTTGCGACGGCACCAGCGCGCCCTCAACAATAAGTGAAGCACCGGTATTGAGCCGTTGGATGTCTGCGTAATTGGGCAGCGCATCCTTCTTCGCGATGATCTGAAGATTGCGCAAAGACGAGCCGTCGTTCAGCTCGATAAACGAAAAGTCTTTCGAATCACGCCGCGTGCGAACCCATCCCTGCACACGAATTGCGTCGATAGACACGTCGCTCTGCAATGCATTCTTAATGGTAGTTGGAGAAAGTTGCGTCATCTACTTCTAGAGGTTGCTCGACTTCCCTCGGAATGACAAGTCGCGCTGCTGGTGTTCTGGAGTGCGCGGACATGTCCGCGCTTTCAAAGCGGCGACATGTCGCCGCACTCCAAATTCAGCTGAGCGGTAGCCAACTGCCCGGTTGCGCCGGCGCCTTTACGCCATTGAAACTGAGGTAAGTGTATTCCTGAAGGAAACGCTCATAGTCGTCGAGCAGTCGCATCGCGTCGTTAGGCTTGAGGCGATCGCTCTTGATGGCGGCATCCACTTGCGCTTTGAGCAGGCGCATCAGCTCGAGTTTATCCCACTGCGTCATTGCGAGAACTTCCCCTATTGTGCTGCCCTCGATCACTTCCTCAATGTACCAACCCGATTCTTCATCTGGATCCAGGAAGACGTGTACTTCCGTTACGCGGCCAAAAAGATTATGCAGATCACCCATGATGTCCTGGTAAGCGCCCACCATGAAAAGACCGAGATAATAAATTTCTCCGGGCTGAATCCGGTGCAGCGGCAGCGTCTCTTTCACGTCCTGCAAATCGACAAACTTGCAGACTCTTCCGTCTGAATCGCAGGTAATATCCACGAGGGTGCCGTTGCGATCAGGCGGCGTGGTAAGCCGATGGATCGGCATGATCGGGAACAACTGGCCAAGCGCCCAATGATCAAGCAGCGATTGGAACACGGAAAAATTGCAGATGTATTGATCACCGAGCGTTGTTTCCAGCTGCTTCACTTCGTCCGGCACATAACGCAAGCCGCGATGCATGTTCACGATTTGATGGGCGACCTGCCAATAAACCGTGTCGATCTTCGCTTTCGATTCGAGATCGAGCAGACCTAGATCGAATGTTTGCTGCGCTTCCTCTTTGACTTGCTTGATGTCGTGCAAACTCTCAAGCCGATTTCCGCGTTTCAACCGCTGTTTCACGTCAAGAATATCGGCCACCAGTTTGTGGTCCTTTTCGCTCGCTTCCACCCTGAGCTTGGGCGCAGTTTTTTCGATCGAACTAAACGCTTCGACCACCAAAACCGAATGATGCGCGACCGTAGCGCGCCCGCTCTCGCTCACAATCGCCGGATGCGCGACGCCTTCGGAATCGCAAACATCCATGATGTTCCAGACGACGTCGTTCGCGTATTCCTGGAGCGAATAATTGGTCGAGCTGTCAAAATCGCTGCGCGATCCGTCATAATCGACACCGAGTCCCCCGCCGACGTCGAGATAACCAAGTTCGTGTCCAAGTTTTGCAAGCTTTGCGTAATATCGCGCGCCTTCGCGCACTGCGCGTTTTATTGTCGAAATGTCCGGCACCTGCGATCCGACATGGAAATGGACAAGTTTCAGGCAATGCGCCTGCCCGGCGTCCTTTAACATCTGACTCGCAGCAACGAGATTCGTCGTGTCGAGGCCGAACTTGGCATTCTCGCCGCCGCTCGGCGACCATTTACCCGAGCCTTTGCTGTATAAACGAGCACGAATTCCAATCCAAGGCTCAACGCCAACCTCCTTGGACGCGCGGATGATCTGCTCAACCTCTTCCAGCTTTTCGGCGACGATGACGACAGGCTTGCCTAATTTGCGACCAAGCAACGCGAGGCGAATGAAAGCAGGATCCTTGTAGCCATTGCAGATGATCAAAGTCTCGGCACCTTTCTGCATCGCAAGCGCGGCAACGAGTTCAGGCTTGCTGCCCGCCTCGAGTCCAAAATTAAATTGTTCGCCTGCGTCGACGATCTCTTCGACGACTTCGCGCAGCTGGTTGACCTTGATCGGAAAAACGCCGCGATACTGATTTTTATAGCCGAACTCAGCGATTGCGCTGTGAAATGCGCGATTAATTGCTTCGACCCGGTGACGAAGCAAATCCTGGAACCGAATCAACAACGGAAAACCGAGGTTTCTGGCACGCGCTTCGTTGACGACTTCCAGCAAATCGATGGAACCGCCATCGTTCTTCAACGGCCGCGCTTCGACGTTACCTGAGCTGTTGACCGTAAAATAGCCCTCGCCCCATCCCTCCACGTTGTAGGTGGCGATGGCTGATTCGATATCCCAATCTGATTTCATTGTCGTTGCGCTGCGCGGTATCAAGCGTAATGCGCATATTAATCAGCGTGCGGAACATTCAAGCTCGTACCGCGAAAATCTTCGGGCGACGCAAAAGACGCAGCTGATGGATGAGGAGCGTCATGTGCACAGCTTGTTTTTCCTGTTCGCCCACGTACTGTTTGCGCGATGAACAAGACGGTGATCGAGGTGCAGGTACGGGCAGTATTACCGACGAGCGGCGGGTGCGCAGTTTTTCTTGGCAACAATGAGAAGGTTTTCATCATCTACGTCGATCAAACTGTCGGCAGCGCCATCACAATGTTCATGCGTCACATCACCAAAGAGCGTCCCCTCACCCATGATTTGATGGCGCATTTGCTCGCGGCGCTTGGCGCAAAAGTTGAGCGCGTGATCATTAACGATCTGAAAAATGCCACTTACTATGCGCGTATGATCATTCAGGTAGAAAATGAGTTGCAGCAAAAAAAGATCATCGAGTTAGACGGTCGACCAAGCGATTGCATCGCCATGGCGACGCAGCAGAAAGCGCCCCTTTACGTAAGTCAGGATGTGTGGGACGAAGTGGACGATATGAGCGATGTCCTGCGCAAGATGGAGGAAGAGGGACTAAAGACTGATCCTGAAGCGGAAGAGTGATTGCCGGCCGCTCCTGTTAGAAAGCAGTAGCGCCGCAGGAACCTTCGGCTCCGCTTCCCCGCCGCTCAGCACGCCAGCCACGCTGTGTTCGTAGCGTGTAGGTGCTAATTGAAGTGCGGCGCTCTGACGCCGTGTTGCTCATTTCCCTAATGATTAGCAGAGGGAAACAGTAGGACTTCGCCTGATCACTCATGTTTCGCGCATAACATAGCGCTTATGAGTCAACAATCTCAGCAGAAACAAGACCGGCGCACGGAGCGGCTACGATTATACCGCGACACTTCCTACAAGTAAGAAACCTATGAAACTAACACGACTTATTAAACAAGCTTCACTAGCCCTGGCTAGTTTTAGCATCATTAGCCTGTCGGCAATGGCTGCCGATGAAAAGACAAACGCAGATAACACAGCTTTGAACCAGCGCGATCGCTCTGGTGAAACGGCTACCTCTGGCGACCAGTCAAACAGTTCTGGGGACCTAAAAATCACACAGGCCATTCGTCAGGCATTAATGAAGGACGGCGAGCTTTCAACTACTGCCAAAAACATCAAAGTCATTACCGCGAATGGGCAAGTAACCCTTCGTGGTCCAGTGAATAATGCGCAGGAGAAAGCAAAGGTCGATCAAATCGCGCGATCCGCTGGAGGCGGAGCGAAGATTGTCGATGAACTCGACGTCAAAAAGTAAACCAACAAATAAACGTTAACTTAAGGAAAGATTATTATGTCTAAATCAGTATTCGGTATTGCAACTACACAGGGTCAAGCAGAGCGAATTGTTGAGCAACTTCAGGCTCAAGGCTTCGCAAGTTCGGAAATTTCAGTGCTAATGCCCGACACAGGCGGCACACGTGACATCGGTCACGTTAAGGCCACGAAGGCTCCGGAGGGAGCCACCACCGGTGCAGCTACAGGTGGCGTAACTGGTGGCGTGCTTGGATTACTCGCAGGAGTAGGTGCTTTGGCTATTCCCGGCCTGGGTCCATTCATTGCCGCTGGCCCGATCATGGCAGCGCTAAGTGGTGCAGCCGTAGGCGCGACCACTGGCGGTGTCGTGGGTGGCTTGGTTGGGCTCGGTATTCCGGAAATCGAGGCAAAGCGTTACGATGAAAAACTGAAGAAGGGCAACTATCTTGTCGCGGTTCACGCTGACGAAAGCGACGATGTTGATCGCGCGAAAGACATCTTCAAAAATGCCGGAGCTGAAGATATCAGCACCGTCAGTGAGGCGTCAGCGCCGAAGAGGTAAAAATCGGAAAAACGAAATCATGGCTGAAGATCACATGAATAAAGGACCTGCGGCTTCCCCTCAGGGGGAGGTCAAGGGCGAACAAAACAGACGGCAACAAAGCGGACCCGGTTCGTCTGGCTCAGGAGCGAACCTTCAAAGCAGTGGAACTTCGCGACGAACGAAGACTGGGAGACGGGCTACCGGAGCGACCGGTCAAGTCTGGGACGAGGCCAGCGAGGGTTTCCGGACA
>DASYSX010000078.1:0-6230 GCA_036002955.1 Candidatus Udaeobacter sp. | reverse complement strand
GGCGCCGAAGTTTTCCGGTGACGGTCCCTTCACTGCGGAGTGCCATCGTCTTTTGGAGGGTTCGCCCGGCGTTCAAAAGGCGCTGCTCACGACGTCGTGCACGCACGCTTTGGAAATGGCTGCGTTGCTCCTGAACTTAGGGCCTGGAGACGAGGTAATTGTTCCCGCCTTCACTTTTCCTTCTGCGCTAAATGCGTTTGTCTTGCGCGGCGCGATACCTGTCTTTGTAGATGTTCGCGCGGACACGCTTAACATCGATGAGACTCAAATCGACCAACGCATTACCGAACGTACGAAAGCCATTTTTCTCGTGCATTACGCAGGCGTCGGCTGCGACATGGAGACCATAATGCCAATCGCGCGCCGGCATGGCGTCGCAGTGGTTGAGGATAACGCACACGGCCTTTATGGAAAATACCGCGGCCGGTACCTCGGTACCTTCGGTGAATTGGCTACTCTAAGCTTTCACGAGACGAAGAATTTCTCGTGCGGCGAAGGCGGCGCGCTGCTGATCAATGATGGGAAGTTTAACGAGCGCGCCGAAATTCTTCGCGAAAAGGGAACCGATCGAAGCCGATTTTTCCGCGGCGAAGTGGACAAATACACGTGGGTAGACATCGGCTCGAGCTATTTGCCCTCTGATCTGCTGGCCGCGTTCCTCCGCGCACAACTCGAAAACCGCGATCAGATTCAGGCGAAGCGACGACAAATTTGGGAAACATACGCGCGTGAGCTCGCTTCCTGGGCCGAAGCAAGCGGCGTGCAACTGGCGAGTGTCCCACCCGAATGCGAACAGAGTTACCACATGTTTTACATGATCATGCCCTCACTTAAGAGCAGGGAGGCATTGATCTCACATCTCGCAGCCTTCGGGATTCTCGCGGTTTTCCATTATCTGCCGCTGCATTTGTCGCCAATGGGCATGCGTTTTGGTGGAGGCGAGGGCGATTTTCCCGTCACCGAAGATTTGTCCGATCGGCTATTACGCCTTCCGTTTTTCACCGGAATGAGCGGTTCGGAGCAGAGTCAGGTAATCGAGGCCGTGCAGGCATTTCGTTGCTGAAACAGGGGATGCTTGAGCGGGTCCGATGAGTCAGATTCAACAGTTCAGCAAGGACGAACAACAGCAGCAATCCGCACGCGGCTTCCACAGATACGAGTTAGTAACATACTTAGTTACATCCATCTTTTTCGTCGGCTGGATAACACTCGCGACTAAGAGCCTTAACTTTGGTTCCATAGTTTTTCTGTTCGGCCTACCGTGGGTTCTAGTTAGAGCCGGTGCAATTGTCACAGCCGCTCTGCGTTTTCCCTCCTTTTTCGCGCTCGATTTCCTGTTGGGAGCTATCGTTATCTCAATTGTAGTGATGACGTGGACGTTCTTCGTACCACTTTCGCTGTGGGTTCTGCTGATCGTGCTTCTGATCGCTGTCGCAAGTATCCCCAATTTTTCTCCGCGTCACCGGCGCGACCCGCTTTCCGCTTTAGGATTGCTAAGCGTCATTGTCTCTCTCGTTGCAGCAACGGGATGGTCGCAAGATCTCCTTTTCCCCACAACTCCTCTCAACGGAACCATTGTTTTCAAGCCGTGGTCGGATTTTTTTATCCACGCGACTTTTATAGCGCGCAGTTTGCGATCCGAAACGTTGTTTCAAGTCGGGAATTATGAGTGGAAAGGTTTTCCCGCAATTTTCTATCATTACGCGAGTTACTCTATCCCGATATGTTTGGCGAAGGTGGGATCTCTTCCAGCTTACGAGACCGCCATAGGCTTTTGGACACCGTTCGGATCGTTTCTCGCAGGATTAGCCAGCTATGCGTTGGGCCGAGCCTTTTGGAGTCAAGGTGCTGGGCTGGTGGCGCTGGTAGCTACCTCCCTGATACCTGACGCCGCCTTGTTAAACATCGCTCATCCGACCTATGGCTATTTTTGGCTGCAGCACGTTGCTCCCGGAGGTTTGTATGCAGTAGCAGTTGCTGGGATAGCTCTGATACTTATCGCCAAGGGAGTACGCGAAGGACGGCGAGCGTGGATAGCATCGGGAGTTGTGACAGGCGCGCTTGTTGTTTTTTTCAAGATTCAGATCTTCGCTGCGGCGTTTCCGCTGCTGGTTTCCTTTGCCATCGTGGGATGGCCACCGCGTAAGCAGTGGCAATGGCTAATTGTTGGCGGCTGCGTGGCTGTTGGAGTGGCTCTGCTCCCGCTGGCGAATCGTTTTTACATCGGACCGAACGTTCGCTTCGATCTGTCCGGCAGCGTCTGGTATTGGCAGGTAATGGCGAAGATGGCTAAAGGCACACCTGTCGAAAGTTGGTATCGAGTTTTCAACGATGCTCATCCATTTCCTTCACATCTGCCGCGGGCGATCGGTTTACTTCTGATCGATGCTTTGGGAATCTTCGCGCTCATTGCTCCACTCGTTTGGGTCTTCGTGGCCTCGCGCAAAATATGGCAGGCGTCGGAATCCGTCTCCGTGGCTGCGCTAGCAATTCTGTTATTGATGACTTTTGGCATGGGTGGAACCAGCACCTCGAGTAATGCGCACGAATTCATACATCGCCCGTTTGTCTGGGTTTACTGGCTGGTGGGCTCGCTTGCTGCGGGGCGTTTGTTTTCGATTCTCTCGGCTCGTCGTCCGCATTTATGGACTCGGGGCGTGGCCGTCGGCGCTATCGCCTTAACACTGGTTCCACTGTGTTATGGCTCGGGGTTACAGCATGGTAAAGGCTCGGTAGGTAACGTGCGTTCGAGCACGCGCGTGGATCGTGGACTGATCGACTGCGCTCGATACATCAGAAACCAGCCTCTTGCCGATGCGGTTGTGGAGGATTCACAACTGGACAAGCTTCTTGTTGTTGGAGGATTAACCGACCGGCCATCGTTCGCAGCCAGGGTTGATGAGTGGACCAGACAGAGCAAAGTCTTCCGGCAATCTGGCTACCAGGAGCAGCTAGCAAAACTGCAAAGACTGCAGCAGGCCAACAACATTCCGGATCTGCAGCGCAGCGTCCGCGAAACTGGGATCCGCTGGTACGTGGCTCATCCAGGCGATCCCAACGTCTGGCCAGCTGAGTTCCGCGATCGACCGGCCTTCGAATCTGGCGGCTATCGAGTTTACGATATGCAGCGCGCTTTCGATTTGCGCGGCTGATTTTTAAAGCGGCCATCGCAGTTGTACGTCGTTTTTACTAGACGCTCGGCACCAAACGTTGAACGTTCGCTGTCTCTCATATGCAAACATCTCCGCAATCCTCAATCGATCTTCACGGCATTAAGAAACTGCGTAGCGGCAAGGTGCGCGAAGTGTTCGATCTGGGCGACACACTGCTCTTTGTCGTCACGGATCGAATCTCCGCCTTTGACGTGATCCTTCCCGACCCGATTCCGCACAAAGGTGCGGTGCTGAATCAGATTTCCGCGTTCTGGTTCAAACGGTTCGATGACATCCGGGATCACTTCGTCACGGCAGCGTTCGATGCGTTCCCAAAAGAATTGCAGCCGTTTCGCGAGCAGCTGGCAGGCCGCTCCATGATCGTAAAGAAGACGAAGCCCTTGCCGGTGGAATGCGTAGTGCGCGGTTATCTGGCTGGTTCGGGTTGGAAGGAATATCAGGAATCGCAGAGCGTTTGCGGCATTAAGCTGCCGCCAGGACTCCAGTTGGCATCGCAATTGCCGCAACCAATTTTCACCCCCGCAACGAAAGCCGAGACCGGTCACGATGAGAACATCGACATGAAGCGATGCTCAGAGATTCTCGGCCACGAATTAGCCGAGCGCGTGAAAAAGCTCAGCCTCGACATTTACTCGCGCGGCCGCGCACATGCTGACGAGTGTGGAATTATTGTGGCAGACACGAAATTTGAGTTCGGCACTGTCGATAAAGATTTGCTTTTGATCGACGAATGTCTGACGCCGGATTCGTCGCGTTTCTGGCCCAAGGATCAGTACTCGGTCGGCCAGAGTCCCCCGAGCTTCGATAAGCAATTTGTGCGCGATTATCTAGAGACTCTCGATTGGGATAAGAGCCCCCCTGCCCCGCGTCTGCCGAAAGAAGTGATTGAAAAAAGTTCGGCGAAGTATGTCGAGGCGTTCCGGCGCCTGACGGGAAGCGATTTGGCAGACGCCTAGAAGTTATCCAATTAACACCGCTGTCATGTTGAGCGGAGCGAAACATCTCTGGCTTCCGCTCGTCATGTCGAGCGAAGTCGCCTGCCAAGCCGTAGCTTTATGCGAAGGCTGGAGACAACCCGTGGCGAAATCTAAAAATATTTCCGCGGGATTCCTCGGCTGCGCTACGCTCCGCTCGGAATGACATTTGCGCGACGCCTTGTAAACTAGCGCCGCTGCGAGCTCAGTTCTCTGCACATTTTCGTTTCTACGATGCCCCACACTCGGCCTGACATTTTGTTTATCATGACCGACCAGCAGCGGTTCGACACTATCGCTGCGCTCGGGAATTCGCACATATACACGCCGAACATGGATCGGCTGGTGCGAAGGGGAATCACTTTTTCAAGCGCGTACGCGACGTGCCCGGTTTGCGTTGCCGCGCGTTACACGATCCGCACCGGATGCGAGCCGGCGACAACCCGTGTTTTCAGTAATGCAAAGTCACACGCTGTGGCTGATCAAGCAGCGGAGATGGAAGCGCGTTGCGGGCCCTACCTCGGCCGAACGATGTCAGGCCTCGGCTATCGCACTTTTGGAGTCGGCAAGTTCCATACGAATCCGTGGAACGAGGACCTCGGTTTCGAAACGTTGTGGCGCTGTGAAGAAACCTACCATCCACCGAATCGCGAAGGCGATGACTACGGTTCGTGGCTAGTGCGGGAACATCCGGAGTTCGATTTCCTGGAGCAACCCATGGGCGAACGGACTGAGATGTTTTACCTCCCGCAACGCAGTCCACTTCCGGCTAATCTAGGTGGCGAATGGTGGACGGCTGATCGCACGGTGGAGGAAATCGCAAAGCCGAATGACTCTCGGCCGTTTTTCGGATTCGTTTCCTTCATCGGGCCGCATCCAGCGTTGGCTCCGCCGATTCCCTTCAATCGAATGTACAATCCTGAGCGAATGCCGGAGCCAATCCTCGGCAACATCGAGGAAGATCACCTTGATGAGGAAATTCCTTTCATGCGTCACGCCATTTGGGCGGATGCTATCAACCCTGCCCTAACTAAAATCGTAAAAGCCCGTTACTACGGGGAGGTCACGTATTTAGACTATTGTCTCGGCCGAATTCTCGATGCAATCGAAACGCGACCAAACTCCGAGAACGTTCTCATCTGTTTTTTTTCCGACCACGGTGATTTGCTCGGCGACCATCACGGCTGGCAGAAACAAAACTTTTTTGAGCAGGCCTGCCGCGTTCCTTTGTTGCTCAGTTGGCCAACCGCGCTGCCGGCGGGAACCGAGCGAACTGAGTTTGTGAGCCTGGCAGATCTTTTCGCCATTGCGACCGGAGCTGCCGGGGCATGCGAGATGCGGGAGGGAATCGACGTTCTCAAAATGCTGCGAGGCGAAACCGCGCCTCGGCAGCATCTCATCGGGATGGTCGAAGTTCCCGGCTCACACGATTTTAAAATCATGGTCCTGAGTGACGAGTGGAAATACATTTTCATGGCGAACGGCGGACGGGAACAGCTCTTCAATCGCAAAAACGATCCTAACGAGTTGTCGAATTGCGCCAGCTCGTCGTCCGCGATCAGGAGCGACTCGTACGCTGTGGCGGTGAAAGCGTGCCGGGTCCCGGGCGCAACCGACGCGATCGACGGCGACAAGCTCCGTGCCTTTCCGTTCCGTGAACGGCCACTGACTCGAATCTATCAATTCGACCGGTCTCGCGGCGTGGTCGGATTTCCCGATCAACCTCAGGACGCGCTGAAAACTTTCGACCGCGCCACGTTAAGATCGTTGGAGTGAAAATGGCAATGGGTTCACCCGATCAAGAGGATCTTGGCCTCGGCCTTAAACCGGGCGACCCGCAGTATCGTGCTTACGTCGGTCCGCCGGAAGATTACGATCTGGTCGCAGCGATGGCGTTCAATCTTCTCACCACGCTCGGTCTGCGTCAGCATCATTCGCTGCTGGATATCGGTTGCGGTTCGCTGCGGATCGGACGGCTTTTAATTCCGTACCTGAACCGTGGGAAATATTTTGGCGTGGAGCCTAACGAATGGTTGGTCGAAGAGGGAATCAGACGGGAGCTGGGTGATACGTTGGTGCAAAT
>DASYSX010000077.1:0-7581 GCA_036002955.1 Candidatus Udaeobacter sp. | reverse complement strand
ATTCCGCATTTCCGTAATGTTTACCCTCGCATGTTGATGATTTGCCAGATTATATTCGAGATCATCGCTGTGCGTGATCACCGCCCTACGTAAGCGATAATCGTCTTGCGCATGCAGTGCGTTCTGATTCAGAATCGGCGTCCTGTTAAAACGAAAGGATCACTTATGCCAATTGGAGCTTCTCTCCACATCGGTCTCAACGCCGTCGATCCAAAACATTACAGCGGGTGGGACGGACAACTCACCGCGTGCGAGTTCGATGCAAATGACATGCAAGCGTTGGCGAAAAGCCAGGGGTTTACCAAAATAACCAAGCGCCTAACGAAAAAGGCTACACGGAATCGGGTCCTGGCCGACATCAAATCTGCCGCGTCGAGATTGAAAGCGAACGATATCTTTTTCCTTACCTATTCGGGACATGGCGGGCAGGTGCCGAACACCGGGAACGATTTGGAGCCAGACGGTTTCGATGAAACCTGGTGTTTGTATGATGGCGAACTGATCGATGACGAGCTTTACGCCGCGCTGAACCAATTTGGTAAACGCGTGCGAATTTTTGTGCTGTCGGACAGTTGCCACAGCGGCACAGTGCTGCGCGCAATCCAGTTTTCTGCGTTGGGCGTGACACCGGTGCGCCCACGTATGATGCCGCGCGACGTCGCGCTGCGCGTTTACATGGATCACCAAAAGTTCTACGATAAAATCCAGCAGCGCAGCTCCGGTTCGCGCACGCGGATGCACGCCACGGCGCTCTTGATTTCCGGATGCCAAGACAACCAGACGAGCGCAGATGGCGATCGAAACGGTTTGTTCACCGAAACTGTCCTTGCTGTTTGGAAAAACGGAAAGTTCAAGGGCGACTACCGCGGCTTCCACAAATCCATCGTGAAACTGATGCCACCGACGCAGACGCCAAATTTCTTCACCATCGGACCGGCTAACTACGCGTTCGAAGAACAGGAACCGTTTACGGTGTGATTGGATGAAAATTCTCCTGGTTCACGGAGTCGGCCACCAGGAGCGTCCCGACAATCAGCCGTGGGAACGCCCATGGGAAGAGGCGATCACCGCCGGGATCCAGTATTTCGATCCTGCGTTTGCCGGGACTTACGAGCGCTTCGATTACGACAGTTTATTCTCGGGAAAAATCAATCTGTTCACCGACGTAAACGCGGCGGCGCATCTCGGCTTCGCGCCAGTCGGAGCAGCCATCGAGGACGCGGCTCAGACCGTGTCCGGATGGTTTCGCCCGAGGCGCGGGTTATTGGATTGGGCTAAACCCGTCGCCGAAGCAGCCGATGGCTGGCACGCGGGCATGGTGGCGGAGTGGGATCAGAACACCGCGTTGCGCGCCACGTTGCGCAAACGTTTGATCGACCGAATCAACGCCTTCAATCCGGATGTGATCATGGCGCACAGTCTCGGGAGCGTCATTTGTTACGACGCATTTTCGCATGAGGACAAAAACGCCTGTGCCGGGCGCTATTTGGTCACCTTCGGTTCACAAATCGCTAATCCATTCCTTAAAGCCGCGCATTTCGACAATAACATCAGCGGCGTTAACCAAAGATATTGGTTCCATCTGTTTAACAAAAGCGATCCGGTTCTCGCTCATCGGATCATCGATCGTGTTCCGAATTTTGAGGAAATTTCCTGGGACGATCCAGTCGCCGGCCATGATGCGGTCGTCGATTTGGAGAAGTTGCCCGGTCACGCTGGTTATCTCCAACGTGATTTGACGTGGCAGCGCGTTTATCGCGTGCTCGGCCAACGACCAGGTGTGCGCGCTCTGGCCAGCCGAAGTGCGCAATTCCAGAGCACGGTGCAGCAACGCCGGCGGCGCGCATTGCTGGTCGGCATCAATAATTATCCTGATCCGGCATCGCGTCTGGAAGGCTGCGTGAACGACGTGTTTCTTATGAGCAGCGTGCTACAGGAAATCGGGTTTGACGCTGAAGATATCCGAGTGGTGCTTGACGAACGCGCCACGGCCGCGGCGATTCGCGAGCGGATCGACTGGTTGCTCGACGGCACCGCCGACGGTCACGAACGCGTGCTTTATTACAGTGGCCATGGCGCGCAGTTGCCGGACTACAACGCGGCGGAACGAATCGATCACGTCGACGAATGCCTCGTGCCGTACGATTTTCATTGGACGCAGGACAGCGCTATTACCGACGACGATTTTCTGCGGTACTACAGCGCGCTTCCTTACTCGGCGAAATTTTTCGCCATCTTCGATTGTTGCCACTCAGGTGGCTTGACCCGGGATGGGGCGCGGAAAATTCGCGCCATCACTCCTCCGGATGACATCCGGCATCGAATGTTGCGCTGGAACAAAGCGGAACAAATGTGGGAAGAGCGCGACCTGCGGAACCTCAACCCGGATTTCGGTGGTAGCCGCGACGTCCGTGAAAAATACATGGGGTGCAACGGCAGCACGAAAAAACTGGGCACTGCAATGAGTCTTCGTGAAAACCAAACTGCGGCGCAATACCGCAAAGCGCCGCGCGAACGGCGCGGCCCGTACATGCCAGTGGTGCTGGCCGCCTGTGAGGAGGGCGGGTATGCGTACGAATATCATCACGGCACGATCGGGTATGGTGTGTTCACCTACGCGCTAGCCAAGGAATTTCGCAAAGCGCAGGCGGCGCGCGAGACTGATGTATCGTTCACGGAGCTGAGTGAGCGTGTGAACGCGACGATGAAGACGTTACGCTACGATCAAACCTCTGATGTCCAAGGGCCGAAAGCAGGGTGTCGCGCGCCTGTGTTAGGAGCACCGCCAAAAAAACGCGGCTCTCGTTAGACTGTATCCGCCGCGCTTGTGCGAGGCGTGACAGCAAGTATCAACCCTTCCTCCCACGCGTCTCATAGAGATGCGGCTACAGCGCTCTCTATAATTGCATCGCAATCATCGCGACCAATCTGTTTACTTACGGATGTATCAAACTGAGGACACTCTTATGCCATTAACCCGCCGGAATTTTCTTATCCGTGGTTCGTTGTCGCTGGCTGCAGGAGCGCTTTCGTCGGCGCTCGTCGAAGCTAAAACCAGGGAAAACGTTCCTGCAGATTTCAAAGACTGGGAATCAGTGCGCCGGCAGTTTGAACTGGCCCCCGGTTACATTCATTTCGGATTGTTTTTTTTGGCCTCTCACCCGAGACCTGTGCGTCAGGCCATAGAGCAATATCGGGCGAAGTTAGATGCAAATCCGTTTCTTACAGTTGAGAACGCGATGTTCGCGCAGACTGACGGGAACATCCCGTTGCAGGTCTGCCGCGCCATCGCCGACTATATCGGCGGCGACTGGCAGGACATCGCGCTGACGCAAAACACCACGACGGGTTTGGCTCTTCTTTATCATGGGCTGCCATTGCGCGAAGGCGACGAGATCGTGACTACTACGCACGATCACTATGTCCATCACGAATCAATCCGGCTCGCCACGGAACGGTGCGGAGCGACCTGGCGCAAAATTCCGCTCTTCGATTCTTACGAGTCGATTTCGCCAAACGAAATGGCTCAACGCATTCGCAAAGCGATCGGACCAAAGACGCGCGCGGTCGGCGTTACCTGGGTCCACTCCAGCAGCGGCGTGCGGCTGCCCATCGCGCCGATCGCTGAGACGTTGGCGGACGTAAATCGCAGCCGGAATGAAAAGGATCGTGTGCTGCTCATCGTCGACGGCGTACACGGTATTGGGGTCGAAGATCCAAAGATTACAGCGCTGGGATGCGACGCGTTTGCCGCCGGCACACACAAATGGTTGTTCGGTCCACGGGGCACCGGCTTCGTTTGGGCGAAGCCAGATGTTTGGAAGAGAATGCGTCCGGTGATTCCATCATTTAGCTCGCCGGACCTTTTCGCCGCGTGGGAAGAGGAACGTGAACCGCCGTCAGCAGCAAGAGCGTCGTGGTTCTCCCCGGGCGGGTTCCAGGCGTTCGAACATTTTTGGGCGTTACCGGAAGCGATTCGTTTTCACCAAAACATCGGCCCGGGGCGCATCACCGCGCGGATACACGAGCTCAATGGTCAAATGAAAGAGGGACTTGCGGGCATGTCCCGAATCCAGCTCTACACACCGCGCGATGAAAATCTTTCCGCAGGCATGGTCTGCTTCGATGTGAAAGGCACGAAACCGGAGGAAGTAGTAAAGCGTCTGCTCGCTCAGCGCATTGTCGCTTCCACCACTCCGTATCGAGTATCGTATGCGCGTGTAGCATGCAGCATCGTCAACACGCCACAGGAAGTCGAGACGGTGCTTCGAGCTATTCATGAATTAGCGTAACCGCTTGTGGCGCGTCTCAGAGACGGGACTACAGGGTTTCTGTCGTTAATGCGTCGATGAATTGCCGAGACGTCTCGGCGTTGAGCAATTTCGATCGAATCGTGTCGTCCTTCACCATTCGCGCCAGCGTGCCGACGCAAACCAGATAATCGCTCAGCAGGCGTTCGGGAACGCCGATTACAAAAATCAGGTGTGCGCGCTGCTGATTTTCGCCGAATGGAATGCCAGCGCGGCTGCGCCCCACCCCGAGCACAATTTCATCAACCAAATCAGTGCGGGCATGTGGAAATACAACGCCGTTCTCGACCATGCTCGGGTGCGCCTGCTCACGAGCGAACACTTGTTCGAGAAAGGCTTCAGGCTTGGCGATTTTCCTGCCGCTGATGTCGGATGCGAGCACGTCCACAATTTCGCGAATCGCATTCACTGATTTTCGCGAACGCAACCGAAGGATCACCTGCTGTTCCGTTAACAGATTTGAAAGGGCAATAGGCATGAGGGGGTGGAGAGATTTATTGGATTATGCAGCAAAGGCAGTTATCCAGTAAAATAACAAGCTGTGGCAACTCAGGATACAGCGGTACCGCGGAAAGAGGAACGGACAGTTTCCTTGCAGCGGAGCATTTATGACCCGGGCTATGTCAACGCCATGTCGCATTTTTATCGGGGCGAACTGGGACGAATCATGGTGTGGCGGCAACGGCTGGACATGACCACGAACTGGGCGATCACCAGCAGCACCGCGATTATTACAATCGCCTTTTCTACTCGCGACGTCCCGCACATCATTTTCTTTTTTAACCTGGCCATCGTTGCTGTGCTGCTATGGATCGAGGCGCGCAGATATCGTTTTTACGATGCATTCCGCGCGCGCGTCCGCATGTTGGAAGCGCATTTTCTTGTCCCGATGGTGATGGAAAATCGCGAGCTGCTTCAGGGCGAATGGAAAAAGCTTGTATGCGAAGATTTAATTTTGCCCTGCTTTAAAATAACCAAGCTCGAAGCGATCGGCCGCCGGATGAAACGAAATTACATGTTCATTTTCATCCTGATCTTGATCGCGTGGCTGACGAAAATCTTTTTGCACGCCACCGCGCCGATCAATGATGTGGTGTCGTTTTATCACGCGCTGCACATCGGCCACATCCCCTCGTGGTTTGTGGCCATGGTTTTCGTGGGCACGTTTATCAGCGTCATTTCCATCACTGTGTACGTCAGCAAAAGTACCTCTGGCGAAATTTCCGAGTTCGGGACACACCGCTCGCTCTGGCGCATTTAAGACGTGTCAACGCGGTAGCCATCGTGCTACAACGAATTCATGAAGACCTTGACCAGTTATCTCAACAGGTTTCTTCCGATTCTTATCTTCTTCTGTGCAACCTCGCTAGCCAATGCCGCGGCTCACCCAGGCGGTCGTCTCATTGTGATCAGAGTGGCGAACTTCGGCTGGAACCTTGCCGCCAATCTAAAGATCGACGGCCAAAGCGTTGGGAACATTGTGCAGGGTCGCCGGTACGATCACTACATCCCGGCTGGACCGCATGTTCTGACGATTTCAGTCGTGCCAAATCTTCAGTCAACTCAGCCGACGTCGATTACTTTAAACGTGCGGCCGCGCGGCACCTACATCTTTACCGCGCTATGGGATTCCGACCATGTCTATCTCCGGCCGACGACTTTGTCGCCCCCGGAGATGGCAAAATTGGGACTTTAAGAAGAGCTAATTAATCTTCGCCAGAATCCCTTCCATCTCGTTCCGGCGGAATGCCCGCATAGTTTGACCTCTGACGTTACCGACTGAACTACCTAAGCTGCCAGGACAGAGATAACACACAAATAATGGAACCGGGCGAGGCTCTTGGTATTGCTGCGCAGATTGCTGTCGCACTGGCCGGTTTCGCAGGGGTGGTCGTCGTGTTTTGCCGCGAAGCCGTTCACGAATGGGCGGACATCGACAAACTTCGATTACGTCTTTTGCTCGCCAATTCGATCCTACCGCTGGGTCTTTCCATGTTGGGATTGCTGCTTCTTACCGTCGAACCTTTACCACCAGGAATTTGGAAATGGTGTAGCGGTATCACACTGGTTGCTACTTTGTTGTTCTTTACCGCAATTACGAAAATTTACCGGCGTCTGCATCTCGAAGATGTGCAGCGCCAGCGCGACACCCGATTTATTTATTACGTGTTCGGCGCCTTTGGCGTGATAGCCATGCTGTTACAAGTGTTCAACGTTATGTTACTCGGCGTGTTCTGGCCATTTTTCGCCGGAATCGTTTACCAACTCATCACGGCGATGGCTCAATTCGCCCGAATGATCCTTCTGATGCCTGAATAACGCAGCACGCGATCTGCGCGGACGAAATTTATTCCGCACTTTCGGTGTCATGTAGTCGGTTGTAATCAACGGTGAGCCGCCCGCCCCCGTGTTCGCTGTAGATTTCGACAAAGCGGTGGCCGAATTGAACATCGCGCCAGCTGTAATCCTTTTGCGTTTGAACCGCTGCTGCGAGGACCGGATCGATTCCAACCACTGATACTATGAAGAGCGCACGGTTGGCTGCGAGAGACTCGATAGTCGCACCAAAAAGGGGACTCTCGTCGTCGACTGTATGCCGCAGAGTCAGCGCCGCTGGGAAAACCGTCAGCCGATCGAAATGGAGTTTGAGTACATAGAAGTAGCGGAAATCTCCGCCCTCAACTAACGCTTCATCGCGCGAGAACATGACCCGGAACTCGGCCTCGACCATGCTGTGTTGATTTTCGTTGCCGATTCGCACCATCAGCGTCGGTTTCCCGTTTAACGGCGCAATGACTATGGAATTGCTGAACACGACGCGCGCGATTGGACGCGAAAAGCGCACGAAAATAAGGCCGGTCATCGTCGCGAGTAAAAATATCCCGGTCATGATTTCGACCGTGCTGATAATGTGACCGTAAAGTGTTTGCGGATACATGTGGCCATAGCCAACCGTGGCTAACGTTTGCACGCTGAAAAAGAAGCAATCGAAAAACCGACTTCCGCCAGTGCTGCCGGCGATACTGTCTTGCCGGAAACTGTAAAGCGCGGCGAAAAGAAGGTTTAGCCCAATGTAAAGACTGGCGACAAAGAGGGCGAACTGCGGCCATCTTAAACCGAGAAGCCAGCGATAAACATCGCGCCATCGCCAGGCGTCTGTTCCGACTTTGACGAATTCGACCTGACCAGTGCGAATGGAAACGTGACTGGGTTTCCGCTGCAGTTTCTTTTTCATCTCCTCTCGTGAACCAAAACTGTGGCCGATGTAGCC
>DASYSX010000076.1:0-7616 GCA_036002955.1 Candidatus Udaeobacter sp. | reverse complement strand
GGAGTGACGGCTTCCCAGCCGTCATGCTCATTTTTCAACGGCTGCCCAAGCCGTCGTTCCTGGTTAGCGCTTCAAGCATTCCGAACGGACGCACAGCTCCGGAGCATCGACGATTTCGGCTGGAGTTTGTACGGCGGATCTGGTTTGGAACCCGATCGATTAGTGTTTCAGTGCGTCAAGAATGGGTTGCGGATACACACCCAGGCAAATCGTGGCGACGATCAATGCACTGATAGCCACGCGCGAGAGGCCGTTTACAGGAATGGGGTCGGTATTGGAATCGGACTGCCAATACATCGCGCGGATAACCTTGAGATAATAATAGAATCCGCAGCCCACCGTGATCACTCCAACCACCACCAGCGCAATCTGGCGTTGGAGAACGGCGGCGTAAAAGATGTAAAACTTGCCGAGGAATCCTGCGGTGAACGGCAAACCCGCGAGCGAAACCATTCCAATCAACATCGCGAAGGCGAGAAATGGCGAACGTTTTGCGAGGCCATCGAAATCGGAAATTTCTTCGCCAGTTTGCTGCGCCACGATTATCAACACTGCAAAACTCAACAGTGTCATCAACAGGTAAGCGACGAGATAGAAGATAACCGCGCGGACGTCGAAACAGAGCACGCCGATGAGCAAATAACCCGCATGTGCAATGCTCGAGTACGCGAGAAGTCGTTTCAGATTAGTCTGCGGCAGCGCTGCAAGATTGCCGTAAATCAAAGTGAGCAGCGCGATCACAAAAATCAGCCGTTCTGTTTGCGGCAAATTCATGAACGGCTGCAAAACCCGTATCAACACGACAAAGCCCGCTGCTTTCGATCCGACGGAGAGATAGGCCGTCACTGGCGTGGGCGCGCCTTGATAAACATCTGGCACCCAGATTTGGAAGGGCACGGCCGCAATCTTGAAACCCAGCGCGACCAGAACAAAAACCACGCCTAACAAAGCTGCACCAGAGTCGGCGCCAGCATTCGCCAGTGACGCCGTCAGCCGATAGAGATTTGTCTGGCCAGTCGAGCCGAAAATCCAAGCAATGCCGTACACAAGGAACGCCGTGGAAAGGGCGCTGAGTATGAGATACTTCGTTCCCGCTTCGAGCGTCATAGGATTGCGTCGGGTAAAACTGACCAGCACATAGAACGACACTGTTACCACCTCGAGCGCGACAAAGATGAAAACAAAGTCGATCGCCGAAACGAGGTACATCAGGCCGGCACAGGTGAAAAGAGGCAGCGCGACAAATTCGCCCAGACCTGTGTGCGGCACGGCGCCGGGAAAGAAGCTGCGCACCACCGGCGCGTAATCGATCATCATGATCAGCACAAGAATGGTGGTTAATAGCGCGAACTGCTTGAAGAAGATCGCCAGTCGATCCGCTGCGTAGAAACTCCAGAAACCGGTCACGTTAGCCGGCGAGGAAGAGGGAACGAGAAAGAAACTGGCGAGAAGAACTATCGCAAGCCCGGTAATTGCAGCGAAAGCCAGAACCCGTTTATCAATTTTTCCGGCGAACGCTTCGATCATCAGGATCAGCATCCCGAGCACCAGCACTGCAATTTCAAGTAAGGGCGCGGTGATCATCGGATGCTGTAGCCTTGCCCGTGTGGGGCGTTCTCTCGAGACAGCCCAACAGTTTGCAGATGGCGCGTGGTTCCCGGGCTACAAGTCTGCGTATCTGATTTGGCGGAGGTCAAAGTCTCGAATATCGGTGCCACACCTCGCACAAAAAATTGCGGCAAAAATCCAACACAAAGAAGTGCTACCACGAGAAGCGTAACCGGTATTCGTAACGCCGGACTAAGGTCGGCCAGCGTTTGCCATTGCTCGCGGATAGAGCCCATGAACGTCGTGCGATAAGCGCGCAACATGTAAACCGTCGACAGCACTACACCCCAAAGCGCAAGCACCGTGGCGATTTGGAAAATGTGAAACTGCCCGATTTCCCACCCATTCCTGAACGCGCCAAAAAAGATCATGATTTCGCCGGCGAAATTGGCAAAACCTGGAAGACCGATGGCGGCGAACACACCAAATCCAAAGGCTAGCCCGGCAAAAGGCATCACCCTCGCTAGTCCTCCGAGCTCATCAAAATCCAAGGTGCCTGTTCGCCGGCGCAATTCGCCTGCGATTCCAAACAGCAACGCGATTGACAGACCGTGAGCGAACATCAACACAACGGCGCCCGTCACGCCAAGCACTCCAAAGCTGGCGATGCCGAGAAAAATATAGCCCATATGCATCACGCTCGAATAACCCAGCATCCAATCGAGCCGCTTCTGCGCGATGGTAACCAGCCCGACGTAGATGATGTTGCCCAGTAACAGCACGATCAGCAGATTGGCCCAGTGATGAGCACCTTCGGGCAGCATTGGAATGGCCAGGCGCAAAAGACCGTACAGCCCGAATTTCTTCAAAACTCCTGCGTGGAGCATCGCCGCGGGCGCGGGCGCGGCGGCATATGCTTCGGGCGCCCAGGTATGAAACGGAAAGAGCGAGATGAGAATTCCGAAACCGATAAGTAGCAACAGATAAACATGCCGTTGCGCGTCCGGAGCGATCTGGCCCATTCCAGCTGCAGTTCGCAACACGCGAATATCAAAACTGCGTGAGGGGAGAGGAAAGCTTTGGTAAAGCAAAATCAGGCCGAGCAGCAAAATGAAACTGCCGATTGCCAGGTAGATCGTGATTTTCCACGCCGCTGCGACTCGATTCTCGCTACCCCAGATTCCGATCAATAAAAACGTGGGGATCAGCGCGAGTTCGTGAAACGCATAAAAGAAAAATAGATCGATTGAAGCAAACGCCCCGATCGCGCCGCCAGAGATGAACAGAAGACAGGCATAAAACGCGTTTTCATATCTCTCTATCGAGCCGACGAACCACACCGCAGCTAGCGTGACGATGCTGGCGAGCAGCACCATGATTACGCTCAAGCCATCGACGCCGGTAGTGAAGCTCAATCGCCACTCGGGAGAAATGCTAAACGATGTGACGTGTTGGAAGTCGGCATTGCCGTGGTCGAGAGACGCAAACAAAAATAGCGCCACGGCGAACGTCAAAAAAGACGCGGCCAGTGCAGTCTTCCGTGCGGGCGCGCCAAGCATGATCACGGCGGCCGCAACAATTGGACAGAAAATGAGGAATAAAACCATCAGATGTGATGATCAGGTTTAAAGAGTTCTTTGCCCACGAAACACACGAAAGATGCGAAAATGTTCAGAGCTGGAGATCGACAGGTTGGTGGTGTCTCCGAAGAAGTCGCTCATATTCGAGTCTCGGATAATGACCGAAATTCACGAGCAGGCCTAGTTCGCAGTTTGTCGCGCTAAGATAGTTCAGGATCTGAGCGCGATGTTCATCGACTAAGGAGGAAACCGCCTTGATTTCCAGAATGATCTTTTCGTAGCAGAGGAAATCTGGAGAAAACGTTTGAAACAATGTACGTCCGCGATACTGCAAAGTTTGCGGGAGTTTCGACAGGAACGGAATTCCTCGAAATTCTAACTCGATAGCCAAGCACTCGTGGTAAACGGGTTCGAGAAAACCACAGCCCTTGTCTTTGTAAACCACCATGCACGCACCGACAATGGCGTAACTTTCTTCCTTATAAATCAATTCTGGTTCTTCTCCTTTTCGTGTCATTTCGTGTGTTTCGTGGGCAAAATTTCAGGAGCGGAAAATCGCAAAGTAAATGAGAGCGATAACACCGAGACCAAAGAGGAACGCGTACGCTTGAAGATTGCCGACTTGGATTAGTCGCAAGACCGCGCCGATGCCCCAGACACCTCGACTGCTTCCGCCCACCGCGCCTGCGTCGATGATCCAGCGATCAATGAAGGCTGCCACCCGCGCGAGCAGCTCCTGCGTCCAAAAAATGAGCCAGCCATAGAACTCATCGAAATAGAATTTGCGACGCAAAAACTCCACTTTGACCGGCTCCGCCGCACGTCCGCGGTAGAGAACAAGGGCGAGTCCAACACCGAGAATCAGTGCAAGGATTGCCAGCACGAGAACAAGGATCCCCGCTTCTTCTCCGGTAGGGAGTGTGAGAAAATTTCGAGCGAAAAATGCAAAACCGCCAACGGCTGCGAGAATTGCGAGCACGATCAACGGCGTTGTCATCACCGGCGGCGATTCGCGGCCTTCGCCCGCGACGTTACTGCGCGGGTTACCGAAGAAGACAATGACGAGCATCCGAATCACGTAGAAAGCAGTCAGGAATGCGGTGAACAATGCCACGGCGAAAATCGGCAGGTTGTGTTCGTAGGCGACTGCGAGAATCGCGTCCTTACTGAAAAATCCACTGAACGGCGGACAGCCGATCAATGCGAGCGCGCCCGCACCGAATGTGGCAAAAGTGATCGGAAGTCTTCGGCGTAGACCGCCCATCTTCCAAATGTTCTGCTCGTGGTGAAGCATCACGATGACCGACCCGGCAGCGAGAAATAGGAGCGCCTTAAAAAACGCGTGAGTGAACAGGTGGAACATGGCTGCCTGGTTTGAGGCGAGACCCACAGCCATCACCATGTAACCGAGCTGCGACAGTGTGGAATAGGCAAGAATACGTTTGATATCGTCCTGCTGCGTCGCAATCAAAGCGGCCATTACCGCTGTGATCGTGCCGATCCATGCGACGACCAGAAGCGCTGTTTGTGATGCTTGAATGATGAAGGCAACGCGCACCAGCATGTAAACGCCGGCTGCAACCATCGTGGCGGCGTGAATCAACGCCGAGACTGGCGTCGGACCTTCCATCGCGTCTGGTAACCAAACGTGCAGCGGAAATTGGGCAGATTTTCCGACGGCGCCGCAGAAAATTAAAAGCGCGACAATTGCAACAAACGTCGCATGGCCGCCGAACATTGGCATTCGCGGCGCAATTTCGGCAAACACGACTGAACCGGTGGTCATCCAAATCATCAGGATGCCAGTCATGAATCCGAAATCGCCGATCCGCGTAGTGATGAATGCCTTGTTTGCTGCGTCGGCTGCGGCGTCTCGAAAGAACCAGTGACCGATCAAAACGTACGACGTGAACCCGACCAATTCCCAAAAGATGAACAGCATCACGAAATTGTTCGCAAAAACGATCCCGAGCATTGCGAACATGAAGAGTGACAGCGCTGCGAAATAACGCGACTTGCCTTCGTCGTTCCGCATGTAACCGAGCGAATAAATGTGAATGAGCGCTCCTACGCCGGAAACCACAACTGCCATCGTGCGGCTCAATTGATCAATCGTTAGGCCAAACGGCACCCGAAAAAGCGGCGGGAGATCGAGCCACACGAACTCAGATGCCGACGTGGCTGGATGAGCAAAGACGAAGCAACTACAGCAAAAACTTACGAGAACCGCAGTGATGGAGACCGCGCTGCTCAATGATTTCCATCGCAGCGTAAAGAGCGTGATGACCGTCGCGCTTGCGAACGGAGCGAGAAGGATCAGCCACGGATAAAATGAGTGCATTGGTCCCCTGATTCGCGTTAGAATTTCAGGCTGGTGATGTCAGCGACATCCGTGGTTTGCCTCGCGCGATATAGCGCGACGAGCAGCGCGAGCCCCACCGCTACTTCAGCCGCCGCCACGGTGATCACGAAAAAAACCAACACCTGCGCGTTGTAATCCGGCAGCCCATTAGCACCGACGCGAAATCGCGAGAAAGCTACGAGCGACAGGTTGGCCGCGTTCAACATTAGCTCGAGCGACATGAAAATAACGATAAGGTTTCGACGTAGCATCACGCCGGCGAAGCCGATCGTGAAAAGGATTGCGCTTACGACCAGATAATCGCCGAGTGTAATCATGCTACCGTGGTTCCCGCCGGCTCAGGAGGACTACCCCAATCGTGGCAACTAGCACCAGAACGCCGATAATTTGGAACGGCAGATTGTAGTTGTTGAAAAGTAACCGGCCGATATGCCACACGTCATCTGTCGTCGATGTTGCCAGCGGCGGAAAAATGCGTCGCGCAGATTGAAAATGCCCTATCACAACGCAGATCTGAACTAGCAAGATCACGGCGACGCCAGTACCTCCCACGGCCGCGACCCAGTTAATCCGACGGCGTTCTTCAACGTGGATATCGAGCAGCATGATGATGAAAAGAAAGAGCACCATTACTGCGCCTGCGTAGACCAATACTTGAATGATGCCGACGAAAAAGGCGTCGAGCGACATGAACAGCGCTGACAACCCGAGGAATGAAACAACCAGGCTCAGCGCGCTCGCGACTGGGTTCCGATTGAGAACGACAGCCGCGCCGAATGTCACGGTAAGCACTGCAAAAATCCAGAATAGGAAAGGGGACATCAGTTATTGGAGTCATGGAGTAGTGGAGCAACGGAGTAATGAACAAGTGCCACAAACCAGCACTCCATTACTCCAACACTCCACGACTCCATTTCTACTACTTCCTTTCGTTCCATTTGAGCACCACGCCGTGCATCACTCCGCCGATGTCCAGGAGTTTTTCCTTGTGATGCACCATGTCGGCACGGGTGAAACCGGTGATGGCGTAATCTTTGCGCAGAAAAATCGCCTGCTCGGGACAAACTTCCTCGCACATCCCGCAATAAATGCAGCGGATCATGTCGATATCGAATTCTTCAGGAAATTTTTCGACCTTGGCGAAACGGTCTGCCGAGGGAATCTCGTCGGGAATAATTTTGATCGCGCGCGGTGGACAAATAAATTCGCAAAGTTGGCAAGCCACACAGCGCACGCGTCCATCCGAATCGCGCACCAGGGCTGGGGCGCCACGGTAATGATCCGGCAGGTGACTGTCCCATTTTTGTTCGGGGTATTGCATCGTCACCTTGGTGCGTCCGAACAGCATATTCTTGAAATGCTTAAACGTGATTGCCAGACCGGCGGCAATGGCCGGCAGATACAATCGCTCGCGCCAGTTCAATCTCGGTCGTGGAACAGTGATGGTCATAACCAAAATGACGAATGACGAATGACGAATGACGAATGAATGACGAAGCACGAATCACTGAAGACTTTGCGCCAGTGATCAGCTTTTCGGGCTTCGGTATTTGAATTTGCTTCGAGCTTTGTCATTCGGATTCGTCATTTACCTGGGTGCAAACATTACCAGCGCCGCAACGATGAAGATGTTCACGAGCGCGATTTCGAAAAAGAAAAGCCAGCCGAGGCGCATCAGTTGATCCCATCGAAATCGCGGAAGCGTCCAGCGCACCCACATAAACAGGAAAATCACCACAGCGACCTTTGCGAAAAAGACTGCAATGTTGATCAGGCCGAAGATCCAGCCGTGGGAGCCATCTGGAATGCCGGGAAAATGCCAGCCGCCAAAAAATAAAGTCACCACAACGGCGGATCCCGTGATCATGGCAGCGTATTCGCCTAGAAAATACAGCGCGAACTTCATCGAGCTGTATTCGGTGTTGTAACCGCCGGCGAGTTCCTGCTCGGCCTCGGGCAAATCGAATGGTAACCGGTTTGTTTCGGCGAAAATTGCGATCATGAACACGAGAAACGAGATGATCATTGGAATCGTGAGCAGCCATTTCCATGGATTCATCCAATCGCCAATGAAAGGCGCAATAAACCAGCCGTGGTCGATCTGGTACTGCACGACGCTCGTCAGC
>DASYSX010000075.1:0-10081 GCA_036002955.1 Candidatus Udaeobacter sp. | reverse complement strand
TTTCGCCAACGCTTGCATGTCGTTTGCGTCGAACTCGCACGCGGTGAGTTGTCCGTCCCATCCGCTATATTGTTTTGGATCGACGGCGTTGAGACCGATGTGGAGAGAAGCTCCAATTGGCATAAGTGATCCTTTCGTTTTTAACAGGACGCCGATTGTGAATCAGAACGCACCGGCTGTGCAAGGTGATTATCGCTCACGCACCGCGACCGTCTTTCCGTGATGACGCGTTATCTATGACCTTGAATATGTTCTGGCAAATCATCGAAATGCGAACGTAAAGATTAGCGACATGAGGAATGGGCCAAGGCTGATAAAATTCGCGGCAGTATTCATTGCCGTAAGTGAAGTTTTCTTACTGGCTGCAGACGGACAATCGCCGTCACCCGCCAAGGCCGCCGATTCCATACTTTCTAGCAACGTAGTCGTCCCGATAAGCACTGTTAATCGTTTCTTTCCTGAGGTAACCAGCGAAGCCAGCACGGGGCGCAACTTGACCGCGGTCGCCAATGCCAAAGCGACAAGGAGCGTCATCTACGCGAATAGCGATAGCTCTAAAAAAGTGACGATCAGCGTGGACCAATACGCAACAGCGAGTGATGCGTCGTCGGCCTATCAGGAGGCCGTGGCGAAGAGCAAAACTGTTCCGGGCTTCAAGCCAGTTCATGCGGAAAATCTCGACCAGGACGCGTTTGTTGGGACTGTGACTCAGGGAGGCGAGACCCACATCGGGCTTGGCGCGTTACACGACGCGCTGATCGTGGGAGCAACCCTCGCCGGGTACGATCTTACACCAGAGAACACAGCAAAGCTCGTCGCTCTGACTCGCGAGGAAGAACGCGTTGCCAAAGCCGCTATGGATCGAAATCGACAGAAATAGTCGCTCCAGCTTTAAATATATTTTCAATGTCGTTCGTTATTCTCGCTGTTTCCATTTGCGCAAAATGAAGGCACGCAGCTATTCTACGACCCGTGTTCAGCTTGATTATGCTCGGCAGCGGGAGCGCGGGAAATAGCGCGCTGATCGCCACCGAGCATTGCAAAATTCTCATTGATGGCGGGCTGAGCGCGCGACAAGTCGTGTTGCGTCTGGAGCAATGTGGCGTCACACCAGAGCAGCTCGACGGCGTGGTTCTCACGCACGAACACAGTGATCACATCTGCGGTCTTGAAGTTCTGTGCCACAAATTCGATCTGCCTGTTTACTGCAATCGGCTCACGGCCGAAGCGCTTCGATGCAGCGGTTTGTCGGAGCGATGTCGGAATTGGCGATTGTTCGCGACTGGCGGTGAGTTTTCGATCTGCGATATCACGGTGCAAACCTTCCCAGTGCCGCACGATGCCGTGGATCCGCTCGGCTTCGTGTTTTACGCCGGCTCGGGCAGCCTCGGGTTCATCACTGATCTCGGTTACGTCACCAAGTTGATCACTGAACGCTTGCGAAAGGTGCAAACGCTCGTGGTCGAGACGAACCATGACGAAAAACTTTTACAGAACGACACGCATCGGCCGTGGCCAGTGAAACAGCGTATCCAGTCGCGGCACGGACATTTGTCGAACACGGCTGCGGCGGGAGTGATTGAGGAATTGCTACCCGGAAACATCGAGCGAGTTGTGCTCGGACATCTCAGCCGCGATTGCAACACGCCGACGCTCGCTCTGAACACCGTACGCGCGTCTCTCGAGAAGTGCGGCAGGAACGATGTCGAAACTTTTTGCGCGGCGCAATTCGAAATCAGTCCCCGATTCCGGATTGGCGACACCGAATCTGGCGCGTTTCAATCAACGTTCGAAAACGCTTTCTTCCAAAACGCGGTGTAACGGTTTTCGGCCACTATCGCGTAACGTCGTTTAGGCACAGTGCCACACTTGCGACCACGTTCGCTTCGTGTGATGACCATGCATGTATGCGGTTGAGCTCGACCGGTCCAAACGCCTCCTGGTAATCAGCGCTACTCAAAAAGTCACGGTCGCCGAAGCAAAGTTGGTCGCGGAACGCATCCATGAGCTGTTGGGAGATATCGCGCCCGGCTTTCGCGTTTTGGCGGATTTCCGGGGACTTGAGTCAATGGATTCGGCAGCGGCGCGGCATATCGCCAAGATCATGGACGCGCTGGCCGAAAAAAACGTCGCATCCGTGACGCGGGTCATGCCCGATCCGCACAAGGATATTGGTCTTAATATTCTCTCCCAATTCCATTACGGACGAGATGTTACTATCACCACGTTCGAGACTCTGGCCGATGCGGTGCAAAGTATGGCAGCCAAAATTGATTCTCCGTCGAGTTAATGCTGCGCAGGTTTGTTTCCTTCCTTAATGGCTTCAGCCTCGGTCACGTATTTTCCCTTTTTTGTAGTGCCGTAAAAACGCGAGCCTTCTTTGTGGTAAACATGCGTTTCAGTGTTAACCCACACCTTGCCGTGGCCTCCGCCGGGCGCGGGCGCTTTTGTTGCTGCCTGAGCGTTCGTGCCTTTCGCTGGCGCCGCCGCGGCAGGACTGGTCGCGGCGCCAGAGGTTTTCGGTTTGAACAAATCTCCCAGGCTAAATTTGCCCGGTGAAGGTGAAGGGGCCGGATGGGTCGCCGGGACAGGCGTACCCTTGGCTTTCTTCACCACGCGATGTTTTGCAGGCGTTTGTGATGGAGAAGGCGATTCAGCCGGACTCGGCGACTGCGCCTGCGAGATACAAATCCACGCAAATCCAACAACAGCGATGAGAGCAGAAATCTTTGTAATCATCGCGCGAGCGTAAGAAGGCGAAGGCATTACAGTCAATCCCAATTCCGGAGACACTCGGAGCGGCTACGGCCCTTAGCGCGATTTCAGCGCCGGCCCTTGAGCGACTCGGTCGTCTGCGCTACCCTCTGCCCGGTGGACCTGACTCTGGGATGCCTTAAGTGGGCTGCGGTGGGTTTCGTCGTCGCTTTTGCCCTGATGAAACTGTTCGAGGCCAGTCAAATTCACGACGATATTCCCAAGCCAGCATTCAAAATACGGCAGACTAAACGCGCCACCTTTGTGTTATCGACATTCGCAGCGGTGCTTTCAGGTTTAGTCTGGTTGCTGGTGCAGAAGTTGGACTAATCTCAATATGGTAGGGACAGCGCGCTGCGCTGTCCGGACGCCGAAGCGCGATGTCCCTACCAGGGCCAGGTCAGCCCATATAAAATCCGCCGTTCACGTTGAGCACCTGCCCGGTGATATAACTTGCCATCGGCGACGCCAGGAACAGCGCGGCATCAACAATCTCGCGAGCTTCGCCCAGGCGGCCGAGCGGGATTTGTTTAATGAAGTTCTGTGTCACTTCCTCCGACATGCCTTTGCTCATCCCTACATCGATAAATCCAGGCGCAATCGCGTTCACAGTTATGTTCTGCCGCGCAAACTCGCGTGCTGAAACTTTGGTAAGCGCAATTATCGCTGCTTTGCTCGACGAATAATTCGCCTGCCCGAACAATCCCATCTGTCCGCTCACGGATGACATGTTGATCACTCGTCCGCCGCTGCGCAGAACCCCGGCCGCTTTCTGCGTAACAGTAAATGTCCCGACGAGATTGACGCGGATCACCCTCTCGAATTCGTCCAGACTAATTTTTTTGATGGTGCGATCGCGGATAATTCCGGAATTGTTTACGAGGATGTCGAGCCCGCCGCGTTGGTCCTGGATCTGTTTCATCATCGCTTCGACCTGCAGCGACTGCGTCACGTCGCACTCGATCACCAGCGGCTCTTTCAGTTCCTTTGCTACAGCCAAAGCATCGGCTTTGTTTTGTCCCTGCGCGTCAGCGACATAATTCACCACGCATTGTGCACCGCGGGTTCCGAAAGCTTTAATCATCTCCGCACCAATTCCCCGCGAGCTGCCCGTAACCAGGGCAACTTTCCCGGCGAAATCGAGAGGATCTTTCATGACGATTAGCGCATTTGTCGAGAGTACCGGCGCACAATCAATGCGCACGGCAATCCGATCAACGAAATATGAATCGCAACGGCGAGCAACTCGTTCCAAATCCGGTGTCGAAATGTTGGAAACGCCGTTGGTAATACGAACCAGTACATCACGACGTAGACGCCGATCCCGTACAGCACACCAGACGCTACAGAATGACGCGTCAGAAATTCAATCTTCCGGCTCGCCAGGTAGAAAACCGATACCACCACAAACGCGACGAAAAAATGGAGCGCCAAACCGAGTCCGGCCGTAACCCATCCGCCGTCGAACGAGTTCGCACCCAGTAATCCAGCGGCAATTCCCTGCAACCCGCGGCGCGCGCCTACGCCGCGTTGCCACCAGATCACGAACGCGGAAGAAATGTCCAAAACACCGACGATCAGACCGGCAGTGAAGATTGCGCGAAACGCTCGAAGATTGTTCATGAGGCTTCGCTACTTTTGCCGGTGCAGTTCAACGAATTACTCATCCAATCGATTTAGACTTCAACAGTTTAACGGTGCAACGTTAAATTGTTCGTGGCCCACGCTTTTACGAGCGGACGATTCCTTGCTGTCTCGTCCCGCATCTTGTGGATCTGCCTTTACCGGAGTAGTGGATCGTTTAATCTTTTGCCATGCTCGATTGGACAGAGTGTAAATCGGTGGAGCGAGTGCCAGGACGGGTGAGCGGCGCGTTCGTGTTTAAAGGAACTCGCTTGCCAGTGGCGACGTTGTTCGAAAATCTCGAAGCAGGCGCAACGGTCAGCGATTTTCTAAAGTGGTACGAAGGCGTAACACGCGAGCAGGTGCTCGACGTTCTTCGACACGCTGAGCGTAGCCTAGTTGCGGCCTGATGCGGATTCTCTTCGACCAAGGAGTACCGCTCCCGCTTAAGGGCTGGCTCACATCGCATGATGTTGAAACCGCGCGGCAGCGCGGCTGGTCCGAGCTCCTCAATGGAGAACTCCTCGCCGCCGCTCAAGGCACCGGGTTTGATCTGTTCATCACGACGGATCAGAATCTCCGTCACCAGCAGGATCTCACTAGATTTGCAATTGCGGTGTTCGTCTTGATTGTTGCGAACTGGCCTGCGCTTGAGCCGTTCGCAGCGGAAATTGCCGCCGCAGTGGACAAAATCCAGCCGCGGCAATATGTGGAGTGGTCATCGGTTTAACTGGATTTTGTGATGTCTTCGCCCATTCGAATTCTCACCGCAGTTCCCATTTGTGATGGTCACGATAGCGCGATCAACACGATTAACCTGGAATTCATCCGGCACGGGATCGAAGTGATTTATCTCGGCTATCATCGGCCGGTGGTCGATATCGTCCGCGCCGCTATCCAGGAAGATGTGCGCGCGATCGGCATCTCGAGTTACAACGGTGGGCACGTCGAATTCTTCGCGGCCGTTGTTGATCTTTTGCGAAAAAAAGGCGCAGACGACATCAAGGTTTTCGGGGGCGGCGGCGGCACCATCACGCATGACGACGCCGCAGCGATGAGGCGCAAAGGCATAGACGAGATTTTCTTTGCCGGTACCTCACTTGACGACATGGTGAAATTTGTTCATCGGCGTTATGGCAAACCGCGAGCGAAACGGCCGCGTCCCAAGTCCTTTGATCAGGAGCTCGCGCATGAACTCACTGACATCGAAGAGGCCTACGGGATTGGAAAAAGGAAACGTCGAACGCCCAATGCCCAACGCCAAACGCAGAACGCCAAAATCGCAAATCGCAAAACGCAAAACGCAAATTCGCGGGTAATCGGTTTCACCGGTCCGGGCGGTGCGGGAAAGACCACATTGATCGACGAGCTCGTCCTGCGGTTTCTCCACAGCAATCCAAAGGGCCGAATCGCGATTTTGTCGCACGACCCCAGCGTAGTCGGCAAAGGCGCCTTGCTGGGCGATCGCGCAACGATGATCAATTCGCAGGATGATCGTGTATTCATGCGCAGCATGGCCACGCGCGGACAGGCAGGCGGACTCTCACCCGCGACGCAGGATTGTCTCGCGTTGCTAGCGCGATCGAACTTCGATTACGTCATTATCGAGACGGTTGGTACTGGACAAGAGGCCATGCCGTTTCAAAAAAACGGGATTGTCGATTCAACCGTGCTGGTGATGAATCCCGATTACGGCAGCCGGTTACAATTGCAAAAGATCGTGATGCTCGACCTGGCCGATATCGTGGTAGTCAATAAAAGCGATCTCCAGCGAGCGCGAACAGCACACACAGAAATCGAGCAGCGTCTTGAACAAAATCGGCCTGCCCGCCGTAGCCTCGGCGAAGGCGACCGCGATCAGCTACTGGTCGATACGGTCGCAAAACGGCACCGCGACTCTGGCGTCGATCGATTGTTTGAATTAATCTCTAGCCGCTGATAATCAGACTTGTCATGTCGAGCGGAGTCGAGACATCTCTGGAATTCTCAGCGCTCAAATCGCGTTAGAGATTCCTCGGCTTCGCTCGGAATGACAGAACGATCAAAGGAAACTTATGAGCAAGCTCGGACATGTCGTCGAATCGGTTGAAAATTATAACAAATTCGTTCTCGATCAGGTAAAGCGGGCGCGCACCGATCAAAAATTCGGCCGCGATTTGCTGGGACGTTGGAACGATACAAAAGCGAAAATCCCGTTTACGCGCACACCGACCGGTTTGCCGCTGCCGCGTCTCGCGTTGCCTGAGATCGACGAGCCGGGCGAGATCGCGCGTTACATTTTCGGTGAAGGTTTACCGGGCGAATTCCCGTACCTCAACGCTACGTATCGCGAAATGTATCTCGAGCCGGTTCGCGAGATCGAGAGTTTCGAAAAGAACAATGGTAGGGCGCGACCGCCGGGCGCGCCGGAGAAAAAGCTCACGCAACCTGAAGAGCCCACGCGTTTGTTCTCCGGGCTCATGCTCGCTGAAGATACCAACGAGCGGTTCCACTATCTTACGCGCCACCAACGCACCCATCGCCTTAGCACGGCATTCGATGGACCGACACTTTATGGGCTGGACAGCGATGCCGACGGTGTTTTCGGAAAAATCGGCGAGGGCGGTGTGGCAATCGACACCGTCGAAGATATGGTGCGCCTTTACGACGGATTCGATCTTGGATCGCCGGATTTTTCCGCCTCAATGACCATCAGCGGTCCGGCGCCGATGATCATGGCCATGTACATCGCCGCTGCCAAACGGCGGTTCGGTCCAAAGGTTGTTCCGAAATTGCGTGGCACCGTGCAGGCGGACATTTTCAAAGAAGTCCAGGCGCAGAACGAAACGATTTTCCCGATCGAACCGTCGCTGCGGTTTCTCACCGACATGGTCGAGTTCACTACCGGCGAAATGCCGCGCTGGTATCCAATTTCGATCAGCGGTTATCACATCGGCGAGGCCGGCTCGACGCCGGTGCAACAGGCGGCTTACACGCTCTCGAATGGTTTTGCGTATGCGGAAATGTTCGCGGCGCGCGGAATCCCGGTCGATCAATTTGGGCCGCGTCTTTCATTCTTTCTCGATTGCGGCCTCGACGCGGAGTACATCGCGCTGTCGCGGGTGTCGCGCCGGATCTGGGCGATCGGGATGCGTGACGTGTTCGGTGCAGGTCCGCGAGCGCAGCTGTTCAAATTGCACACGCAAACCAGCGGGCGTTCGTTAATCGCTGCGGAATTCAAAAATAATCTCACCCGGACGGCCGCGGAACTGATCCTGTCGTACATGAACGCGACGAATTCGTCCCACTCCAACAGCGCGGACGAACCGTTCACGACGCCAAGCGAAGAATGGATCCGGCTCGCCGCGCACGGACAGGCGATCCTGCTGGAGGAGTCCGGCATTTTTAAACACACCATGAACATGTTGAGCGGTTCGCCCGGCATGAAAGCGGTCGAGCGCGCTGTGGAAGCGGCGATTCTGGAAGAGTTCCGCCAGATCCAACGGCTCGGCGGCGTCCTCCCAGCGGTGGAAGAACGGTATCAGCGGAGCCAGATCCAAAGCGCAGCTCATCGGTATGAACAACAAATTTACGATGGCACGCGCCCAATCATCGGATTGAACAAGTACCGCGACGGCGATGACAAAGCTCCGGAGGTGAAGCTTGCGAGGACACCGCGAGCGAAACAGCAGTTGCAAGTCGATCGGCTCCGCAAATTCAAAAAGAAAAATGCCGACAAAGCCAATCGCGCACTGGACAAATTGGCTACGACTGCCGAGCGCAACGAAAATATTTTCCCCGCTCTCCTGGAAGCAGCCGAAGTCTGTTCGTTAGGCCAGATCACTGGGCGTTTGCAAGAAGTCGTCGGCCGCTTCCGCCCGATGGTATGAAACATTCAAATGCTGTAGTGTGCGCTGTCATCAGCGCATTTGTTCCTTTCTCGCCTCTGTTCCGCTGAGGACAGCGGACGCTACAGTTACTGCTCCTTTCCTCCATACAAGCGTGCGCCCCACGCCGCGTTCGAAATCCTTACTGGCATGCCTGGCAAAGCATACATCGGAACCAGCGGCTGGAATTACAAAAGCTGGCGCACCAGTTTCTATGACGATAGGCCGCAAAAACAATGGCTCCGATTCTGTGCAGAGCGTTTTACCGCGATCGAAGTGAACGGCACGTTTTATCGACTCCAGCCACAAAGCACGTTTGAAAAATGGCGGGACGAAACGCCAGACGAATTTGCGTTTGCCATCAAAGGGCATCGTTACATCACCCACAACAAAAAGCTGATCGACGTCGAAGAACCTGTGATCCGTTGTCGCGACGCCGCATCGCCACTCGGCAAGCGATTGGCTGCTGTGGTGTGGCAGCTCCCGGCATTTTTCAAAAAGAATATCGAGCGACTGGAGAAATTTCTGCAAACGCTGCGGCATTGGGAAACCACGCGACATACTATCGAGTTTCGCCACAAAACGTGGTTCGATGACGAGGTAGCCGAATGCCTGACGAAACACGCGGTCGCAATTTGTATGTCCGACGCGCCGGACTGGCCGATGTGGGATCGGGTCACGACGGATTTGGTTTACATCCGTTTGCACGGGCACACTCGCAAATACGCATCCAGTTATAGCAATTCCGCTCTCAAGAAATGGGCAACACGAGCTGAGTGCTGGCTGCAAGAAAAGCGCGACGTACACGTTTACTTCGATAATGACGCCGAAGGCGCGGCGCCGAAAAACGCGCTCACACTGCTGGAGATGTTGCGCTGAGACAGGCTCCTGCGCGCGAGGACAATCTGCCGTGATCGCATCTCATTAACACCGGTCTTCAGACCGGTGGTTAAGCAGAACTCGACCGGAGCCGTTTCAACGGCTTGCTTGTCGCGAGGGAATCGCCGGCGGCGAAGCCGTTAAAACGGCTGGTTTCTTCAGGATCCGCTAACACCTGGCTGAAGCCAGGTGTTAATCAGATTCGCTTCTGGCAATGCACGCAAAACCATGAAGTGCGACCGCCGATCGTTGCTGATTTCAACGCGCGACCGCAGCGTGGACATCTGCCTTCTTTTCCGCGATGCGTCAGCAGCCAGGATTTCGGCAAACGATTGAAATCGGTTTTTAACGCAATCGCTTTCTCCAGTACGTAGCGCATTGCACGAAACAACCCAGTAAGATTCTTGTCGCTTAATCTGGCGGCTTCAGTGGCGGGATGCTCGCGTGCGCGGAAAAGAATTTCGTCGGCGTAAAGATTACCGATCCCGGCGATCAACTGCTGGTTCAAGAGGATCGGTTTCAGTGCGGCGCGGTGTTTTCCGAGAACTGCCCGAAGTTTCGAGGCACTGATTTCGAGCGCGTCGGGTCCAAGTCCGCGTGTTAGCAAAAATTCATCCACACCCTTTATCAACTCGATCTCGCCAAATTTCCGTTGATCGTCGAACGCAAGACGGCGGTTGTTCGCGAAAAGAAAAAGGACTCGCGTAGTTTTCGGCGTTTCTTCGTCGTGCTTGAGGTAGTGAAGCGAGCCCGTCATGCCGAAATGCAGTCGCAACCAGAGTTTATCACCGGCGCGCACAAACAAATGTTTGCCGTGCCTGTGACTGTTTTCCAAGCGGCGCCCTTTCACTCGCCGGGCTAACTCACGCGCGGAAACGTTTTTCAAAACATACGCGTCGCGCACTTCGACATTGGTGATCCGTTGGTGCAGTGACGTGCTGTCCAAATATCGCTTGAAC
>DASYSX010000074.1:0-4208 GCA_036002955.1 Candidatus Udaeobacter sp. | reverse complement strand
CGGCGGCTACGCCTTGCTTCTCCGCCTGACGTTCGCGCGGTGTTCGTGGTTCGACAGACTGCGATACGTGCCGGATCTTCGGCCGGCGCGCGCCGACGTTTCGCTCTTTTGGTTTTGCATACGGATCCATAAATCTTTAGCTCTCTCAGTTGGCGATAAAAATAAGAGGCAGGCCCGGGGTGTCGCGCGCATAACTTTATCGACAGGAGACTCGTGGTTAACAAATGAAAACTCTTGGGATCATCGGCGGCCTGGGACCGGAAAGCACACTGGACTATTACCAAAGGATCATTGCACTTTTTCGCGAGCGCACTGGCGACAGGTATTATCCGGAGTTTGTCATCGTTAGCGTTGACCTGAGAAAGGGACTGGACTTCCTGGAGGCAAACGATCTGAGCGGCATGGCCAGTTACTTGCTTGAGGCTATCGACAAACTCGCACGGGCAGGTGCGGATTTTGGAATAATTTCTGCAAACACGCCTCACATTGTGTTCGACGAGATAGCGCCGAAGTCACCGATCCCACTCATCAGCATTGTCGAAGCGACACGCGCTGCGGCCAAAGCGCAAAACCTGAAACGGCTCGCCTTATTCGGGACGCGCTACACCATGCAGGCAAATTTTTATCAGAAAGTCTTCGCCCGCGACGGCATCGAGCTGCTCGTCCCTGATTCACAAGACCACGATTATATCCACGAGAAATACTTCAGCGAATTGGTCCCCGGAAAATTTTTGCCCGAGACTCGCGCCGGCTTGCTAGCTATTGTCGATCGGATGAAAGCAACGAGCGACATCGACGGAGTGATTCTCGCCGGAACAGAGCTACCGCTAATCCTTCGCGATCCGATTCACGACGGCATCCCATATCTCGACACCACAAAGCTCCATGTCGAAGCAGCCGTGGCTGAGATGCTTTCTTGAGCTATTCAAAGCCGACATTAGTCGCGAGCACGCGAAGGACTTCGATGTCGCAAAATCAGCAATCAGCAATCACCAATCGGCAATGGGACCTGGGCGGTGAAGGTTTCGAACCTCCGACCCTCTCGGTGTAAACGAGACGCTCTACCACTGAGCTAACCGCCCCAATCGAAGAGAGTGATAAGTGATGATTTAACGGTGATCAGTCAAACGGCAATCGTGTAAATCGCACGCATCCGATAGACGTATGCAGAAATCGTCAACAGCATCATGGCCGGATCCATTTGCCATCCAGCAATCAAAAATGATTCTGGCTCGATCCTGCGCTGGTTTGACTAGCCGGGTTACGTGCGTGTCGTGCGCGTGTAATCGGGTTATCGCGGAGGCCCAAAGGTGAGATATTCCGGGCGGTTGAGCCCGGACGCGAAAACGATCCTCTGGCCTGTCGTGGTAAACTCCAAGATATCACCCCCTCCATCCCGAATGGTTTCCGCTACGAAGAGATCACCCGCCGCGTCAAAGGCCATGCCATGAGGATTGTTAAGATCGGTAGCGAACGTGCTCTCCATGCCTGTGGGAGTGAACACAAGAATTGCATCGTTTGGCCGGTTGCCCAGCGTAGACACAAAGAGATTGCCGCTGGCGTCAAAAGCCAGGCCGGCAGGAACTTGGGTAGATGTGAAGGCGGTTGGTCCAACGAAGACCGTGCGCGTTCCGTCAGGTGCGAATTTATAGATCGTTACATCAAAAGCATCAGCGGCGTAGAGATTGCCTGCACCGTCAAAAGCCAGGCCGAAAGTTTGGCCCGGAGTTGTGCCGAAGACTGTGCGCGTTCCATCAGGCGCGAATTTGTAGATGATACCCGCGAAATCGGGGCTCGTGTCCTCTAAGGCGACGGCGTAAACGTTGCCTGCGGTATCCGTCGCCAACCCCTCAAAAAAACTCCGCGCTGCATTACCAAGGACACTTTGATGTCCGCTTGGAGGGAATTTCAGGACCCGGCCATGGTCCCACACTTTAGAATCGGTGCTGGCGACAAAAAAATTGCCGGCGTTGTCGAAGGCGATTCCCCGAGGGAAAGGAGCAGTGGCAAAGGTTTGCTGCACTCCCGTCGGCGTGTATTCGGAGATTGAACCGCTCTCATTGGTCAAGTCACCCTGAAGGGAAACGTACAGGTTCTCGGCGTGAGCGGTTATTGCCAACCCGAAGATCATGCCAAGGTTAAGGAATGTGTTTCGGAGAATTTTTGTTTTCATAAGATGTCCTTCCTTTGTTGAACTGAAGCGGCCAGTCATTTTAACGCAATGAAACCGACCCTGAAGCAATGTGGTAAACACAGTGATTCGTTAGTTCCTACAGGAAAAAAGAGGGGAAGTTCCCAACAAAAGAGCGCAATCGGCAAAACAGAAAATAGCAGTCTGAATTGTCGCGGACCTTTATCCACCGGTAGAAAATTTTCGGCGGACTTTGAGCGCAACTGGGATCACGCGCTTTTCTCAATTTTCCCCGAATTGAGCACGTCAGGCCTAGCAGGAATAATGTGAGAAAATCATCCCGTTATCGGTGTAAAGGTGACCCTCTACCACTGAGCTAACCGCCTAAATCGAAGAGGTGATGAGTGATGAGTGAACGGTGATCACTCGAACGAACATTTCGTCTTGATGACATTAGCCGGCGGGCTCTTTCAAGTACACTCGAAGACGAAAAGGTCGTTAATGCGTCGAGAGGCAAGCCGAACACTACTAACCATAATCGCAGCCATGGCGGAAAGCGTTTCGTTGCGCACCGAGAGGAAAAGTTGACAACCTTGGTGGAACTAGAATCTGTGTTCACTATTGCCGCGAATTGCCTCGACAAATTGGCGATATTTTTCCGAAACTCATCGGATATGAAAGCAACCATTCCACCAGTTCTAGTTGCGTTGTCACTCGCCTGCTTTGCGTTTTCGCCTGGAGCGCAGGCGGTCAGTCCCCCGCCGGATGGCGGCTATCCCGGAGGCAACATAGCGGAGGGGCAAGACGCCCTTTTGCACCTCACCACGGGTGTGCAAAACACGGCGGTTGGTTTTCGGTCACTCAAAACCGATACCAATGGCAGCTACAACACCGCGATTGGATCCGGCACGCTGATCGCGAACAGTGCAGATGGAAATACCGCCACCGGCACATTCGCGTTGTTAAACAATATTACTGGCTGGTTGAATACGGCCAATGGAGCGCTCGCCCTTTTGAGCAACACCGTCGGTCTCGGCAACGCAGCCGTTGGTTATTCTGCGCTCTCTAGCAACATCCGCGGCGGCGGCAACACGGCCTTGGGTTCCTGGGCGCTCGAGGGCAGCACCGGCAACAGTAACGCGGCCGTCGGCGTTCGAGCGCTCGGAAACAACACCACTGGCGAGGTTAATACGGCTATTGGTAGCTACGCGCTCGAACATCTCGATACTCCTGGCGGCAACAACAACATTGCCCTGGGTTATTTTGCTGGCGGAAATGTGATTAACGGCATCAATGATATTTTCATCGGTAACATCGGTCCTCTAGGCGAGAACACTGATGAGAACACGATTCGCATTGGAACCCAAGTTACGACCACCGAGTTCCATGGCTTCACCCACAATCGGCACGTGGCTACGTATATTGCAGGCATTAGCGAGGCGGGCGTCAGCGGCGCGCCAGTCTTGGTAAGTGCTGACGGTCAACTGGGCATTGCCCTATCCGCAGTCCGATTCAAGGAGGCTATCAAACCGATAGACACGGCGAGTGAAGGCATATTCGCGCTTAACCCCGTCACCTTTCGTTACAAAGAACAGTTCGATCCCAAGCGGGAGCCACAGTTTGGCCTGGTTGCTGAGGAGGTAGAAAAAGTAAATCCCGATCTGGTAAGACGCGATCACGATGGGAAATTGCAAACCGTTCGCTACGACGCGGTCAACGCGATGTTGCTCAACGAGTTCCTGAAAGAACACAAGAAAGTGCAAGAGCAGGGAGCGACAATCGCGCAACAGCGGAGAGATTTTGAGATGGCGATCGCAAGACTGCAAAAGCAAATAGAAACGCTTACTGCGGGCCTGCAGAAAGTGAGCGGAGAGCTTGAGGCGAGCGAACCTGCGCCGCAAGTCGTCAAGAACCCTTGAGCAGGAGTGTTTCACAATCAGCCGTCGTGCTTCAGCGTGTGGCGGCTTTTTGTTTTCCTATCTTTGTCATTGCCGTACAAAGACCATAACAGGCAGAATTCTGCGCGGTAAGAATCGGCGAACCAGAAAAACAACATGAAAACGAAATTACTAATCGC
>DASYSX010000073.1:0-9108 GCA_036002955.1 Candidatus Udaeobacter sp. | reverse complement strand
TTTGTGCTTGCCAACCATTACGAAGTTGTAATGATGGCGTATTCCTTCAGGTAGGTTAGGTCCGCGTTATTCGCGGTTTCAATGAAATGGATGAAGTGGGTAGGCCGCAGCCCGGTGGAGCGGGCTGCGGCTGCTCTTCCTAATCTGCGTAGAGGCTGTGCCTAGCGGATAAAAATCGCCGCCCAACTCTCGGCGTGATCGGGCGACCGAAGTTACCGGGCTGACAAAAAATTCCCAGCGGCTTTCTTTGGCAGACGTGGAAGTTTTGATCGCATGCCATGGAAGCGTGCACCGCTTAGTTCGTACCTGGTTTTGCTGTACCTTTCGTCGGAACGAATATTTGTAGAGGCGTTTCTGCCAAACGCGTGAACTGGTGCCTGGCATAAGCACGACTACACCGAGACATCTGTGCGTTCGCGAACGTCTTTTTTTTATGCGTCTCGCGTGTTGGTTTCGGCGCCCGCCGGAAACAGACTTTCCTTCTTCCCTCGAAAAAGTTTGTGATCGCGAGGCGCGATCATCAGGACCCGACAGCGGGTGCGTCTCGAATCCAAAATCCGTGATGTCCGTGGCATGTGTCTCCGATCCGGTTCAACGATTAATGGCCGCGAAGCAATTCGTGTCTATTCGGGGGGGTGGAGAAAATATAGTTTCGGCGAGGCCGCCGAAACAACACGCGAGCCGCGTGTGCTCTCCAGATTCGTGTCATCCGTGAAATCCGTGGTCTGTCTCCCATACGGTTTAACGATTTAACGGCGGCGAAGCAATTCGTGTTCATTCATGTGTATTCGTGGTTAACATTCGCCGATGGCTGCGGCTGACGACCGGCGAATGAGCACCCGCGCGACGGGTGTGGTTGGCATCGCCATTTTGTCGAGCCGCCTGCTCGGTCTTGTGCGCGAGATGGTGTTTGCCGGGCTGTTCGGCGCCGGCAGAAATCTTGATGCGTTTCTCATGGCGTTTCGCCTACCGAATCTGTTGCGCGATCTATTCGCCGAAGGCGCGCTTTCGACGGCATTCATAACAACGTTCTCAAAAAAAATCGCGGTCGAAGGCGACCAATCGGCGTGGCGTCTGGCAAACAAGGTCGCCACGCTTACGGCCGTCTTCATGAGCGTGATCACATTGCTCGGCATCGTGTTCGCGCCGCAGCTGGTCGATCTGTTGACGTGGGGAAGTTGGTCGCCGGACAAAACCGAGCTCACGATTTTGCTCACCCGAATCATGTGGCCGTTCATGCTGATGGTCTCGCTCGCAGCGTTGGTGATGGGAATGCTGAACGCGAAATATGTGTTCGGTCCGCCGGCCATGGCATCGAGTTATTTCAATCTCGGCTCGATACTTGGAGGGGTTGCGATCGGTTATTGGATCGATCCGCATTTCGGCTCGCGGTCGCTCATCGGCCTGGCGATCGGCACGTTGGTCGGTGGCGCGTGGCAATTGATCGGGCAATTCCCGTCGCTGTGGAAAGTCGGTTACAGATTTCACCCTGATTTTCATTGGCGCGACGAAGGCGTGCGCGCCGTGCTCACGTTAATGGGACCGGCGGTCATCGCGGCAAGCGCCGTGCAGGTGAACGTGCTGATCAACAGCGGATTTGCGGCCAGTCTTGGCAACGGCCCGGTGAGCTGGCTCAACATCGCGTTTCGTCTGATGCAATTGCCGCTGGGAATTTTCGGCGTAGCGATCGGCACTGTAACATTACCGCTGGTATCGAAGAGCGCGGCGCTCGGAGACACGGCTGAATTTCGCGCAACGCTCGCGCGCGGGATGCGACTGGCGTTTTTGTTGACGGTTCCGTCGGCGATTGGACTGGCGATGCTGGCTTCACCGATCATAAGCGTGATTTATCAGCACGGACGTTTCACAGCGGAGATGACGCGGCAAACTGCCGGCGCGCTGCAATATTACGCGACCGGCTTAGTGGCGTATGCAGCGTTGAAAGTGTTGACTCCGGCGTTTTACGCCATCGGCAAACGTAACACGCCGATGGTGGTGAGCTTTCTCGCGATCGGTGCGAATTTGCTTCTCAACTGGTTGTTCACATTCCGGCTTGGATGGGGACACCGCGGCCTCGCGTTTTCGACGGGCCTCGTTGCCACCATCAACTTTCTTTTGCTCTACACGCTGATGCGACGGCATACGCGCCGGCTTGAAACGCGCCAGATGTTGATCGCGTTGGGGAAAATTTGTGTCGCAGGTGCGCTGTTGGCGTTGATCTGTTGGGCTGCGAATTATCTCTGGCTCGATGCGTGGTCGGACATGCGATTCTTCCAAAAGGTAGCAATACTGCTCGCCACGATTGCAGTTGCGGGAGCCGGATTTTTTGGCGCGGCGTTTTTTCTGCGCATCAGCGAAGTGCAAGACATCATAGATGTTTTCCGGCGGCGCTTTCATTAACACCGGCTTTAAGCCGGTGCTAAGCGCGTAACTCAACGGAAGCCGTTAAACGCCTCCTTACATCACGCGATCGCCACACCGGCCTGAAGGCCGGTGTTAATGAGAACCGGCTGCGGCTGTAGCGTGCGCTGTCCTCAGCGCATTTGTTTTGTGGGAGCGAAGATCCGCTGGGGACAGCGGACTACAGCGGGAACTTTGGAGTGCGCGGACATGTCCGCGCTTTGAAAGCGGTGACATGTCGCCGCACTCCCAAATAATTAAGGCAATCGTGACGCGAAAAATCGTGTCTGCGGCGCCCGGCACTTATACGCACGAATGCCTGCATCACGTCTCGTTCACCCCAGCGCTTGGTCGAGATCCTCGATCAGGTCATCGGCGTTTTCGAGGCCGATGGAGACGCGCAATAAGCCTTGGGGCGATGTTGTACCCGGGCCCTCGATGGATGCGCGGTGCTCAATCAAACTCTCCACTCCACCCAGGCTCGTCGCCCGAATAAAAATTTTTGTTTTTGCCGCTACCGACATCGCCGCGTCGGAACCATCTTTCACTTCAAGGGACAGCATCCCGCCGAACTCGGACATCTGTCCGAATGCGATCTTGTGCGCCGGGTGCGATTGCAAACCGGGATAATGCACCCGCGCGACTTTTGGGTGCTGTGCGAGGAACTCCGCAACTTTCATTGCGTTTTCCGAGTGCGCGCGCATGCGCCATGGCAATGTGCGCATGCCGCGCAAGATCAGCCAGCAATCGAAAGGCGAGGGGACCGCGCCGCCCTCATATTGGATGCCCCGGATTCGCTGAAAAAATTCATCATGCTTTCTCGCAACGATGATTCCTCCAAGAACATCGCAGTGTCCGCCAAAATATTTCGTTGTTGAATGAAGGATTAGATCCGCGCCGAGATCAAAAGGTCTTTGCAGCACCGGCGCCCACGTGTTGTCGCAAACGAAAATCACGCCGGCGTCGTGCGCGATTTCGGCGAGCGCGGCCAGATCGACAACTTTGAGCAGCGGATTGGACGGCGTTTCGGCCCAGGCCAGTTTTGTATTTGGCCGTAATGCTTTCTTAACTGCAGCGAGATCGCTCATGTCCACGAAATCTGCCTCCAGTCCCCAGCGCACAAAAATTTCGCGGATCAATCGTGACGTGCCGTAGTACGCGTCGACGTGCGCGAGGACGTGATCGCCGGGCGACAATGCCTGTAGAATCGACATGGCTGCGCCGGTTCCAGAGGCAAAAGCTGCGGCCGCTTCGCCGCCTTCGAGCATAGTTACGCCGCGCTCAAGCGTTTTCCGGTTTGGATTGTCGTTACGCGAGTACATGAATCCCCGCGAGTACGTGCCTTCGATGTCGCGCTCAAACGTTGTGGACAGATAGATGGGGGCGGCCACGGCCCCAGTCGTCCGATCCACCTCGTGTCCTGCGTGAACGGCTACAGTTTCGATTTTCATTTGCGGACATTAGCCAGGTTCACGCGCTCTTGTCGATCTTTGCAGTGAAGCGTCCGTTGCCCGTTGTCTGGTAGCGCACGCGCCTTGCGCTCGCCAAATTTTTTCAACTGATAGGCGGTCCTTGATGTCCAGAAAAGATCGTTTCGACGCGCCGTCGAAACCAGCACGCTAGCCGCATGCGCTCCCCAGACCCGGGAATGTAGGCGCACTCGAAAGTTTCGCAGTTGACGACGCCTCGTGCTCAGCGCAAATAGCAGCTTCCAATGGACGCCGAATCTTGCGCTGACACAGCAGCACACACGATTTACGACGATGAAGTTTTTCAGATGGCTTGCGAGCAGTTTCGCGTCATCGCGGATTATCTGAACATCGATAAAAGCGATCGCGAATGGGCGACGTACCCCAAACGCGCAATCGCCGTGACGCTGCCGGTGCACATGGACGACGGGAGCACCAGAGCTTTCCAGGGTTACCGCGTCCAACATCATATTGCGCTGGGGCCGACCAAAGGCGGCACACGGTTCGCCCTTTCGCTTTCGATGGGCGAAACGGCGGCGCTGGCGATGTGGATGAGTTGGAAATGCGCGCTGGCCCAGTTGCCGTACGGCGGCGCGAAGGGCGGCGTGGCTGTTGATCCTACGAAACTATCGCGGAGGGAACTTGAGTCCGTGTCGCGTCGTTACATGCAGGAAATGATTCCGTTCGTCGGTCCGCACACCGACATCATGGGTCCGGACATGGGCACGAATGAACAGATCATGGCGTGGTTCATGGACACCTATTCGGTTTACATGGGCTACGCGGTGAATGAGATCGTTACCGGCAAGCCGGTCGCCATCGGTGGGACCGAAGGACGGCGTGAAGCGACTGGCCGCGGCGTCGTTTATCTCATCGAGCGGGCCATGAACATGTTGAAGATGGATCCGGAAAAATGCACCGCGATTGTGCAAGGATTCGGCAATGTCGGTTCGGTCGCAGCTTTGTCGCTCGCCTACAAGAGCGGCGTCAAAGTCGTCGGAATCAGCGATCACACCGCAGCAATTTACAATCCGAAAGGGATAGACGTTAAAGCAGCCGAGCAACACATGATCAAGAAAGGGATCCTGCGGGCGTTCGCTCAAGATGATCATGTAAATCCTAACGAGTTTCTCACGCTGCCGTGCGATATTCTTGCTCCGTGCGCGGTTGATCGCGTGATTACCGCGAAAAATGCCGGCCAACTCAAGTGCCGCATTCTTGCCGAAGGTGCGAACGGCCCGACCACGCCCGATGCGGATCTGCTTCTCGACGAACGCTGGGACGAAGTCTTCGTGATCCCAGACATTCTCTGCAACGCAGGCGGCGTAATCGTTTCATACTTCGAGTGGGTACAAGGTCTGCAGGCGTTTTTGTGGTCGGAGTCGGAAGTGACCGATAAACTTTTCCGCATCCTGGAGCATTCGTTTGTGCAAGTAATCAGACGCGCGAAAGACCACAGGGTATCGCATCGCACAGCCGCAATGGCGATCGGTGTTGAACGTGTCATCAAGGCCAAACAAGTACGCGGCTTGTTCCCATGAGCGGTCGGCCTTTACGTCATCTCGAGCAAAGTCGAGAGATCCCGTCGCGTTACTTTTAGGCGGCGCAACGGGCTTCTTCGACTTCGTTGCGCTACGCTCCACTTCGCTCAGAATGACGCAGCAACGTAGCGACTCATGAAGTTTTCGCACACAGAAGAACACCGAGACGGTCGGCATCTCGATGTTCTTACCGACGAAGAAGACGGTCTTCGCATCATCGTGTCGCGTCTCGGTGCGGAACTGATCAGCATGTCGCGAATCAATGAAGCCGGCGAGTGGATTGGCTTTTTTTACCGCGACAATGATGTGACGCCGCCGAGTGAGGGCTGGGCAAATCACGCCACCGTCATGGGTTATTATCTTCATCGACTGAAGAACGGCAGCAGTGTGTATCGCGGGCACGAAATCAAGGGTGGCACTCACGGTTTTCTTCGCGCGAAGACGTGGCATCTCGCCAAATCTCTGACCAACCAGAGCAGCGCTTCGCTAAAATACCGAATCACACCGGACGATTTTTCATTAATCGAGTATCCGCTGAAGGTGAGTGTGGATCTCACGTATCAGATCGGCGCTAACGGCGTTGGTGTGCTGTTCGAATTTCGCAACCACGAAGCGGAGCTGACTGCACACGTGTCATTCGGATTGCATCCAGGGTTCAGTGCAACTTCATTCGAGACCTTTCATCTACAAATGCCGCGCGGATTATACCGACGATATTTTTCGCCTGGCAATTACTTATCTGGCGAAACGCGCGAGATTGAATTCCACGGTGGCGAAATGCCCTTTCCCAGAGACGAGTTACCGCGGTCGGTGATTCTCGAACTAACGGATGTGCCGCGCCGGGTTTTTTCCTATGTTGATCCACCAAGCGGTCGATGGGTGACTCTGGATCTGACGGACGTGCCGTACGTGACATTGTGGTCGGACGGCGGGCCATTTCTCTGCGTCGAGCCGTGCTGGGGCTTGACCGATCATCACGAGCAGCGCGCGTTCGAGAACAAACAAGGAATCCAAATGATTCCTCCCGGTGGTGAATTACGCGCTTCGTTTAGCATGACGCCGCAATTTGCTTCGTGCGATTAGCACACAATGCGCACAATGGCGGTCTCCAGTCCGCCGATTCGATCCATCAGCAATCAAACCACAAAGGGAATGATGCGTTTGACGCGTTGTTGATACGCCCTGTATTGCTGGGGAAATTGTTGCAGCATCAGCTTTTCTTCGTCGCGAAGTTTAATCCAGAAACTCGCAAACATTAGTAGTGTTCCCACAAACCCGGACAAGTGCCCTTGCGCGATCGCAGTCGCAAAGAACATCGTCAGTATCCCGGTGTAGATTGGATGGCGCACGAATCGGTACGGCCCGCGCTCTACCAGTTCGTGTCCTTCTTTCAGTGTTACCACACCGCTCCAGTTCCGCCCGAGAGTAACTCTGGCCCAAACTGCGAAGGCCAAACCGATGACGCACAAGATTGCAGCCGCCCATACGGTCGGTGCCACGTGGGAAAGGATGCGCATATTGAGCGGATACGGCAATCGGCGGGCATAGAGTTGCAGGAAGCAAGCGATCACCAGCAATACCCAGTAACGCATTCGTTGCGCCCGAGTCTCACGATACACCGTGCGCTTGGTCGATAACGCAGCGAGCACCCAGATCGCGACAAAGACCAGCCAGCAACCGCCGATGATATCGAGGGCTAACGAATACGCCTGCATGGAAGCAATAGTTTAGCTGAAAATGTTCGTGTCGACCTGTCCGCCGTAGCCTTGGCGAAGGCGGATTCGTGGTTGAATGTCCCAGTTATGGCTGTTTCCGCTTCGCTTCGGGCTCTTCTCGAACAGGCAATTGATTATGCGGGGATGTTCCCGCCTTGCGCCCTGCCGCTCGAACCAGCGTTGCGGAACCAGGCAGGCTATGTGCGTTCGCCACAAGCCTACATACTGAACGGCTTTGTTCTGCCCGTGGGACAATTCAATGTCGCAACAAAATTAGTTTCACAGTTCGACGCTTCGCATCAGTTCCGAGTCGCCGCGCTGGGACCGAAGACCGCAAACATTGAGGCTTTTCTTGAGGCGCTGAACGACGCGAGCGCTGCAGTTCGTTCATTCGCACGATCCGATCGCAACCTGATTTCGGTCAGCCACCTGGAAATGTTTTTACCGGACGATGTCGATTCTGCTTCTCTCAAAAAAGCGACGGAGATTGTGGATGAGTTGCCGGTGTTTTGGGAAGCGCCACCTGAGAGAGCAGAGCAAACCATCGCTATGATTGCTGGACATAACTCTGACGAGCAGACGGCAACATTCGGTTACAAATTACGAACCGGCGGAGTGACGGCCGACGCATTTCCAACTTCAGCGCAGATCGCACGCGCTCTCGTAACGGCAGCGACGCATCAGCTCCCCATCAAGTTTACTGCCGGGTTGCATCATCCCATCCGGCAATTTCGAGAAGAAGTGAACACGAAGATGCACGGATTTCTCAACGTTCTGGGAGCCGCAGTCCTTGCAGCGGAACATCGATGGGGCGTCGATCAAACCGTGGCGATGCTCGATGAGGAGAATCCGCAATCGTTTTCGTTCACCGATGATTTCTTCGCATGGCGCGATTGGAAAATCGATACCGAACGCCTGCAATACCGCCGCAAATTCGTGAAGTCTTTCGGCAGTTGCAGCTTCGATGAGCCCCGCGACGATTTGCGCGCGCTCGGTTTTTTGTAAGGTAGGGGCGGTTCACCTGAACCGCCCAGGCAGCGTAAACAAACACACTTCGGGCGATTGAGGTCAATCGTCCCTACCATTTATGCCTCTCAAATCGTTCATCGAAGTTTCACCGAATTCGCATTTTCCATTGGAGAATCTTCCCTTCGGGATTTTCCAACCGAAGCGGGACAAACCGCGAGTGGGGGTCGCGATTGGTGATTTAATTCTTGATCTCTCCGCGTTGGAAGAGCTCGGCCATCTCCGGTCGTCGGAATTTCAGAACCAAAACGTGTTCTCTGACGATTCGCTGAATTCATTTCTCGCGCTTGGAGGACTCGCGTGGCGGAAGACTCGCGAGATTCTGCAGCACCTGCTCTCGGTGGATACACCGGTACTGCGGGATGACGCGCGGCTGCGGAAAAAAATCTTTTACGCGCAAAAGGATGTGGTGATGAAACTTCCTGTGCGCATAGGCGATTATACCGATTTCTATTCATCCTATCATCACGCACATAACGTCGGCACGATGTTGCGGGGTCCTGAAAACGCGCTGATGCCGAACTGGAAATGGTTGCCAGTTGCATATCACGGACGCGCCAGTTCGGTGGTCGTGAGCGGCACCGATGCGCGCCGGCCGAGCGGACAGACGAAAGCGCCGGACGCAGCCACGCCGACATTCGGCCCGAGCAAGAGCCTCGATTACGAGTTGGAAATGGCGTTTCTCATCGGGCCGGGCAACTCGTTAGGCGAACCAGTGCGGATCGATTCCGCGGCCGATCACATTTTTGGACTGGTCCTGATGAACGACTGGAGCGCGCGCGATATTCAGGCGTGGGAATATCAGCCACTGGGCCCCTTCCTGGCGAAAAACTTTGCGACGAGCGTTTCGCCATGGGTGGTGACACTCAACGCGCTCGAACCATTCAGGAAACCGCTCCCGCGACAGAATCCCGAGCCGCTTCCGTATTTATGCGCAAAAAACGATTTCACATTCGA
>DASYSX010000072.1:0-3945 GCA_036002955.1 Candidatus Udaeobacter sp. | reverse complement strand
ATCGAATCCTTCTTGCGGAAGCAGCAGTAAAAGCAGCGCTGCGACTTCGCCCCGACTCAGCCGAGGCACACTTTGCCATGGCCGATTTTCTGTTCCGTTGCCACCGGGATTACGATGGCGCTCTCAAGGAACTCGCGATAGCGCGTCCTGGTCTGCCGAATGATGCCGCATTCTTCATTCTTTCAGGCTACATCAACCGGCGCCGCAACAACTGGGGACAGGCCGAAAAAGATTTCTCGGATGCAGTCGCGTTAGATCCGCGAAACCCCAATGCTTACAATCTGCTCGCAGATACCTACAACCTGCAACGCAGGCATCTGCTTGCAGCGAAAGTTTACGAGCGTGTCATTGCCGCCGGAGAGCGCACACCAATTGTGTTGTTTCGAAAGGCGTCCCCCATTTTCTACGGAACAGGAAATTCAACAGAGTTGCGCGATGTGCTCGCCAAAAACCCAGATATGGATGTCGGGGGCGCACAAACTCCGGCTCGAGTATTCCTGGCGTTGATTGACGGTGATTTTGCCGAAGCCGAACGCGTACTTGCCGCATCACCACGCGAAGATTTTCAGGACATCGATTACAGCTTCTATTACCCAAAGGCGTGGTTCGAGGCGATGATTGCGAAAGCAAAAGGCGATTCCGCGCGTGCAACCGCAGCCTTCTCAGCCGCGCACACAATTCTGGAGCAAAGATTGGCGGTCAAGCCCGAAGATGCGCGAACGCTTGCCGTTCTCGCTCAAGTGGACGCTGGTCTCGGCCATAAAGAATTGGCGATTCAAGAGGCGAAACACGCCGTCGATCTGATGCCAGTTTCCAAGGACATTTACGACGGTGCTTTAGTGCTCGAGGGGTTAGCGCAGGTCTACACGTGGAGCAATGAACCTGATCGCGCCATCGAACTGTTGCAAAAGCTAGTGACAATGCCGGGCTACACGAATTATGCCCGACTAAAACTCTATCCCATGTGGAATCCGCTTCGTGGCGATCGGCGTTTCGAGAAGATCGTCAACTCACTCGCGCCAAAAGACCAGACCAAGTAAATTCATGCGATGAATCCGAAGATATTCTTCGGCGAGCTGAAACGGCGCAACGTGTACAAGGTGGCGGTCGCATATGCCGTCGTCGGCTGGCTTTTGATTCAGGTCGCGACGCAGGTTTTTCCGTTCCTGGAAATTCCGAACTCGATGATTCGGCTTGTAATTTTCGCGACGGCACTTGGTTTTCCGGTCGCGCTGATTATTGCATGGGCATTCGAGCTCACGCCTGAAGGAATCAAGCGGACCGAAGACGCGGATGCGGCGCGACAACATTCGCGCGGCGGTGTTTGGATAGTCGTTGTCCTTATCGCTGCGGGGCTTTCGTTAGGCTTATTTTTGCTCGGCCGCTACACAGCTGGCAATGGCACGCCTCGACACAGCGAGGCGGCTACAGTCTTCAACCCGCAGAAATCGATCGCGGTGTTGCCGCTGGTCAACACCAGTGGCGATGCCAGTAACGAATATTTTTCCGACGGTCTCTCCGAGGAATTGATCGCAGTGCTTGCGAAGATTCCCGACCTCAAGGTCATCGGACGCAGCTCCTCATTTCTCTTCAAAGGCAGATCAGACGATAGCAAAGCGATCGGAGAAAAACTCGGTGTCGCCAACCTCATCGAAGGCAGCGTTCGCAAACAGGGTGATCGCGTTCGAATCGTGGCCGAACTAATCAATGCGACCGACGGACACTCACTTTGGTCGGAAACCTACGATCGCGAGTTGAAAGACATTTTCGCTGTGCAAAACGAGATCGCTACGGCGGTAGCGGATCAAATGAAAGTAAAGTTGTTAGGCCAATCCGCGCGAACTGAGGCGGTTGGCTCGAGCGAAAATGCTGAGGCTCATAACGCAGTCCTGCAGTCAGACTTTTATTTTCAACAACAGACGGCTGATAGCCTGCGAAAGTCGATCTCATTCTTGCAAGAGGCGGTTCGTTTGGATCCCAATTACGCACTTGCTTATGCCAAACTCAGCCAGGCCTGGCGTCAGTACGCTGCCAGCTTTGCCGTAGACGATGCATGGCAAGCGTACGAGGAAGCCCGCCAGGCCGCGGAGAAGGCGGTTAGCCTCGCGCCTGACTCTGTTGATGTGCGAATGACAGTTGGGTTGCTGGCGATGAACCCCAGGCTCGATTTCCACACCGCCGAAAAGGAATTCCGTCAAGTCCTGCAATCGTCTCCGAACAACGCTGCCGCCAAAAATGGACTTACGCTTTCGCTGTTGGCTCAAGGTAAACTCACCGAAGCCGAGGAAGCGTGTCGACAGGCGCTTTTGTTGGACCCTCTCCTTACCAACTTGTGGTTCAATCTCGGCCGAATCACGGTCGGGACAGGTCGTTACAAGGAAGGCGAGGAGGCGTTTCGCAAAGGACTAGAGCTACAGCCGAACACTTCGCGTTTTCATACTTACCTGGCTACGCTCGATGTTTTGCAAAACCGTCCAGCACAAGCGATGGCGAATGCACAACTCGAAAACGAAGGTTTCTGGCGGGACTTTGCTGTCGCTTTGGTGCACCAAGCGCACGGCGACCGATCTGCGGCCGACGCCGCGCTCAAGAACTTTATCGCCAAAGATTCAATCGGCGGTGCATTTCAGGTCGCTGTGCTCTACGCAATCCGCAAGGAGGCCGATCAGACGTTCAAGTGGCTCGATACCGCCTATGCCACGCGCGACGCCGGTCTCACGCAGCTGGCAGTCACACCTTTCTTCCTCCCGTACCGCGGCGACCCGCGTTTCACCGAATTGTGTCAGAAGCTCAACGTGAAAATGCCTTCAGCATCAGCAAATCCATGAGCGAGCACAATTTCTTTGCCGAACTAAAGCGCCGGAACGTTTACAAGGTTGCGGTCGCGTACGCGGTTGTGGCCTGGCTGCTGATGCAAGTCGCCAGCCAGATTCTTCCATTCTTCGACATCCCAAATTGGGTGGTGCGTCTGGTAATCCTCCTACTCGTCATCGGTTTTCCGGTAGCGCTGATGATCGCGTGGGCGTTTGAAGTGACGTCCGAAGGTATCAAACGTACAGAAGCTGCCGACGCCGCGGGCCTGCGATCTCACGGCGGCACTTGGATGTATGTCGTCATGGTCGGTGCGGCGCTGTCGGTCGGTTTATTCTTTGTCGGTCGGTACACTGCTGAACATGCAACAACGCGACGCGCCTCCGAAGAACTGCCGGGTGGCAAACAGAACGAGAGCGCTACAGCGGCTCCGAACAAGTCGATTGCGGTCCTGCCATTGGTGAACGAAAGCGGAGATCCCAAGGATGAATACTTTTCGGACGGACTGTCGGAAGAACTGATTACAGCTCTGGCTCAAATCAACGGACTGAAAGTGATTGGCCGCAGCTCGTCATTCCGTTTCAAAGACAGGAAAGAAAAACCGAAAACGATTGGCGAAGAGTTGGGGGTGAGCACCCTTTTGGATGGCACGGTGCGCAAGCAAGGTGATCGAGTGCGGATCGTAGCAGAACTGGTGAACGCTGCTGACGGAATTCAGCTCTGGACGCGAACGTTCGATCGCGAACTGAAGGATATTTTTGCCGTGCAGGAGGAAATTGCGAAGGCAGTGGCTGAGTCGCTAAAAGTGACGTTGCTCGGATCGCAGGATCGGCCAACCCAAAGAGGTGCTTCCGGTAATGTAGAAGCGCACAATGCGTACCTCCAGGGTCACTTCCATTTCCTGCGTCGGAATCTCGAGGACTATCGCAAAGCTGTCGCTTACTTCGACCAGGCAATCGAGCTCGATCCCGGTTATGCTCTAGCTTACGCAGAGCGTTCTGAAGCCTGGTACTTCATTGGCGATCTCACCGGGCAACGCGCGACCGCGTGGCCGAAATCCAAGGCTGATGTCGAGAAGGCCGTAGCAATTGCGCCGGAGCTGGCGGAGGCGCACGCGGCGCTAGGCTGGATTCG
>DASYSX010000071.1:0-2869 GCA_036002955.1 Candidatus Udaeobacter sp. | reverse complement strand
GCTTGGTGTACGAGGCGCAGAAGCCTGTCTTCTGGAGCACTGGGGCGCAGACCGCCCTCGCTGAAGCCGAAGTGGAATATCAAGACCGCAACGACACCGCCGTTTACGTCAAATTTCCAATCATCGGTAGGGCACGACCGCCCGCCTCCGCCAAGGCTACGGCGGACCAACCTGGTCCGCCTGCGGCTGTGGCTGCTGTAGGGGAAGCTGACAGCTTCCCCAATGGAACGAGCATCGCTATCTGGACCACGACTCCCTGGACTTTGCCGGCCAATCTCGCCATCGCTGTGGATGCAAAAGAGAGCTATGTCGTCCAAGAATTTTCGCGAGATGGGACTTCTGAAACGTTGGTTCTCGCTGAAAAACTTGTTCCACGATTTTCTGCAGCCACAGGACTACAGCCAGTGGGAAAACCGCTCGCGGCATTTCCCGGAGCCAATCTTGAAGGAATCAATGCGCGCCATCCGTTCCTTGATCGCGACGTTCCGGTGTTCACAGCCGGTTTCGTAACAATGGATTCCGGAACTGGCGCAGTGCACATCGCACCCGGTCATGGCGCGGACGATTACGTTTTAGGACTGGAACACAAACTCCCGATCTTGTCGCCAGTCGACGATCACGGCCGGTTCACCGATGAAGCCGGTTTGCCGAACCTGACGGGTAAGTACGTTTTCGACGCGAATCGCGACATCGTCGAATTGCTTCGCGAGCGCGGGAGGCTTCTAGGCGAAGAAAAATTTCATCACTCATATCCGTATTGCTGGCGATCGAAAACGCCGATCATCTTTCGAAATGTCGACCAGTTTTTCATCCGCATTGATGCGTTGCGCGGCAGAGCGCTCGAAGCAATTCACCAGGAAGTGAAATGGATTCCAGCATGGGGCGAGAACCGCATCGCGGGAACGGTTGAATCGCGGCCGGACTGGGTGATCTCCCGTCAACGCAGCTGGGGCGTGCCGCTGCCTGTCTTTTACGACAAGAATGGCAAGGTCATTCTCGATCCAAAGATCATTCGCAAGCTAGCTGATCTTGTCGCGGAGCGCGGCTCCAACATTTGGTTCGAATTGGATGATGCTGCTCTGGCGAAAGAAGTTGGATTGCCGCCGGATACAACCAAAGGCACTGACACGATCGACGTATGGATCGACAGCGGCGTTTCGCACAAGGCAGTATGCGCCATTCATTCCGAGTTGCGCGATCCGGCCGACATGTATCTCGAGGCCACCGACCAACACCGCGGCTGGTTTCAATCATCGCTGATGACGAGCATCGCGCTGAATAACCGCGCACCGTACAAAATGTGTGTGACCCACGGCTTTGTGGTCGATGTGGACGGGAAGAAGATTTCGAAGTCTGGCACGTATGAGAAACCAACTGCCGCCGATCATTTCGTCGGCAAATATGGCGCCGATCTGCTGCGGCTTTGGGCCAGCAGCATTGATTACACGACTGATGTGCCGTTCTCGGAAGAAATCTTTACGCGTTTAGGCGACACCTACCGGCGGATTCGTAACACGCTCCGGATTTTGCTTGGGAATCTGCATGATTTCCTTACTGCCGCACCGTCATCCCGAGCGCAGCGAAGCGGCGTCGAAGGAGCCCGCGATGAAACCGTACAGGTGACGCAGCGGGATCCCTCGACTTCGCTCGGGACGACCTTAATCGATCGCTGGATTCTGGAGCGATTGGATGAAGTGATCGCCACGTGCCGATCTGCCTATGAAAAATTCGAATTCCACAAGGTCTACCACGCACTCAACCAGTTTTGCGCTGTGGATTTAAGCAGTCTCTACGTCGACATCACTAAAGACCGGATGTATTGCGACGCTCCGGATTCGCCACGTCGTCGCGCGACACAAGCGGCGATGCGCGAAATTTTCGACGCGGTCTCCAGATTGCTCGCGCCAGTTCTTGTTTTCACCGCTGAGGAAGCATGGCGCCATTCAGCTGTGGCCGGTATCGATGATGCTGGCCAATCCGGATCGCCGACTCGGGCTGCAACGTCAGTTCACGTACAAGAGTTTCCCGAGCCACAGAATCGGGGTCGGGAAACAATCGATCAGGTGGAGGAGCTTTTGAGATTGCGCGGTATTGTCGGGCAGGCGATCGAGCAGGCACGCCAGGAAAAACTGATTGGCAACACATTGGAAGCCCGCGTGGTTTTGAATTCCGATTCCGACGTTACAGAAAAGATTCCCAAGGAAGAACTGGAGGAGTTTTTCATTTTGAGCGATTTGACGATTCAACAGGCAAAAGAAGCGAGCGCTTCGGTAACGAAAACGCCTTACAAAAAATGTGCCCGCTGCTGGCGACATCGGCCGACTGTCGGCGCGAGCCAAGCGCACCCGGAATTGTGCGATCGTTGCGAGAGCGTGGTTGCCGGAATGAGGAAACCCGAATGACGAATGACTAAGGAATGGTTAAATGACGAACGCTGAAATCACCGCTCGGGTTAATTTCGTGATTCGGGCTTCGTCATTACTTCGTCATTCGTCATTCGTCATTCGTCATTCAGCCGCGTGGCGGCATTCATAATGCGGTTCATCCTTTTTCTCTCGCTTCCGCTCTATGCTTTGGACCAGCTGACAAAGCAGTGGGTGCAGAGATCGATAAGTCCTTACGAGGCTCTCAGTGTAGTGCCTGATTTCTTTAATCTGGTTAACGTCCCCAATACCGGCGCGGCGTTTGGATCTTTCAAGGGTAACAACACTTTCTTCGTCATAATTTCTCTCGTCGCCTTGGTTATCGTGACAATTCTGCTGATGCGGCATTGGCGGTCTGATCCGTGGCGCGACGTGTCGCTAGCGCTTCTCCTTGCCGGCATTCTTGGAAATCTGACGGATCGCCTGCTTTACGGACATGTGATCGA
>DASYSX010000070.1:0-14388 GCA_036002955.1 Candidatus Udaeobacter sp. | reverse complement strand
GACAGCTCTCATACGGTGAAGATAGGCGGCGACGTCAACTACCTGTTCCTGGAGGTGTTACCGCGTCTAAATCCGGGAGTCATCGTTCACGTGCATGACATCTTTCTGCCTTTCGAGTACCGGCGTGACTGGGTACTGGACGAGTTACGCTTCTGGACCGAGCAGTACTTGCTGCAGGCATTTTTAACGTTCAACTCCGAGTTCGAAGTGTTACTCGCTAACTACTGTCTCAGCCATTATCATGAGGATCAGCTTCGAGCTGCTTTTCCGGATCTGCATCGCTGGATCGGGGGCAGCTTCTGGATGCGCCGAAAGCCCATCGCTCCATCGAAGCCATCGCAAACAGGGACGGACGGGATGGCTCAACATCGCTGACATGCACGAGGAGATTAACAAACCAATTTTCGTGGTAGGCTCGCCGCGATCTGGAACTAGCATTCTCGCATGGTGCCTTGGCCACCATCCCAATATCTTTCCAGTGCCAGAATCCAACTGGATGGGAGATTTTGCGGTGAACGCCGCGAAGAGTTACCAGATTGGTGCGGCGCGCGGCATCTTCTCCATCTTAAGTGCAATGGACATCTCAGGGGATGAATTCTTCTCGCACATCGGACGCAGTATCAACTCACTGGTGCTCAAACATCGATGTGACCTCGACAGGAAACGCCTGGTTATAGCAGTCCAACGCCTGCTCAAAAAAGAGGGATTGTACATTAGCGAAGTGACTGGCGAATTGGATGCTGCTACCAATGCAGCGATTGAGCAGTACGGAATCGCGGGCGGTCCGCTTTACTCGGAGCTTGTTGATTCACTTCGAACGCCGGCTTCGGACTCCGAACACAAGACGCGCTGGGTAGATCAAACGCCAGAGTACTCCTTCCATATTTGTGGTCTGCGCAAACTGTTTCCAAACGCTTTATTCATCCACATCGTGCGCGATGTGGGTTCGGTCGTTCGGTCTATGCTAAATTTCCATCGAATCGCAGGAACCCATTTGGTGGCAAATCAGGAAGACGCGTACAAATATTGGCTGCGCACGGTCAGAGCCTGTTTGAAGGCGGAAGAGGCTTACGGTCCATGTGTGATTTACCGCGTGCGCTACACGGCCTTGGTGGAAAACCCCGAGTCGGCTCTGCGCTCGTTGCTTGATTTTTTGGACGAGCCTTATTCTTCCAAGTGTCTAGAGCCGCTTTCAGAGCGGATCAATAGTTCCAATGTACCGCCGGATTTTAAATCTGACGATCCTTCTGCTGATCATGCAATGATTAAAGAGGCGCGGCGACTTTCCGCTGAGATTGAGCAAACGTCCCAGCCTGAGAAACACTCACCTCCCGCAGCTGCCGAGCTGGAGGCTGAGTTCGGCGCCCGGGTAAAACAAGCCACGCTTTGACAGCACACGTCATGACAGACATGGGTCGTTACAGTTATCCCGCTCGCTCGGAGTCTTGCAGCACGGTTCAACAGTGGCATGATTTTGCATGAGCGAGTCCACTGACAAAGCGGCTGAATTTTGGAGCGATCCCGGGCGCGACGTCCCTGGCACACAGTGGCTTCAGATACCTGGTGCTATCCAAAATATGAACCGCCGGGCTACGGGAGATCCGGACATGGATTGGATCACACATTCGGCAGCTCTATTGGCTAAGTTTAAGAAGCCAATCAAAGTTCTGTCGCTTGGATGTGGCTTTGGTGTGATCGAGCGAGTTTTACGTCGTGCCGACTACTGCCAGCTTATTCATGGTGTCGACGTTGCTGAGGGCGCAATTGAGGGGGCAAGAAAAGCGGCCCATGACGAGGGGCTGGACGGTTTGACTTATGAGGTCGCGGACCTAAACACCGCGAAACTGCCGAAGGAGACGTATGACGCCGTTTACGTGCACGCTGCATTGCACCATGTGTTTCAGCTTGAACACCTCCTTGACCAGATCAAGCAAACACTGAAACCGGGAGGATTGTTTGTTATGTACGAATACATCGGCCCATCACAAATGCAGTTCCCGAGGCGCGATCTTGAACTGGCTGACGCTTTCCTTAAGGCTATTCCAGAACGCTACCGCAGCATGCCAAGATTCAAGGACATTAAAAAGGAAGCTCTCCGATTGTCACTCGACGGGATGAACAGTTCGGATCCTTCCGAAAGCATCCGTGCCAGCGAAATCGTACCGTTAACCGCTAGCCGCTTCGAAGTGAGACATTTCAGGTACGTTGGCGGAACGCTGCTGTTTTTAATCTTTAGCGAGATATCCGGTAACTTCAGAGAGAACGATGCTGAGATCATGCCATTAGTACAGGCACTGTTTGTGCTCGACAATTTCCTGATCGATAACAAGGTCCTGCCGTCTTATCATGTCTATATGGTTTGCGAGAAGACTGAGAACCCAATGCCGATGCAGAGGCATAACATTCTGCCGCCGACCGCTTCAGTATTTCCGACAGGCAATTTGGAAGCGCGCGCTGTTACACCTGCACCCACGGGATTCATTAACGCCGATCCCAATCCCTACCAACCCGATTCACAAGGCCTGGGACAAAGTACCCTCTCATGGCTGGTTCATGGGGTAAGCAGGGTTGAAATTCGCGTCAATGCGCCCGATGGGCCCCTTCTAGCCATTCAGGGTCCTGGTCGTCATTCGCAATCGACCGGTCAATGGGTTCATGACGGCATGACATTTTATTTACAAAATGTCTCAAAAGGCTTGCCATTGGTGGCGGAGAACACGATTGCCACAGTCACGCTCCGGTCAATGTGATGATGCATTCAATTTTGGTCCAGCTCGGGTCACACTGACAGAATGAAAGCGATCCGAGAACTCATCGGATTCTCAATAGGACCTCGATCATCCACCGCTGCGGCTTCTGATGGTGGCCATCTGGGGCATAAGAGTAAGCCCTGGATTTCACGACGAGTTACATCGGAAGCGGCGATGGCATTCTTGTGCCTGGTTCTTACCTTCATCTTTTTCCATTCTGCGGTCTTTCCACGAACCAGTACGTTCCTGTGCGGTTATGATAATACCTATCAATACTACCCATGGATGCACAAGCTCGCGGATGACTGGCGTGCGCTTGCTCCGCCGCTCTGGGACTTCTCAGTGGAGGCCGGGTTTCCATTCTCTGGGGAATGGAATACGGGTGCGTTCTATCCAATTAACATTCTATACGTCTGGCTAACCGGAATTCCGACTCCCGCCAAACTTGACGTACTGATTCTCTTCCATTTCGCGGCGGCGATGTGGGGCATGAGCCTGTTTCTCCGGCAACGGGGTGTCGAAAGGTGGCCAAGTCTATTTGGCGGTGCTGTGTTTTGCTGGGTTGGACCAGTCGCAACTCGTGCTTCCGGACAGGCAAATATTTTCGTGGGACTTATCTATCTTCCCTGGATTCTTTATTTTTTCGAACGTGGTTTCGCCGCTAAAACTCCGTGGCGCAATTCCTGGACCGGCCTCGCTGGATTGACGCTTGCCTTGTCGCTCCTCGCGGGCCATCCGCAGCCGTTTATTCACAATAGTCTAATGCTCGGTTTTTTTGCCGTGTTTCTGTTGTTTGAGAAGCGCACACCGCCTTCGAGCTGGACTATTAATCTGTGGCGGGCCGCTGGCGCACTTCTTGCGGTTGCCGTGATAGCGTTCCTGTTTGCTTATATTCAGCTGGCCTCAAGCCACGAATATTTTGCGAGGGCTTATCGTTGGGTAGGCCTAACCAGTCCGGTAAAGGCTCTTCAAACTGTGCTGCCGGTCCAAGTTTATAACCAACATAGCTTGGCCTTTCCGGATTTGTTCAGCGTTTATACTGGTCACAGCGGTGCCGTCGAAGGCGCCACGCTTTATCTGACAGTCACCGCTTTGATTTGTGCGTGCTTCGGGCTGGGAGTGTCCGGAACGTGGCGCTGGTTTGTGCTGATAATCATCGGCTTCACCCTGCTTGTCGCATTGGCGGGACGTACTCCGTTTGGTTGGTTGGCTTATCGGCTCCCACTGCTGAACATGGTGAGGGAGCCGGTGCGGATTCTGTATCTTTATCAGTTTTGTTTCGCGACGCTGGCAGCCTTCGGCCTCCAAGTGGCACTTAGTGGAATTCCGCAGCGCACCGCAAGAGTTACGATCTTCGTTGTCGTATGGGTTTTTTTCGCATCCGAGGCACGACAGAATGGGTTCCCCTGGTGGTTACCCACGAAGTCTCCAATAACGGCAGATCAACTTTACAAGAAAACGCCATTGATCACCTTTCTCGAAGAACGGAACCAAGCGGATCCAGGAATGTACCGCGTATTAGCACGTCCTAAGGAGCTGATACCACCTAACTGCGGGGATATTTTTCACCTGAACACCGTCCTCGGCTACCGCTCTAGCATGCTGATCTCCTACTTTGATCTGCTGAGCAGAGATTGGAGCCTTTCATCGCAAGCCCTTGATCAGATCGGCGCGCGGTACGTCGTAACCGACAAGCCCAGCGAGGGTCTGACGTTGTTATCGTCTTTTAATAACTTGTTGCTTTACGAACGTCCCGCGTCGCGCGCTGTTTTTCGTTGGAGTGGTAGCCCAGACCAAACGGCATCGGCGACCATTGGTCTCGTGAAGTGGCAGAGAAACGGTGTAACTTTAGAGGTAGCAACGAATCAGCGAAATAAACTTACCTTCGCAGAGAGCAACTTCCCCGGATGGCATGCCCGCATTAACGGCGCTGCGACTGCTATCGATTCAAGTTGGCCTCATTTTATGTCCGTGACTGTCCCTTCGGGCAAAAGTACGATCCAATGGTCGTATCATCCGTGGTGGCTGATCCCAGGAATGTGTTGTTGGTTGCTAGGGGTTGCAATATTGGCCGCTATGAAGCTGTCTGCGGTACGAGAACGGCGTTTATTAGATTCGATGCTTTGATGCCACGGATTTCGAACGGCTGTTGAGCTGCGCACCTTTTCTATCGATCGAGAAATTGACGCAACGCGCGACGGGCGAAATCCGACATCTTTATATTATCGTCGGAGGCCAGCGCCTTCAGCTTATCTTTCATCGCGGGCGAAATCTGTAAGGCAGTCGCGTCATCTGCTTGGACTTTCGAAACGTTGGGGTGACCCAGAAGGCCATTAGAGTGAGTCGAACCAATCTTGTTGCGGCCGTAGTCATTTCCAAAGTGTGTGATGTTTTTTAACCCATAACCCACTTCATTATAGCCGTAAGCCTGAGTCATAGCCCTCCGGGGTCGACTATCAAAGCATGAATTTCCTATAAAGACAGAACCCGATGCGGCATTCGGGAACTTCGCGTGAGCGCGTGCTACAATTCCGCTGCCTCCGACGCCTCCGGTAAGAAGGGCATTGTCCCAGCAGCGATTTCCTATCACTAAACAATTGTTCCCGCCCATGGTAATTCCAGCGCCATCATTGTCGTAGGAGGTGTTATTCGCAATCACTGAATTTGGTGCCCACAATTCAAACCCGCTTACAACGCACTTATTCTCATCGCGGCCGCGCCCGCCAGAGCAAATATTGTTTATCACAGAAACGTTGTCGCTGAAAACTCCCGTGCAGATGTTAGTGCCGATGCGCGACCCGCTTACCCGATTCCTGGCGATGATGGAATTCTTTCCGTTGAAATAAATCAGGGAGTTTACACAAACATTGTCGATGATGTGCATTTTTTCAGGGAGATGTTTTTCGGCATCTACCACGGCAAGAATCGCCGAATTGAGAACAGGCGAAGGAACTGTCTTGGTAATGACGTTTCCCTGTATGTATCCGTTTGCGCCGGCCTTGATATTTATTCCCACGCGCCCCATTTTGGTAATCGCGCAGTTTGTTACTCGCCAGTTATTGCCAGTGGCAACAATGGCCGCAAATCCGGCGCGCTTTATGAAATAGTCCTGCATATCAATCGTCAAACCTTCGACGCTCCAGTTATCCCCGGAACAAAACAGAAAGTTGCCCGCCGGAATGCCGGCAATTTTAAGGATGGACACTTCGCGGCCCTCGCCCACCAAATGAACATCTGACGATACGTGTGACATGATAGCAGGATTGGTGGTGGCAGAAATAAGGTAGGTTCCTTTCGGAACCAGACATCTTCCGCCGCCCGCCGTAGCAGCCGCCGCCAAAGCCGCATTAAATGCCGCGGTATCATTCGTCGCACCGTCACCGACAGCCCCGTACGTTTTAACGTTAACTTCATCCCCTTTAGAAAGAGCTGTGCTAGGGATGCCGCCTGTCGTCGCGAGATCGCGCACTTCAGACTGGGTCCCACCGGGCAACGATTCTGTTGTCGCAACACCTGCGCCAGAGGCGAGCGTTTGCAGAGCAATGAAAAAGGTTGCTGAACAACCGACGAGTAATGAGAGGCTCGTCCTCCCCATGCAACACGATACAAACTTAGTCGCCATTGTTCCCTCCTCTGTGCTTGTAATTCGCTAACGGTTCGGGGATGAGGTTCACATGCGAACGGCCCGCCCGCAATTGTTTTCGAATGTGTCGCTCCGAATACCAGGTTTAGGGTCAGCTTGCTCAGCCCGAAAATGTTCTCCGTAGCTGATCAAGTTCCTTGAGCGACAAAAACGTAAGCCGTGTCGGACGCAAGGAAATATAGTTAAATTAGAAGACAGGTTGCACAGGTCGCGAACTGTCCGTTAGAACGTCAAAACCAACAAGCGCTTGCAAAGCACATAGACGTTCTTTCCAAACCATCGACCGAACAGTTTATCCAGGAAGCGGCTTGGCGGGAATAGCCACCGATCATAAAAGCTAATTGCAGTATTCGTCACCGTGGACGCGTTTCTATTGAGCAGCCGAAAAACAAGCGCAGCAATAAAACCGAGACAGTCAGCATACCGAACCTGTTCAATGGCGAACCCTTCCTGCTCAACAAGACGACGAAGGGTCCTTTTTGTGTAGCGTCGATAGTGGCACACCTTCGCGTCCAGACTTGTCCAGAGACACTCAAAGGCAGGAACATAGATCAGGAGAGCGCCTCCCGGTTTCAATTTTTGGCGAACCTCTCGTATCGCGATGGTATCGTGCTCGATGTGCTCAAAAACGTTCAGCGAGAAAATGAAAGACGCTGAATGATCCGGGGTCGAAGTAATGCTGGCGAAAGTGTCAAAGCCTTGTTCCTCGAGTCTTTCTCTCTGCACAGAGTCCGGTTCGATGCACTTAACCTGGTAACCGGCCGTTCGCAGCCGTTTGGAGAACGTCCCAATACCCGCGCCGAAGTCGATCAGATCCTTTGATTCGGTTGATTCGCAAATCAAGCGAGTCAAGTAATCGTTGTAGTTGTGCGCGCCCTGGAGCGCTTCGAGGACATCGACTCCTGAATATCGCTCTTCCATAAAACTTTGTTCCTTCGAAACAGGTTATGCTTAACAATCACATAAATAGCTCTCACGCCGTCACGCCATCCTATCTTTTTTCCTTCTTCGTACGTTCGGCCGTTATATGAAATGCCGACTTCGAAAACTCTGGAGCGGGCTTTCGCTACCTTTGCGGTAATCTCAGGTTCAAATCCAAACCGGTCCTCTTCAATGGTAATCCCGTCCAGGAATTCGCGCCGAAACACTTTGTAACATGTTTCCATGTCAGTGAGGTTTAAGTTTGTAAACATGTTGGACAGCAACGTGAGAAATCGGTTTCCAACCATATGCCAGAAGTAAACCACCCGATGAGGCCTGCCGCCCAGGAACCGGGAACCAAACACAACATCGGCATGATCCTCGAGAATCGGTGCGAGAAGAATGGGGTATTCATTCGGATCGTACTCCAGGTCGGCGTCTTGAACGATCACCAGATCACCGGTAGCTGCCTGGAAACCGGCACGCAAAGCTGCTCCCTTTCCGAAATTTCGTTCCGGCAGCACGATCTTATCGACCCATCCCTGAGGTTTTGCTTTGAGAAGTTCTCGTGTTCCATCGGTCGATCCGTCGTCCACGACAATAATTTCCACGTCTTCGACCGGTGCTGAACGGACTGCATCTACCACAGTTTCGATGGTCGACCGCTCATTGTAACAAGGGATAACGACAGATAGCTTCATTGTCACCACTCCACTAAATGGAACGCGGAGTTCACCGTCAGAGGCGAGGCATCCTTTGTCAATATCATGATTACAGCCCTTGAATTCGATTTCTCACTCCGTTTCCAACTGTACCCTTGAATCGAAGGCAAACGCTGAACGTCATGATTATCTATTGAAGGTACAAGAAGAGCGTACACAGGAGTCGCCTGATCGAGGCCGCTTTGAACTAGCCGGATCGCTTCAACTTTTCCATAATGCCAAAACTGGCTGAAACAATAGTAATGGTGATCGTCGATCGGAGCCGCTACGAATCGCTCCGGCAATAGGGCATTCAAATAGGCGGGATCGATGTCAGATAAGACAATGCCGGGTTTGTCCCGAAAGATGCGAGTGAATTCCTTCTGCGCCTCGTAGCGGAACGATTTTCCATTCCTGTTTGCGTAATGAAGAGCGTCCCAGGCTTGCGATCGACCACTCTTGGGCCTAAAGCCTGATTGTGAAGGATAACCGATGCAGCTAAACAAAAATAACGCCAGCGCTCCAACACCCCAGATCGACAAGCGCCCTTTGAGAGCCTGATTCACTGCCCATTCCACAGGCAGAACGGCGAGCGCGACCAAGAGTAAAAAAATAGGGATGTAAAACCTGCCCTCGACGAAGGTACAGGTTACAATCGACACAAAGTAGACGCTTGCTGCTAACAATACGCTGATCTCGAAACGCCGCATACGGATGAACGCCAGACCGAGAGCACATAAAAGAATGAAAGCTGGTACTACATAAGTGCCCGTTCCAAAGAGGTTCGCTAGCCGAAATTGATCCCAGTTGGCGGCGATCTCAGACCAGATCATGGCAAGTTGGGGAGGCACGTTGTGCAGGGAAAAAGCAGCTTGCTTGTTCGCCAATTGTGGTACCCAGAATTCGTACCCAGTTTTCAACGGATGTCCAAATTCTACAGCATTCAGGATAAAGTAAGGACTCGCCGCTACCGCAAATACAGCAAGAGCGAGGCAGCAATGCATGAGCCATCTCGTCCAGGATACTTTAGCCGGAAAGAGAGCCATAGCTATTAACAAGGGAGCCATGAACAATAACTGTGGCCGAATGCACAAAGACAACCCAAGAACAACGGCAGCAATGTAAATTAACCAGCGGCGCTTCCAGCGGAGTCCCAAGTAGACTAAAGCAAAGGCGAGCACGATAGCGGCTCCGCCGCTTAGGTCGCTCATCGACGACCGGCTAAAAGTAACGAACGACGGTTGGGTTGCCACTAACACGGCTGCTAATCCTCCACACAGCGGCCTTCCGATCGCGAAATAAAGCGCGAAGGTGCCTGCGATTAGCAACAGCCCGATCGTCTGATTTGTTCTAAATGGCGCCAGAATTTCGTGGTGCGGCAGAAATCTAAGCCAGGGGATCATCAAAATTGGGTAACCCGGCGCGTAGCGGGACGGCAATTTGTCATATCCAATCTGAATCGTTGGCGCGCCTCCTTTCAAAAGCGACTTAGCCTGCGCAAAATATTCCACCCCGTCCGTGTAAGGACCAAGATCAAGAAAGTACGTCCGTTTGAACTCAATCCGAAGAACGGCGCCGTAATAAAACAGAAGCGCGAGAATAAAGCAGGAAACGCCTATTGCTACGTGAACCCAAAATCGACGAGCACCCGCCGGCATAGCCGGGGAAATCGTTTCTGTTGGGCTGTAGTCGCCCACTCTACCGTTTGCTGTCATTCTCCGAATCGGGCCGAAGCCTAATATTCATATATATCCTTGTCGATTCACGCCGCCTGCCGGTTTTGTCGAATATTTGATAAATCTCGAGAATCGAATGCAAAACATTCGAGACCAGTTTTGTCGCTCGGCCGGCGAACAGAATTGTAATGATTGTTCAAGCCGAAAATCAGCGCGGAACAGTTTGTCGCCTCTGTGTGATTATCCGAGCGCAAATGGCCAACTCGACCTCGCGTTACGCGTGTGAATTCGACGATCTCTAAAAATGCATGTCATCGCAATTTTTTGCTGGACTTGAATTGTCTTCTTTGACACGCTCGCCACCCTATTAGGAGAAAACTTGGGAAATAAACGCTTTATGAAAACATGGTCACTAATCATCATTGGTTTTGTCTTCATGGTCTTCGCGAATCTCGCAGGGGCCACGGAGGCAGATGACACCACGATAACAATCACCGGTCACACGGCCGGGCCTACACCCTTCATCAGTAACTTGACGCTGCAGGTCAGCAATACAACCGTCCTGAACAGCATTCAGTTCGCGATCGATCCGAAACCGGGATCCGCCACCCGGCCACTGTCAGGCACTTATGCCAATTACTACCTTATGGGCAGAGGGCTTGAACATCCGCCACAGATTACTTTGCCAGTCTACGGACTCTACGCTGGGTACACCAATATCGTAAGACTGACTTATCGATTTATGGACGGCTCTTCAAAGCAAGGTGTGACCGCAATCACCACCGCCACTTTTAATGATCAAGGCTGCGGCTACAACCACCCGACCATACTTCAACCCAGGACGAACAGCACTCAATTGAGTTATGATTATATTTTTGACAGGTCTGCTTGCGGGACTTTCTCACCTATCATTCTCGATACTGATGGAGCATTGCGCTGGGTTAGCCCGCTGCCCGCGGCCAGCGCCCTTTTTGCGGCTTCCACTTTCTTCGACAACGCGGTTTACATGACGCAAAACGCCCAGCTATTCCGAATCGAACTTGATGGGACGGTTCTCATGGTTGCGGACTATAGCAACAACGGCGTACTCCACTTGCATCATAATATTGATGCTGGCAAAACCGGATTGCTCATCGAACCGGACACCACCTCCTACTTCGAGTCCACAATCATGGAAGTCGATAGCAATGACGGTCACGTGCTGAAGACATTTAACATGGCTAACATCATCAGCGCAGCCATGGTTGCTGGCGGTGACGACCCGAGCCAATTCGTCTTCCCCACGCCAACCGATTGGTTCCATAATAACGGTGCCGCATATAACCGGGCAGATGACTCTGTGGTCATTTCAAGCCGCGAAAACTTTGTCATATGCGTCGATTATAATACCGCTGCTATCAAATGGATCCTGGGAGATCCGACGAAAAAGTGGCACCAGTTCGCGTCTTTAAGAAAATTTGAAATTGACCTAGCGCCTGGCAGTCTGCCACCGATCGGACAACACTCTCCGTCCATTACTTTCGATCAGGGTCTTCTGCTTTTTGATGACGGTCAAATGAGTCAGTTCCAGAATCCTCCAGGCGCTCAACGCGACTATGCGGCTCCCCGCAAGTATACCCTGGACCTGGTGTCAAATCTTGCGACTGAAGTTTGGAACTACCCCGCGAACGAGAACATCCACTGCCCGTTCTGCTCAAGCGTCTATGAGGATGCGCCGTTTAACTACTTGATCGATTACGCATTGGTTAACGGTGGTGGACCGCCCACCGTTCCCACCTTCGCCCAATTCGTAGGCCTGGATGCTGCCGGCGAAAGAATTTTCTATTATCAATTTCCAACTCAAGGTTGTAACACTGCTTACAACTCCCTTCCGATTCATCTGGAGAGTACGAAGTTCCCGACCGTAGGCCCCCAGGCGCTCAATCTTTCTACTCGAGGAATGGTTTCAGAAGGTGACAACGTTCTGATTGGCGGCTTTATCGTCAGCGGAACCGCTCCCAAGAGCGTCGTGCTTCGCGCGCTGGGGCCATCGCTGAGCGATTTCGGGCTTTCGGGAGTGCTCAGCGATCCGGTTCTCAGCTTGTATAACTCTTCTCACACTCTCATCGCAACCAACGACAACTGGCAGTCTGATCTCAATCATTTCCTACTAGAGGCCAACGGACTCGCCCCGGCCAATCTATTGGAATCGGCGACTGTGCAGACCTTGCCGCCCGGCGCATATACCGTGATAGTCAGGGGCAGACAAGGGACCCCTGGGATTGGGTTGGTCGAGCTTTATGATCTCTCGCCCCTGTCCAACTCCAAGTTGAAGAACATGAGCGCCCGCGGTTCCGTCGGCACGCTGGATAACGTGCTCATCAGTGGCTTTATCGTTGGTGACGTGGAGAGCGAAACCGTAGTTGTGCGCGCCCTTGGCCCATCGCTAGCTTCTTTCGGTGTAACCGATCCGCTAAGCGACCCTGTGCTAACAATCTACGATTCAAGCGGAACGGCGATCGCCACCAACAACAACTGGCAAGACGATATTAACGCAATTCTCGTCCAGAAGAATGGACTCGCGCCGCCGAATCCGGCGGAATCGGCACTCGTGCTTCACCTGCCCGCAGGAAAATATACCGCCATCGTGAGCGGAGCTAATGGCGGTACAGGTGTTGGCTTGGCCGAAGTCTATACTATCCGTTAGTTCATAGCTTTTGCTGGTCTCGAATGGGTCACCTGTGATGTCCCTCGGGCATTCTTCTTGTCGAAACTGCCATCTAAAAAGATGCGCTATAAAAGCATCCGCACTAATTATCATTGGCTCCGCCTTCATGGTTCTCAGCCACCTCGCTGGCGCGACCCAGGCAAATGACACCACGATAACACTCACCGGTCACACAGCGGGTGCTACGCCGTTCATCAGTAACCTGACCCTGCAGGTCAGCAACACAACGGTTCTAAAGAGCATTCAGTTCACCATCACTCCGAAGCCAGGCTCCGTCACCCGCCCACTTTCAGGCACTTATTCCAACGAGTACCTCGTGAGTCGGGGCTTTGAACATTCGCCACAGATCATTTTGCCAGTCTACGGGCTTTACGCCGGATACGCGAATGTCGTAAGACTGACTTATCGGTTTTTGGACGGTTCTTCAAAGCAAGCTGCCACCGCAATCACAACCGCCACTTTCGATGATCAGGGCTGCGGCTACAACAATCCGACCAAGCTTCAACCCAGGACGCACAGCACGCGCTTGAGTTATGATTACATCTTTGACAGCTCTTCTTGCGGAACGTTTTCACCTGTCATTCTCGATTCCGATGGAGCACTGCGATGGGTGAGCACATTATTCAAGCCGATCGGTCTGTTTGCATCCTCCACCTTTTTCGACAACGCAATATATGCGACACAACGAAGCCAGTTATTTCGAGTGGAACTTGATGGTGAGGCCAGCTTGCTTTCAGACTATAGGGATATCGGTGTTGTAGACCTGCATCATAACATTGATGTTGGTAAAAAGGGACTACTCATTCAGCCGGATACCACTTCCTACTTCGAGTCCACAATCCTGGAAGTTGATAGTTCAGATGGCAGGGTTCTGAAGACATTTAACATGGCGCAGATCATTAGGGCTGCCATGGTCGCTGGTGGAGACGATCCGAATCAATTTGTCTTCCCGACGCCGACCGATTGGTTCCATAACAACGGTGCCGCATACAACCGGGCCGACGACTCTCTGATCGTTTCAAGTCGGGAAAATTTTGTTATTTGCCTTGATTATGAAACACGCGCTATCAAATGGATCCTGGGGGATCCGACGAAAAAGTGGCACCAGTTCGCCTCTCTGAGGAAATTCGCGCTCGCCATTGCGCCCGGCAGCCTGCCACCCATCGGCCAACACGCTCCTTCGATTACCTTTGATCAAAATCTTATGGTTTTTGATAATGGCGCTCCGAGTGTTTTTCAGAGGCCTCCAGGGGATTACCGCAACTATGCGAGTCCCCGCAAGTATACGTTGGATCTGGTAGGAAAGGTAGCGACTGAAGTGTGGAATTACCCTGCGAACCAGAACATCCACTGCCCGATCTGCTCAAGCGTCTATGAGGATGCCCCGTACAACTATCTAATTGATTATGCGTTCGTTAATGGTGGACCGCCGAACGTTCCAACGTTCGCCCAACTTATGGGCCTGGATACTGCCGGCGAAAGGATCTTCTATTATCAATATGCAACCCAAGGTTGTAACACTGCATATAACTCCACTCCGATTCATCTAGAGAACACGAAGTTCCCGAGCGTAGGCCCTCAACCGCTCAATCTCTCTACTCGGGGCATGGTTTCAGAAGGTGATAACGTTGTGATTGGTGGCTTTATCATCACTGGTACCGAGCCTAAGACGTTAGTGCTTCGCGCGCTGGGGCCGTCGCTCAGCGGCTTCGGACTTTCTGACGTGCTCAGGGATCCGGTTCTCAGCGTATATGACTCTTCCCACACTCTCATCGCCGCCAACGACAACTGGCAGTCCGATCCAAACCACTTTGTAGTAGAAGCCAACGGACTTACACCGCCTAATGTATTGGAATCAGCCACTGCGCAGACTTTGGCGCCGGGCGCCTACACCGTGATAGTCAGGGGAAAGCAAGTGACTCCGGGTATTGGCTTGGTCGAGCTTTACGATCTCTCGCCGGTATCCAACTCCAAGTTGAAGAACATGAGT
>DASYSX010000069.1:0-13303 GCA_036002955.1 Candidatus Udaeobacter sp. | reverse complement strand
CGGATACACCAGCGGCTCACCGCCGCAGATGGAAATCATGGGGGCATTGCACTCTTGAGCTGAAGCCAGGCAATCCTCCAGGCTCATCATGTCTTTGAGGGATGTCGAGTATTCGCGAATCCGTCCGCAACCTGTGCATGTCAGATTGCACGTATGCAACGGCTCGAGTTGAAGCACCGTGGCGAACTTCTTGGTACCACGCAGCTTGTGCCCGATCACGTACGCAGCAATTTTCGCAGTCAGCGGAAGAGGAAATCTCATAAAAGCGAGGAGTTTACCGAGCGGCCGTCAGGGTGTCAATCGGCCGGCCCATTTGTACTGTAAATCGGCCTGCAGCGGTCGTTTGGATTTGCGCCAGGATTCTAGCGTACTGAGCCTGAACAGCAAAACAAACCTGCGACTACGTTGGATTTGTGTGGTTAAATTGGAGGAAGTAGGAGTCTACCAATCGAGGAATAGCATATGAAAAGATTATTTTTAGCAGCGTTTTCCGTGGGGCTGATTGGCTGTGCAAATCAACCCGCGCCACCTCCTGGTGCCGTGACCGGAGGATATCCTTATTCCCGGTACGCTTACACCGCGGACGTCTGGGGCCATCGCAGTCCGGCCTATAAGGATTGGAGCACCGGCCAATTGCAGCAGCGCAGGCTCGATCTTTACGCAACAGTCCCATTCACACGGACGCGTAATGAAGTCCCTGCCTACATCTACAACGGAATGGCGCTGCCACAGCAGGACGAAATCAAGGCTATCGAAACCGAGTTGAATTGGCGATATCAGCACGGCGACAAGACCGCAGAGCTGAAGGAATTTTGGCCTTCAACGCGAAGGCACATTGCCAGCGGCGGACGTTTCGACTCAGGTTTCTAACGCGCGGCGAGGTCGTTGCCGAGCAAACCGCCCAGTCGAGTCGTGGGCACCCTACACGCCGTGCCAGCCACGGCGGATCAGACTGACCGCGATGGCGGCGAGCAGGAGCGCGACAATTTTCGACACACCTCGTAAACCTTGTCTGCCCATCCAGCGCGCGACAAAATCGGCATTCCAGAACGCGATCACCACCAGCGCGAGATTAGCCAGAAGCGCCGCAATCGTAAACACCAGACCGACTGTATCGACCAGGACGAGCAACGCTGTCAGCAAGGCCGGCCCGGCTATCAAAGGCATCCCAAGTGGCACGACGCCGAAGTCGTGGGTGGCTTCGCGACTGGCGGGCGCGACGTTAAGCAATTCCCGCCCAGCTAACCCGAGCAAGATCAGGCCGCCTGCCACCTGAAAATCCGATACGGTGATTCCAAGTGCGGTAAAGATTATTTTTCCGAGAAATATAAATCCAACCGAAATACAAAGCGCCGTGAAGATGGCGATGAAACCTTCTCGCTGTCGCTGTTCGCGTGGAGTGTCCCCGGCCAAACCCATAAACATGGCCACCAGGCCAATTGGATCTATGGCGACAAAAATCGGAATAAAGGCAACGAAAAATTTGTGGAGCATGCTTTATGCGTCTCGGCACATCGCTCTTCTCGTCACAGATCAACACAGATGAAACACAGAATCATTAAAATTCCGTCTGCCACCGGTGAAAATATGTGCAAGTCTTTGGCCTATTTGCTCCTGCACTGCTATGTCAAACGATTCCAATAAAGCCGCAGTTGTTTACATCTCTCTCATTCTGCTCGCTTCGACCTTAATTGTTTCGGCTGCCGAAATGAAAACTGTCGATGATTTTCGTGCCGTCGCGGCAAAGGCGAACGCCATACTGACGATTCCCGATTGGGAGCAGACACCGGAAGCGATTGAGATTGCGATGAAGAATACGATCGCGAAGGCCAACACATCGCTGGATCGGATTGGTGCCCAAGATCCCAGCAAGGTGACTTTCAAGAGCACTGTCGTCGCCTTGGATGATATTACTTACGAGGCCAGTCTGGCGGCGAACAGGGCCACCCTCATCAAGGAGACGAACACGAATCCCGCCCTGCGCACTGCTGCGGAGAACGCCGTGAAAGCGTTTCAGGACTGGGCGGTCGGTGTCGATTATCGCGAGGACGTTTACAAAGCGATCAAGGCGTTTGCTGATACGCATCCAAAGCTCAGCGGCGAAGACGAAAAGCTGCTGAAGGAAACGCTACGCGATTATCGCCGTGCCGGTTTGGAATTGCCTTCTGGCCAGCGCAAGGAAGTTGAGCAACTGCGCAAGGAACTGTCGAAGGTGGGGACGGATTTCGACACCAACATCGTTAAGTCCAGCGCTCCGGTCATGTTCAGCAAAGGCGATCTCGAAGGGCTTCCGGAAAGCTTCTTTGCATCGCCCGGCATCAAAACCGGCGACGATGTCTATACCGTGATGGCGAACGTCACGTGGCAATTCAACACCGTTCAGGAGAACGCCAAAAACGAGGCGACGCGTAAACAGCTGTACATCGTTCGCGAAACCCTGGCGAAAGATAAGAATGTGCCTCTTCTGAATCAGATGCTGGAGCTTCGAAACGAAATTGCGCTGCGCCTCGGTTACAAGTCATGGGACGATTACCAAACGGAAGTCAAAATGGCCAAGTCCGGCATGAATGCGGAAAAGTACATCAACGATTTGGTCGCAGGCATTCAGCCAAAATTCGATAGCGAAATTGCAGAACTGCAAAAGTTGAAGGCTGCCGATACCAATGATCCCAAAGCCAGGATCATGGTGTGGGACTGGCGGTACTACAGCAACCAGCGGGACAGGCAAAAATACAACGTCGATAAAGAAGCGTTGCGCGCGTATTTCCCGTTCCAAAAAGTCCTCGATGGCATGTTTAATATTTATCAGAGCATCTTTGGTCTGAAATTCGAAAAGATCGTCGCGCCCCACAAATGGGTGGACGACCTCCAGTTGTATGTCGTCACTGATTCCGCCACGGGCGAGCCGCTCGGGATGTTTTATCTCGACATGTTCCCGCGCGAAGGAAAATACAATCACTTCGCGCAATTCGTCATCATCAGCGGCAAGCTTTTGGCGAACGGAAAATATCAGCGGCCGACTGTTGCCTTGCTCTGCAATTTCCCGCCTGCCAGTGGCGATGCACCATCATTAATGACGCATCAGGACGTGGAGACACTTTTCCATGAGTTTGGGCATGCTCTTCATTCCATTGTCACTCGCGCCAGGTATGGCCGCTTTGCCGGAACGAATGTGCCAGGTGATTTTGTTGAAGCGCCGTCGCAAATGCTGCAAAACTGGGTTTGGGATAAGAAAGTGCTTGATACTTTCGCCGCCGATTACCGCGATCCGTCAAAAAAGATTCCCACGGAAATCGTCAAGAAACTTAACGACGCGAAGCTGGCAGATGCTGGCGTGCTTTATCGCCGTCAGTTCGCGTTCGCTTCACTCGATCTTGCTCTGCATGATCCGCATCCTGAAGAGATGCCATACGATTGCGTGGCCATATCGAACCCGATTTTAGAAAAAGTCTTTTTGCCCATTGATCCGAGCACAACTTTCGTCTCCTACTTTGGTCATCTGAACGGATATGATGCCGGATACTACGGCTACGCCTGGGCAGACGCGATTGCCGCCGACATGGCAACCGTTTTCGAAAAGGCAAAGGACGGTTACCTCGATAAACAGGCCGGAATGAAATTGCGTCGCGAAATTTACGAGCCCGGCGATTCGCGCGATGTCAATGAGTCGATCGAAAAATTCCTGGGCCGCAAACAATCGATCGAACCATTTCTGAAGAAAATCGGCATTGGCGCGCAGGACAAAAAGAAAGCAGCAGTCGAACCGTCACAAGAAACCAGATAACGAATCGGCGACTACGCTTGCGCTGCAGCGAATTAGATGATTCAATCGGGTTCGCACTTACTGAAAATCTGAATGGGCTCGCTTAAAAAACGCAGGAAAGCAAAAATTGCCAAGCACAAGCGCCGCAAACGCATGAAGGCGCACCGGCATAAGAAGCGACTGCGGTACAAATTGTAAGGCACGGCCTTTTCCTTTTGCTGGCGAAACTGCTGTCCGTGGCGGTTTGCCCAGCCACGGCAGAAAGATAAGATTAAGCGTGAGGGAGCAGAAAAAGTGCTGCGTTCGGTGCGTCCGCCGGAAGCTTGTTTTCGCGCTGAGTTTTCTCGTTACATCAACGTTTGCCGAGGCGCAGGTGCCCAAGGCTTCACCTGTGAGAATTCCTCGCGCTCATCCCGCAAAGACCGTCGCGCGCCACGATGATTCCGTCGCATCGAAACCGTCTCCCGACCTCGCGTTGCGGTCGCAAGGGGCGCACAAAGCGGACGCGCTCGCGCGTTTCGTTGAAGGAATGGCGTTCGAGGAAAACGGCGAGATGGAGCGCGCCTTGGAAGCGTATCGGAAAGTCCTCAACGTCGATCCGGGCCAGTCAGAGCTCGCATCGCGCGTAGCCGGTCTGCTGATACAGCAGGACGATTTTCCGCAGGCAATCGACGTGCTGAAGGACGCGATCAAGGCAAACCCGAATAACGCGGAGCCATACCAGCAACTCGCATTTATCTACACGAGATATCTGAAAAGAACGGATCAGGCGATTGATTATGCCAATCGCGCCATCACTTTGAATCCCGGAGATGTGGAAGGTTATCAGCGCCTGGTGGAAATCGAACTCGCCGCGGGACAAGAGAGAAGGGCACTCGAAGTTCTGGATCGCGCCCTCAAAGTTCACACCAATGATCCCAACTTCTGGATACGCCTCGGAAAGTTGTACGTGGCCATTCTATTTAAATCCGATTCACACCCGAAGCCTGACGAGCTGAAAAAGACTAACGAGGTTTTCAAAAGAGCGGCGGAAAATTCCGGAGACGACCCGGGCATCCTGAAGGACGTAGCCGATTACTACGCGGCATCGCAGCAACTGAAGGAAGCGATCCCACTTTATTTGCGTGTTCTTGAGCTGCAACCGGACGACGCAAACGCGCGAGAGAAATTGGCAACCGGTTTTATCCTCACAAACCAAAGAGACAAAGCGGTGGAGATGCTGGAACAAATCATCAAAGAGCACCCCGAAAAATATCAGCCGTACGATTTACTGGCCCAAGTCCTGGATGAAGAAGCGCGGTCACTCCAGCGTGCGAATCGACTTGATGAAGCCAAAGCCACATTCGCCAAGGTCGCTGCAAATTATGAGCAAAGTCTCTTAATCAATCCAAACCACGTCGGCACGTATGTGCGGCTGGCGGAGTTGCTTTTGGGAACATTGAAAGACCCGGACCACGCAGTTAAACTGTTGGGCGAAGCCCGACGACGGTTTCCGGGCGCCCCGGAAATTGTTTATTATCTTGGGATCGCGCAGCGCGAAGCAAAGCAAAGCCAGCAAGCGGTGGCCACGTTTGAGGAGGCGCTGCACGAAGCGCAGCTCGAAGAAGATGCTGACTTCGTAAACGCGAAGTTCTACTTCAATTATGGAGCGGCTGCCGAACAGGCGGGTTTGTACGACAAGGCCGCCGACTTGCTCCGTAAATCAATTGCGCTCGATCCTGATAACTCAGCCGAGACTTTCAATTATCTGGGTTACATGTGGGCAGATCACAACATGAATCTGGACGAAGCTGAAACGATGATCAGACGCGCGTTGCAAAGCGAACCCAACAACGCTTCCTATCTCGATAGTCTAGGCTGGGTGGAATTTCGAAAAGGTCAATTCGATCGAGCCTTGAACGACCTGCTTCAGGCTGCGAAGACTGCACCGCGCGAAGACCCTGTTGTATTTGAACACATCGGCGACACTTATTTAAAATTGAATCGGGCCCGGGAAGCCTTGGAATCCTGGCAGAAAGCGCTGTCGCTCGATCCGAAAAACAAAAATCTCGCAGACAAAATCCAGGCTACGAAAAAGAGCATCGGCAAAGATTTACCGGAAAAGACCAATCCTACCTAACGAGCGCGCTGACATCGAACATCGAATTTCGACACTAGAACATCCGACGCCGACATTTCGATAATGTTGAGAGATGAAGGATTACCCCACATTGTGGCAGCGCAAGACGATGTGGGCGGCGTTGACTGCCTGTTTCCTCGTTGTTCTTGTCGTCATTGTAGCCGCTGTGATCTGGGCGGGCGCCAGCATCGTCAGTTTTCTTCAGCCGATTCTGATCCCGGTGGCGATCGCCGCAATCCTTGCCTATCTGCTCGATCCATTGGTGACGAAAATGTCTCGCGGAACGCTTACGCGCACCAAGGCTATAGCGCTGCTTTTCGCAATTGGGTTTTTTGCCTTGGGCGGATTGGCAGCATGGCTCGCTCCGACGATCTCGGTTCAGAGCGCGAACTTCGCCAGGCAAATCCCTGCCTATACTGAACGGGCTCGGAATTACATCGTTGATCTTATCTATCGGTTCGACCAGACATTCGGTTTGGTAGGCGCAGGACAGACGAAATCCGCGTCGAAGAGTCTTACCAATTTCCTGATCGGCCCCGGACCATCTCTTTCTCCTCACCGACAAGGTATGGCGAATCCGGCCGGGTCGGCGCAACCCACTGCGCCACCCACTCAAGTAATCTCCCCGATCCAACCCAAGCTGAGCAATGCGGAACGCCAGCGCATTCAAGCCTACGTGGAAAAACAAATGCCGAAGTTACAGGAGGCGCTGCCGACTCTCCTTGCGAGACTGTGGGACATTTTGAAGACAAGCATCGGCGGATTTCTCGGCGCAACCGGTTTCTTGCTCAGTCTTATCCTGGTCCCCGTCTATTTATTTTTTCTACTGAAAGAAAAGCCGCGCATTGAAGAAAGATGGACAGATTACCTGCCGTTGCGGGCGTCTCCGCTGAAGAACGAAGTAGCAGATGTAATATTGCAAATAAACTCGTACGTTGTCGCGTACTTCCGTGGTCAGCTACTTGTCTGCCTGATTGACGGCATTCTCATCGGCACGCTGCTGGCATTATTCGGCCTGAATTTTGCGGCAGTCATCGGCGCAATGGTGGTAGTGCTCACCATGATCCCGTATATCGGGATCATCATTTGCTGGGTGCCAGCTGTTCTCATCGCGGCATTCCAATGGGGTGATTGGACTCACCCTATCATCGTGACCGCGATTTTCATCGTCATACAAAATCTGGAAGGCCTTCTTTACGCGCCACGGATCGTCGGAAAACATGTTGGCTTACATCCGATGACCGTAATTGTGTCGATCTTTGTCTGGGGCTTGATCATTGGTGGAGTCATCGGGCCGCTTCTTGCTGTGCCGCTCACTGCCACGCTTAAAGTGCTTTTCGGGCGTTACGTTTGGAGCCGGCGTTTGCGGGAACAGTCTCCGCCGATCGAAACCGCTCTCGCGGTTGAAGACATCGAAGTAGCGACTCATCGTTAGCGCAAAAATCAGTTTGCATGAAAGGGAGAAATGGATCGACGGGCGTCGAGACAACGCAGCAAACCCCCGTTCAACCCGACCACGTCGAGCAGGAGAGAGACCACCACTCAATTAGAAGCACGCACTCGATGTTTCAGCGGCAGCCCCGAAGCGTTCGGCTGATCGTTGCTATCGCGGGCTTGGCCATCGTTCTTTTGGCAGGAGTTTTTTTCGTTAGGTATGGCTCAAAACTGTATGAGAACTGGCACGAACGTCGTTTGCTGGAAAAAGCCACCACACTCTTACAACACGGAAACCTCAGCCACGCAGCACAGATAGCGCAGGATCTCGCCGGACGGCATCCGGATTCTCTTGCGGCGCTATCCATTCTGGCGGACGCAGCGGAAAGACAAAATCTCGAAGAGGCCGTTACGTGGCGCGAGCGGATCGGACGGTTGCTGCCGAAAGATCCAGAGAGTCAGCTTAATCTGGCCTCTGCTGCGCTCCGCTTTGGGAAGATCGATCTCGCGCGTGAAGCGCTTAATCGAATCTCGCCGAGCGATCGGGACAGCGCAGCCTTCCATGTCGTTGCCGGCTGGCTGGCGCGCGCAGAAGGCAATCTTGTCGAGCAGGAGGAACAATTCGCAGCTGCAGTAAGGAAAGAACCACAGAACGACCTTTATCAATTCAATCTCGCAGCACTGCAGATTCGTTCCAAAGACACCGAGAAGCGCAACGACGCTCGCGATACGCTTGAGCGACTTATCACCATACCGCAATACCGAACCGGTGCGCTGCGAGCATTGCTCAATGATGCTGTGGAACGCAATGACCGCTCTGCTGCGGATAGTTTTGCGCAACAGCTGCAAATGTCGCCAGAGGTCACATTCGGCGATTACCTCCTTTGCCTGAATTTTTACCAAAAATTAGACGAGAAAAAATTCCGGCGGGTCCTTGAGAAAGTGAAACCGTTTGCGGCGCGTAATGCATCTGATTTCTCATCCCTGGTCGACTGGATGAATCAGAACGGACTCGCTGGAGACGTTGTGAAGTGGATCGACAAGTTGCCGACAGCAAAATTGAGTTCGCCGCCTGCGTCTGTCGCAGTTGCCGATGCTTATGCAACTGTGAAGAATTGGTCGCGTCTGAAACGCTTAACCCGGAGTGGAAATTGGAGCGACGCCGAATATTTACGCCTGGCGTACGGCGCAATCGCGGAGCGACATTTGCGTTCCGACAACGACCCGAAATCTGAGTTCGACACCCTTTGGCAGTCTGCCGCTGGATTATCAGAGGACGTGCCGGACCATGAACTTACGCTCGCGCGGCTCGCCATTAAATGGCAACTGATGAGCCAGGCCGAGGAACTCTGGATTCGCGTCGAAGAAAATCCAACGATGCGCCGCGAAGCGCTCGACAATCTTCGACAGCTGTATCGTGCCAAGAACGACACGACCAAGCTCTACACCATTCTCCAACGGCTTCATGAAAGTTCGCCTAACGAGGGACCTATCACAGCAGACTTGGCGCGGCTCGCGCTGAACCTCGGCGAAAATACTGAAAGCTCATATCAACTCGCGAAAGAGGCTTATGACCGGGCGCCGAATGACGTCAATTGTGCGGTGACGTACGCGTTTTCACTTCATCGCCTTGGCAGAAATGCGGAGGCTCTTGCGATTATTCGAAGTTTGCCGCCGGAACGGTTGCATGATTCCCACGCGCCCGTTTATGTCGCGCTGGTGCTCGTTGAGGGAAACGAACTCGAGAGCGCAAAGGATTACATACAAGCCGCCGAAAAGGGGAAATTTTATCCGGAAGAGAAAAAGCTGCTCGAAGAAGCCAAGACGAAGCTCATGGCGGCATCTGCAATTTCGTTGCCGGCAGAGTCGCCGTCGCCCAGCGGAATACCACCGCTGTAGAGTCCGCTGTCCTCAGCGGATGAGCAATGAATGCGCTGAGACAGCGCACGCTACAGTGCTGTAGCCATCATTCTTCTTTCTCAATGGCGTTCGTCCAATCGGCGATGTCTTTTTCGTCCATCTGAACACGCTCTTCCAAACGCGCATCCCGATATCCCCACTCCTGAACGTCCACCAAGTATTGCTGCCGAGAAATCAGCGTGCCGCGGCATAATCGTTCCGGCCCCGCAGTCTTCACTTCATTCCGGAGCCGTGTAATCAAATCCTCCATGATCGCCGCAGGGATTCGCGCGCGTTCCCCGGGATAAACGTAACCGAACAGAATCAAATGGCCGAACAATATGCGCCAATCAGGGCCGAACCGCCTAACGAGGTGCGGCCAGTCGATCTCTCCCGCGCAGCAGCGAAAAATGTGCGCGATATCGGCGCCGTCGAACCGCTCGCGTTCCATGATATATGCTTTCATCCAAATCATTTCCTCTGGCGCGCAGTGTTTCACCGGCACGCCCAGCAATTCTGCATCGCTCGCCCGCTCGAACCACGAATCATCCACTTCGCACAACCCATTGCCGGCGCGAAAAATCAGATCAAGCACATCTCCTTCATATTTTCCCTTCGCCAGCCAGTGCGGGAATGTCAGTTCGGTTTTGTAGCCGGCGCCCGCTAGCGCACGGAGCGCAGCCTTAACATGATTTGGCCGGATATAGAGATCGAAGTCCTTCGTGCTACGCGACACGCCTCCGCACACCTCCACCATGTACGCGCCCCCGATCAGGAAGGGAATCTCGGCAGCATACAACGCTGCCACTGATCTGCGATGAAACTCATCTCGACTACCTTCACCGTGATTGGCTCGAACCGCGGTGGCTGTGCTTGCAGTCATTACCCATCAATTACGCAGTTGCACCGCGCCACGCGTGCATGGCAAGGCATGTTCCACACGCGAAACGTCCAGCCTTAGTCGCCGTTTCGTTTCTTAAGACAATGGCCGAACGAACGTTGCGTATCGCTGCGACTGCGGATCTTCATTATGGCAAGCATTCGCGCGGAAAAATGCAGGATGCGTTTGCGGAGATCTCGGGAAGTGCCGATGTGCTGTTGCTCTGCGGCGACCTCACTGAGTACGGACTTCCCGAGGAAGCGGAAGAACTCGCCGCTGATATTCGCAGCGCGGTGAGAATCCCGTGTATCGGTGTCATCGGAAATCATGATTACGAATCCGGACATCCGGAAACAGTCGCAAACATTCTCGATCAGACCGGCGTAACCATGCTTAACGGGGAAGCCGTCGAAATCGCCGGTGTTGGATTCGCGGGGATCTGCGGCTTCGGCGGCGGCTTTGGCCGCAGGATGCTGAATGCGTGGGGCGAGCCGCTGATCAAGCAATTCGTACAGGAATCAGTTAGCCACGCTATTCGTCTCGAGCAGGCGCTGGTCAAGCTGCAAACTGAACGCCGGATAGTGGTCCTGCATTATTCCCCAATTAGAGCGACGTTGGAGGGGGAAGATCCGGAAATCTATGCCTTCCTCGGTTCGAGCCGTCTTGAAGAACCGATCAACCGATTTCGCGCGACCGCAGTTTTCCACGGTCACGCACATAACGGTATTAGCGATGGGAAAACGTCAACCGGCATTCCGGTTTACAACGTCTCCGCGCCAGTGCTGCAGAAAACCGGAAGGTCCTATCGAATTGTCGAGCTGTAACTAGCGTGGCTTAGACGCGATCGCCACACAAATCAGCTGCTGCGACAACCTGCCAGGCTTCTACATCCGATCGCGATTGCGTAGGGGAAACGCAGCGCACAGCTTTAATTGCATCGAAAGTCACTTCAGAAAGCGGAATATTGATTGAAGCCGCCAGTTCGCGCCGGGTTGCTGCTGTCAAATTCTTGTAGAGCAAACTCAAGTGCGGCTTTAGTTCGTACCGCGATGAATCGTTCGACGCTTCGCGAATGATGCCATTAATGTTCGACAGTTCTCCGCTCGTGGCGAATTTCACAAACAGTGTTTTGATAAAGTCATCGGATTGATCAATTCCAAGCGCTTTTAGCTCGATGAGTTTGCATTCACGCGCTGTCGCTCCGACCGCGTCCTTAGCCGCGTCAGTTCCATGCGCTCCGACATGAATCGTCACGTGCGGCTCGAATACAGGCGCATCGCATCGACGGGCGAGATCTTTAATAATTTCATAACAAAAGCTGTGTGCGGGCTCGGACGGGATAAGCCAGTAAGCAATGACTGCTTGCCTGCTCACGAGATCACTCCGCGTTCCGGTTCAACTCCACTTCTGCAGCTCTACAATGTTGCCTTCAGGATCGCGCGCATAAACCAGACGAAGCAGACCGACGCCTTTTACTTCCGCCGTGGCAATCTCTCCCACTGCGCCCCCGCCCGCTGCGATCACCGCTTGTAGTGCTTCATCCACGTTTTCCACTGCGAATGCAATGTGGCCGAAACCGCACTCATTGGCTTTCGGTAGTTCGCGTTCGATCAACTGATCGTAGCTGAAGATCTCCAACGTGGGCCCGTCATCGTCGTATCCAGGTAACCTCAGATGGACGCCACAAAGACGGGCGTTCGGAACCGAATTCACTCTGTCAAGCCACGCCGCAGACAAGTCACGTTCGGGACCTTTGGGTTCGCATCCGAACACTTCGCGATAGAATCGGACCAGCCTTTTCCAATCTCTGGCGATCAGATTGGTGTGCACATATTTCGCGCGGATCGGCATGCTTTTCTTCTAGACCGAGCTTACAAATATCACAATCGATCTTCCGATGTCATTCTGCGCGAAGTGAGCAATTTCTGGTCATTTCGTGAATCGCTCCGTTGGAAAAAATTGAGATGTTTCGCTCTGCTCAACATGACAGAAGGAAGAATTGGTTGAACTTGCGGTATGCCGACGAATGTTTTGGGAACGGAATTGAAACGTTGTTGTAGCGATCCGATAACCGGTTTTTATCGTGATGGCTATTGTCGGACAGGGCCAGAGGACGTGGGGCAACACACGGTTTGCGTGCAAGTCACGGAGGAATTTTTAGATTTCTCCGTTCTGGATGGAAACGACTTGGTCACACCGCATCCGGAGTGGGGTTTTCCTGGATTGAAGCCAGGCGATAAATGGTGCGTGTGCGTCACGCGGTGGAAAAGCGCGCTGGATCACCACCGCGCGGCGCCGGTGGATCTGGAAGCGACGCATGCTTCCGCGCTGGAGTTCGTCACGCTGGAAGAACTAAAAGCGCACGCGGTAACCCAAGCCTAACAAAACCTGCAGACCGGTCGCTGTTGAATCCGATTGGGTTTGCCGCCACGCTAAGGACGAATTGAAGCTTCCCTTTAGTCTTTTCCTCGCGCTGAGGTATTTGAAACCTAAGCGCACGTTTCTCTCGATCATCACGTTGATCTCGGTCCTTGGCGTGATGCTTGGCGTGACCGTGCTGATCCTTGTCATCGCGGTCATGACCGGATTCGATCGGGAGCTGCGGCAGAAAGTCATCGATTTCGATGCGCACATTCTGGTCACTTCTGAGGACGTGTTCCGCGACTGGCGCCCGCTCAAGGCCAAACTCGATAAAACGCCAGGCGTAGTTGCCACCGCTCCTTTTGTACAAGGACCGGTGATTGTGGAATTCCACGCCCGACGACTCGCGCCGCTGATTCGCGGTATTGATCCGAAGCAGGAAGAAAAAGTCATTCCACTCCAGAAGTTCATAAAATTCGGCAAGCTCGATCTGGAAGGAGAGTCAACGGTGGTCGGGATTGAGCTGGCGCGAAAACTCGGCGTGACCATTGGCGATAAGGTGACCGTTTATTCACCGGGCAATCTTGGCCAGGTCCTCGACGGCATTAAGAAACTGGAGAACGCGAAGGGCGAAGACGAGAAAAAAGCCATCGACGAATTGCGCGATGTAATTCTCCCGAAAGAACTGACTGTCACCGGCATTTTTGAGACCGGCCATTACCTGCACGACTCCGAATTTCTGCTCGTGCCCGTTTACGTCGGCCAGGAGCTTTACGGTTTGGGCGACGCATTGCACGGAATCACGGTGAAGACTGACGACCCATATGGAGCGGAACGCGTCAAACAG
>DASYSX010000068.1:0-7274 GCA_036002955.1 Candidatus Udaeobacter sp. | reverse complement strand
TGAGGCAGCACCTACGGAAGCCGAAGGGGGATCGAAAATCTGGATGTATCACTCACATGTCAATGGGCCCCAAGATATCTATGATGGTTTAATCGGACCGATAATTGTCACCTCGGCGGCTCATGCTCGAGCTGACGGCACGCCTGACGACGTCGATAAAGAATTCGTGATGATGTACATGATCTTCGACGAATCGAAGCCGCGCATGACTGACAAGCAAAAAGAACCCCATCTCAAACATGCGATCAACGGCTTTATTTTCGCCAATCTGCCGGACGTGGATATGAACGTAGGCGATCGGGTGCGGTGGCATCTTCTCGGCATGGGCAACGAAGTTGATCTGCATACGCCTCATTGGCATGCCGCACTCGTGAAAATCAACGGCACATATACCGACGTTGCCGAACTTCTACCGGCAAGCATGAAATCGGCCGACATGGTGGCTGACAATCCAGGCCAGTGGATGTTCCATTGCCATGTCGCCGATCACATCACCGCCGGTATGACGTCGATGTATCGGGTGCATGGGAAATAGAGGCGGCTAGGAAACTGGCTTTTCGTGTCCGGTATCCACGGTCTGATGGGTTCCACCAGTTTTCGGCCGCTCATTCCATGACCAGTGCAATCATGCCTTAGAGCAGTTACTCGCAATTGTGCGTCCGCGTAAAACGAAAGGTATACAAGGTGCAGCTGGCGTCTCAGCGATGGTCGGCACCCTCTTGACGAACAACACTGGTTCATTAGCGTGCTGCTTTCTGCAGCTGCCATTAGCTAAATTCAAGCGACTCGGAAATACCAATTATGAGGCATTTTATTCTTGTTGTCAGCGCATGCTTACTTTCGTTGCCACTGTTCGCGCAAGAGCAGTCAGCACGACTGAAAGACTGGAAGGACAAGTACAGCTATAACATTGGCATGCAGCTCGGAGCAAGTTTGAGGGAACAGAAGGGCGACATTAATCCTGATCAACTCGCTGCCGGCATAAAAGACGCCATCACAATGGACGACGATCAAGTGAAGAATGTCACGGCGCAACTTCAAAAAGACATGGCGCAAAGGCAGCAGGAATTGGGAGAGAAAAACAAGACAGCCGGCGAAAAGTTCCTCGAGGAAAACAAAAAAAAGCCGGACGTAAAAACAACTGCCAGTGGTTTGCAATACAAAGTCGAAAAAGAGGGAACAGGAGCGCAACCCAAACCGACTGATATCGTCACGCTGAAGTACCACATCAGTTCGATTGATGGCACTGAGTTCGACGCATACAACGCCGGGCGACCAACCTCCTTGCCGGTCAACGGCAGCATGAAAGGATGGACGAGGGAGGCCGGGAAAGCATGGGGGGAAGCGCTGCAGTTGATGAAAGTGGGATCAAAATATCAGTTGTTCGTTCCATCGAATCTCGCTTATGGAGAACGCTCCATTGGGGAAATCGGCCCCAATGAGACTTTGATTTACGACGTAGAGCTGCTGGACACCAAACCGCGTTCCACGCCCGGTCTGCAGGGTCCGCCGAAAAGGATGCTGCCGTTTGCGCCAAAAGCTTCGCCATCGCCGAAGTAACTCGGTTTGGCCAAACCTGTCTCGTCCATTCTCGATTTCGCGCGCACGCCCTGCCGACAGGTAGAGAGTCGCGTGGCCGCGACCAACGGATTCGCATTCGGAGATTTGGCTTTTGCTGAATCCGCGCGTGCATGAGAAATACAACGTTGCTGAGACGCTCGACATAATCTATCAATCTCGCTGGCCCGAGAGGATTTTGAGCCGCGATTATCACCGATGAAACCACAGATTATCCCTGAGCCAACATCGAACGTATTCGTGAATCTGTGTTCATCTGAGTCTGAATGTTAAGCGCAGGAATCGTCGGCCTGCCGAACGTCGGGAAATCGACGCTTTTCAACGCCGTCACACGCACACACAAAGCGCCCGCGGAAAATTATCCGTTCTGCACGATCGATCCAAACGTTGGGATGGTGATCGTGCCCGATCCGCGACTGGTAAAGATCGCCGAGATTTCTCACTCGAAGAAAATCACACCGACGGCAATCGAGTTTGTGGATATTGCCGGACTCGTCAAAGGCGCCAGCGCTGGTGAAGGTCTCGGTAACCAATTCCTCCATCACATTCGAGAAGTCGAGGCCATCGTGCAGGTCGTCCGTTGTTTTGAAAACGCGGATGTTCATCATGTCAGCGCGACCATTGATCCGGTGCGCGATATCGAAGTCATAAATACCGAACTCGTGCTGGCTGACCTGTCTGCATTGCAGAAGCGACGCGACCGAATGCAGAAGCAGCTGCACGCCGGCGAAAAAGCAGCAATCATTGAAAGTGCGATCATAGAAAAATTACTCCCACATCTCGACAGGGGGAAGCCGGCGATTACCGCCGAGTTGACTCCAGAAGAGAAGGCAGTCGCGCGAGGTTTTTTCTTGCTGACATCAAAACCAACAATTTTTGCCTGCAACGTGGCTGAATCGGATTTGGCAGCGATTTCCAAAGGCGATTCTGCCAATGCCGCCACGCAATATGTCGAACTGGTTCGGGATTACGCGAACCATCATTTCGCTACTGAAGCAATTGTCGTCAGCGCGCAGATCGAGAGCGAGCTGGTCGATCTGGATGAGCAGGAGGCGCTCGAATATTTACGCGGGCTTGGAGTGGAAGACAGCGGCGTGCACGCTCTCATTCGTGCCGTGTATCATCTGCTTGGATTGCGCACGTTTCTTACCACTGGCGAAAAGGAGAGCCGCGCCTGGACGATTCATGCCGGCGACAAAGCGCCAGCCGCCGCCGGAGCGATTCATTCCGATTTTGAGCGCGGATTCATCGCAGCGGAAACCATTTATTATAACGATCTGGTCGCAGCCGGTTCTTTCGCCAAAGCACGTGAAGCAGGCAAACTGCGTTTGGAAGGAAAAGACTACGAAGTGCGCGATGGCGATGTGATTCTCTTCCGCTTTAACGTGTAACTCCGAATGGTCATCCCGAGCGAAGTCGAGGGATCCCGCGAAGTTACCTTCACGTTATGCCGCGGGATTCTTCGACTGCGCTTCGCTCACTCAGAATGACCACATTTATCGATCCTATGCGCCAAGGTATAAGATCCGACCGCATTGCTCGCAGCTAACAATTTCCTTTCCCGCTTTCACCCCTGCCGCGGTGGCAGTCGTAACTTTCATGTGGCAGCCGGTGCAAACACCGTGCTCCACTGCGACGATCGCGGCATCGCCTTTGCTATTGAAGAGGCGCTCGAACTGGTCGAGCACATCAGCGTCGATTTTAGACGCAAGCACTTCCCGCTCATTTGTCAGTTCCGCCTGCTGCCTTTCCAATGCCTTTGATTTTGTTTCGAGATCAGCCAACTGCCGTGAGATGCTGTCCTTCGTTACCCGCGCATTTTGGTCAGCCGTTTCGAGTTCGCCTTTGAGCTTGTCGGCCTCGATCATCAATTCGAGTTCCTGATCCTCAAGTTTGCGGATTTCATTTTCGTACCGCTCAATCTCGTGGGCAATCGCCTGAAATTCATCATTCTTCCGGGTTTGATACTGCTGCGTTTTGAGGCGCGCGATGCTTTCGGTACGGGTGCCCACGTCGAGTTCCAGTTTCTTGCGCTCAACTTCGACCAGACGCCCTTTCTGTTTCAGCGCTTCAACGCCCGCCGCGGTTGCGGCCAATTGCGACTCAAGATAAACGCGCTCTAACGGCAGCGTCTTAATCTCAGTCTGGATCTGCCTGATCTTTTGTTGTCGATCTTGGAGAATGAGCAATTGTTCCAGTTCCGAATGCACGAGCGCTCAACTTATTGATTTGGCAAAGGGGCGTCAATCATTGGCCAGCAGAGCTGAGTTGATTTAACGCGTCAAGCACCTGCTCGGGGCGCGCGCGCACAGCAATGTTCTCGGTGAGATTCACCCACCGAACGATGCCATTTGAATCAAGGAGGAATTCGGCTGGACGCGCGATGTCTCCTCCTTTGGGTCCAGCCCCCGGATGCAGCACATCGTATCGGCGAATAACATGCATCTTGGGATCGGACAATAGCGGGAAGGTGTAGCCACGCTTTTGCGATTGGCGTCGGTTAATCTCCTGTGCATCGACGCTAATGGCGACAAGGCGAATGCCACGTGCCTCGAACTCCGGCAGCCTTTCTTGAAAACTCCGCAACTCGGAGTTGCATAGCAGTCACCAAAAACCACGATAGAAAATCACCAGGGCACCGTTGGAGTTGGAAAGCAAATCGCCGAGACCAACAGGGGTTCCATTTTGGTCCAGTAGGAAAAAGTCAGGCGCCTTTTGTCCAACCCGCGGAGCGCCAGCCGAGGCCGGCACTTGCCGCAAGGCGTAGAAGATTTCGTAGCTAAAAAGTGCGACAACAATCACCGCAATCGTCGCGAAGATAGATCCGACAATCTTTCCGCGGTAAGCCTGCGGCCGGCCGAACGCGCGGAACAGACCGACTATCAACAACGCAGTCCCAATTCCAAAGAGCAAAAGATTGGCCCAGGGGAAATCGCGCGTGATTGGAAAGCGGGCGAAGAACTCGTAAGAGAAGACCCCTGCGATTACGACCACGAATCCGACCCAGATCGGCCAGTTCCATTTTCGTTTCATGTCGATCTGGCTGTCGCCATCCGCAAAATCCAGCGATAAAGCACGAACGTAATAGCTGTGAACGCGAGGCCACCCACAATTTTCCCGGCGTTTTCAAATCCCGCGCCGACTAGTGCCAGCGGTTCCTTCGGATTGGAAAAGCCTAGCTTATCAGCAAATGCAACCAATCCCGCAACGACGACCGCCAGCAGGCTTTCGCCGACGATCAATCCTGATGCGAGAAGCACGCCGAGTTGCTTCGTAGCGTCGGGCCTTGGTGTGCGATCAGCGCGGCGATCGAAAATCCAGCCGACGATCGCGCCCACCGCTACCATCAATGTTGTTGAAGTCGGCAGGTAAATGCCCAAACCAACCGCCAATGGCGGCAGGCGCGGCCCGTTTACAGTACGCGCAAGAATCTCGTCCACTCCGATAATGCCTGCGCCTATCACTACCCCTGTCACGATAAGACTCCAATCGATGTTGTGCATGATCACGCCTTGGCCCAGCGCGGAGATCAAACCCGCTTGCGGAGCGGGCAGTGCGCGCGCGGGATCCGCGCCTGGCACACCGTTGAAACTGTAGGCTTGATTCAAGAGATTCATCACCGGCGGAATAACAGCTGCACCGGCAATCACTCCAATCACCAACGACCATTGTTGTTTTTCGGGCGTAGCGTTCACAAGCTGCCCGGTTTTAAGGTCCTGGAGGTTGTTGTTGGCGATTGAAGCGACCGCGAACACTATTGCGGTAACAAACAGGGCGAACGCAACTAAAGACTTGCCGGCAGCCGGCGCGACATGTGATTGAAGCCCCACCACCAGTAGCAGCGCGGCAATTACAACGACAAGAATGCCTATGCCGGAAAGCGGGCTGTTGGACGAACCAATTAGTCCCGCCATGTAACCGCAGACCGCCGATACCAAGAAGCTGAGGATGACCACGAATAGCACCCCGCCGAGCACGAGCAGCAACGCGTGATCCCCCAATCCGCTAACCTGCGCGAACTGCCAAAGCAAGAAGCCAATTGGAATCAGGCAGAGCAAAGAAACCAATCCCACAATACCGATCGGGATATCACGCTCGGTGATTGGTAGCGCATCGGCTCGGCCGGCTTTGCGTGCACGCGACGCCGCCATCGCGCTGGTTAAGCCGCTGACCACTGGCTTTATTAATTTGAACAACGTCCAAATCGCCGAAATCCCGATCGCACCGGCGCCGACGAAACGGACTTTCGTGCTCCATGTCTGTTGCGCGAACGCGGCGGCCGCCGTTGTGAGATCGCCCGCCAGAGCTGAAAAATGTGGAACGCCCCAACCCCAGCCGATGATCGCGCCAATAAGCATTGCAACCCCGACCCAAAGCCCGACCAAATGGCCGATTCCCACGAACATGAAAGAGAGGCCAAAGTCGAAACCAGTGACGGAACCTCTGCTGCCGAAACGGAAATATTCCGCCACGTCGCTCGCAAAAATCTTTGTCTGGACAATCCCATAGAATACGGCCGACACGATTGAGCCCCACAAAACGGCAAGCAAACCGGCGCGGCCGTGCTCAACATCATGAGCTTGTGCCTTCTCGCCGCTGCTCCCGACCTTTAACACCTCGGCACAAGCGACTCCCTCCGGGTACGGCAAGTCCGAATTCGTCACTAACGCGCGCCGCAATGGGATTGAATACATCACACCAAGAATTCCGCCCAGCGCGCAAATCCAAAACGATGTCCAGAAAGGAAAATCGGTCCAGTAGCCAATCATGATCAAACCCGGCAGGACGAAAATGATCGACGACAGCGTGCCCGCTGCCGAAGCGACCGTTTGCACGATATTGTTTTCTTGGATTGTCGCGTTTCGAAAACTGCGCAGGATCGCCATCGAAATCACAGCCGCCGGGATTGAAGTCGAAAAAGTGAGAGCAGCTTTCAGCCCGGCATATACATTCGCCGCGGTGAAAACCAGAGTGATAATGATGCCGATGATGATACCGCGGACGGTGAGTTCTTTGCGCACAGGATTCGGAGAATAGTGTGCAATCACCGAAGGGGTCAAGGCATTGCAATCAATACCACTGGACCGGTTCCTGACTCAGCTGAGAAAGGAGCGGTTGGGAACCGCGACATGGCCGATTAAGCCGCGAGGGTGGCGGTCGAGCGCTACGGGAAGCAGCCGAGAGACAACTAGTGTGAAGCTGCCAGCGGGGTCTAGAAACTGTCACTTCGAAAGCGGGCGACACTGAATTGTGTGTTGCAGAGCCCCGCCGCTCTGCCCATTCTCTCAAGCTCTTGCAAAATGTCGACGATCGATAGCGCAAATCCGCCGCAGGAATATCCAGACATCGTCGGCGCGCGACCAACGAATCCACTGGCGGCGAACTTCAAATCGTTCATTCCAGCTTCCGCTCATTTGCCGGAGCTGACATGGCCGCATTTGATCACCGGCACGATTCTGGGAATCATTTTCGGCGCGTCGTCGCTTTACCTTGTGCTCAAAGTCGGATTGACGGTGAGCGCGTCGATCCCGGTGGCCGTGCTTTCCATCACCATTTTTCGTATCTCGTCGAAGTTTTTTCGGTCGCGCGACGCCACAATCCTACAAAACAATATCGTTCAAACCGCAGGTTCGGCGGGTGAATCGATCGCCTTCGGTTTGGGTGTCACGATGCCCGCGATCATGATTCTCGGATTC
>DASYSX010000067.1:0-3269 GCA_036002955.1 Candidatus Udaeobacter sp. | reverse complement strand
CTGAGTTGCTTGCGGAGAAAATGCGGAAGCACAAGGCGCGCGTATGGCTCGTCAATACGGGTTGGGCTGGCGGCGCTTACGGGACGGGCAAACGCATCAGCCTGAAAAACACGCGCGCGATCATCGACGCGATTCACAGCGGCGATCTCGCAAGGGCGAAGACCGCGCGCGATCCAGTGTTCGGTTTCGACATTGTCGTTGAATGTCCCGGAGTGCCTTCTGAAATTCTACAGCCGCGCGAAAGCTGGGCCGACAAATCTGCCTATCACGCAACCGCGAAGAAGCTCGCCGCTCTGTTCAACAAAAATTTCGAGACCTATGCCGCAGGCGCGAGCGCCGAAGTGAAGGCTGCGGCGCCCACGCCTTGAAGATTCACAAGCATATGAAATGGACGCGTCCTATTCGAGACGACTTATGAAAACCGGAATCGTCGGTTGCGGAATGGTTGGATCGGCATCCGCATATGCCCTGGTGATGAGCGGCGTCGGCCGGGAAATTGTGATGGTGGATTTGAAGCGCGAACGCGCTGAAGCCGAAGCCACCGACATTTCACACGCCATTCCGTTTGCGCATCCGCTCATGGTGCGCGCGGGCGATTACGCTGATCTCGCCGGCGCGCGCGTGGTGATCATTGCTGGTGGCGTAGCCCAAAAACCGGGCGAGACGCGTCTACAATTATTGCGGCGGAACGCCGATGTGTTTCGCCAGATGGTGCCCTCGATTCTTCGCCACGCGCCGGATGCCGTTTTGCTGGTCGTCACCAATCCGGTCGATGTCATGACGCATATGGCTGCGCATTTCGCAGCTGAATTCGGCGTCTCGCCGACGCGCGTTATCGGCTCGGGCACCACGCTCGATACGGCGCGCTTGCGCACGCTGCTCGGAAACCATTTCGATGTCGATTCGCGACACGTTCATGCATACGTGCTGGGGGAGCATGGCGACTCCGAAGTTCTCGCCTGGTCGCAAGCCACCATAGCGGGCCTGTCGTTGGATGAATTCGCTAAAGTGCACGGAAAACCTCTCTCCGAACAGGATCGGGAATGCATCGACAAGAATGTCCGGTGCGCCGCGTATCAGATCATTGCCGGGAAAGGCGCGACCTTTTACGGCATCGGCGCCGCAGTCGCGCGCATCGTGGACGTTTTGTTGCACGATCAACGTGCGATCCTGACAATTTGCACGCGCGTCACCGGAGTGCGAGACTACGACGGCGTTACGTTCGCGCTGCCGCACCTGGTTGGTGGAGACGGCGCGCTGGCCACGATTCCTTTGTCGCTTGATGAAACGGAGCGGGAAGGACTTCGCCGCAGCGCCACCATTTTGCGCGAGGCGATTCAATCGCTGGACCTGAAATGAATTTTTTCGGCGTCATCGAGCGCGCCGCAGCGCCGTTTTCGGCGACCCGCAGGCAAAACAGAGGGATGATTGTCTTCAATAACCGATGAACTGGCTTTTCGAGCTTCACAAAACCCAGCCGGTTGCGCACGCGATCGGCGCGCTTGCCTTTGTGTGTGTGCTCGGGATGGCGTTAGGCAGTTTGAAATTCCGCGGCATTGGCCTGGGTACCGCGGGTGTGCTTTTCGCGGGGATTGTCGTTGGGCATTTCGGCAATCCGGTAGATCAACATACGCTGCATTTCGTGAAGGAATTCGGACTGATGCTCTTCGTCTTCACGATCGGCTTGCAGCTTGGCCCCGGATTCGCTGCGGCACTGCGGCATCAAGGCGTAAAACTGAATCTGCTCGCGGCCGCGATCGTGTTCCTTGGAGCGGTCGGTGCACCGCTTATCGGCGCCATGGCCGGCTTCGATATGGCGGCAGTGCTCGGAATTTACTCCGGTGCGGTCACCAACACGCCTTCGCTTGGCGCGGGTTCGCAGACGCTTGGCACGCTGCCGAACATTGCGCCGGATCGGTTGGAACTCCCGGCCCTCGGTTATGCCGTTGCCTATCCAATGGCGATCATTGGCATCATTGGAACGCTGATTGTGCTCAAACAGATTTTCCGGATTGATCCGGTGCGCGAGGCGGCGGCTTTCGCGGAGAAGAACCGCGCGCCGGTCGATCCACTGGAGCGCCGCACGCTCGTGGTAACGAATCCAAATCTGAACGGCGTGCGGCTAGACGCGATCCCTGGGCGGATCGAGGCGCGCATCACCATTTCTCGCGTTTGCAGCGGTGATGGAATAGTGGCCGCGACTGACGCGACCGTGATTCGAATGGACGATCGTCTTGCGGTCGTCGGCACACGCGCGGGGCTGGAGCAATTCGAGCGGGTCGTGGGCAAACGAAGCGACGAAGATCTTCTCATGCAAGAGAGCGACATCACTTACCGCCGCGTGATCCTAACGGATCGCGATGCGCTCGGCAAAACCGTTGACGAACTCAATCTCGACGATCGCTTTGGTGTGGCCGTTACGAGGGTGACGCGTGCCGATCTGGAGATGAGCGCGGTACCCGGTTTGCGCCTGCAATTTGGCGATCAATTACAGATCGTAGGCCGAGAGGAAGACCTCGACAAAGCAGCCACCGCGGTGGGCAATTCGCTCAAGGAATTAAACGAGACGCATTTCATTCCATTCTTTGTCGGCATCGTGCTCGGGATTGCACTCGGCACGATGCCGATCGCCTTCCCCGGTTTGCCCCAACCAGTTCGTCTCGGACTGGCCGGTGGTCCGCTCATCGTGGCGCTCATCCTCGGCAGGATCGGGCGCATCGGACGGCAGGTATGGAACATGCCGACAAACACCAATCTCGCTTTCCGCGAATTCGGGATCGCACTTTTCTTTGCCGCCGTCGGCCTCGGCGCGGGCGCGAAATTTTTCGCTACCGTCTTCACTGCCACCGGGCTTTACTGGCTGCTCGCCGGATTTTGTGTCACCGTTTTGCCAATCCTGCTCATCGGCATTTTCGCGCGCGCCGTCTGGAAAATAAATTTCATGGACCTGAGCGGCTTCATCGCAGGTAGTATGACCGATCCTCCTGCATTGGCCTTTGCCTGCAACATCGCGCGCTCCGATGCTCCGACGGTCGGCTATGCCACCGTTTATCCGCTTACTACGCTCTTGCGTATCCTTTCCGCGCAAGTGCTGGCGATTTTTCTTTTCCGATGAACACGCCCACACTCGGCGAAGCGCGCTTCGTATCGACAAAAAGTCACACGACCAGTGATGAAATCCGGATCCCCCAGCGCATAGAAGTCGGCTCGGATCCAGGGATACTCTTCGAGCTGGCAGGACCGCGGGCGAAATTGTTTTTTGATCCAAA
>DASYSX010000066.1:0-4069 GCA_036002955.1 Candidatus Udaeobacter sp. | reverse complement strand
AAATGACGGAAATCATCGGGAGGACCGAAGCGGCTGGTGGGCGCGTAATAATTTGTGACCTGATAACCCCACGAGCCTTCGAACGGATGCTCGGCCACTGGCAACAGCTCGATGTGCGTGTAACCCAACTCCAACACGTATGGCAACAACGTGTCGGCGAGTTCGAGATAAGTGAGTTGGCGATTTCCTTCTTTCCGACGCCATGAGCCGAGGTGTACCTCGTAAATGCTGATGGGACTTTGCGGCCAGTTCTTTTTCTGACGCGCGTCCATCCATCCGGCGTCGCTCCAGGTATAACGTTCTAAATCGTACACCAGAGATGCCGTGGTTTTTCCGGGCTGATTAAAGAACGCGAACGGATCGCTCTTTAGCAGCACCGCGCCGGTCTGGGTGAGAATCTCAAACTTGTAGTGCGCCCCTTGTTTGATGCCCGGTAAAAAAAGCTCCCATACGCCCGCGCTTAACAACCTCCGCATCGGGTTGACGCGGCCATCCCAGTCGTTGAAGTCGCCAACCACGCTGGAGCGTTGGGCGTTTGGCGCCCAAACGGCGAAATAAGCGCCAGTCGCATCGCCGATCGTGCTGAAATGCGCACCAAATTTTTCATAAATTTTCCAGTGTTGTCCTTCGCTGAACAGATGCAGATCGACGTCGCCCATGATCGGACCGTACTGATAGGCATCCCGCGTGAACTCTTCTGAGCCGTCCAGTTTTACGATGCGGAGATGGTACGGAACGTCGCGCTCCGCGCCGGGAACACTGGCGCAAAAGAAACCTTCCTTGTCGCTTCGTTCCGCAGCGATCGGTTTGTCTAATTCTCGATCGAGGACGATCTCGATCACCCGTGCGTCAGGACGAAAGACCCGGATCTCCACGTCATCGCCAACTTTGTGCGGACCTAACACGCTGAAGGGATCAGAATGAAGGCCTCTGACAAATCGGTAGATCTCGTCCCGCGGGACGTCTGCAATCTCGAACGGTTTCATTATGCCAAACTCATCCTCTAAATAGCGCTGTCATGTTGAGCGAAGCAAAACATCTCTGTTCATTTGCCCTGGGAATGGAACTCGAAAATTGAGCCGAGATTCTTCGCTTCGCTCAGAATGACATTTATGAGACAGCTCAAAAATCATCGATTTCACTTCGAGAAATTAAAACCTTAGCTCGCCCTGCGTGGTAGCCAAACGTTGTTTGCGCTCGTGACGATCAACCGCTTCTCGTCGAGGGTATCTGGTAAGCATGCGAATTAATGTTGTGAGAAATATTTATGTCGCCGCTTGTTGTTGCGGCCTGAGTTCCGTTTTCGCTGCTCCGCTTATTCCCACCGCACCGGGTACAACCTGGCGTTACAACATGACTGAGGAGCTCGGAAAGGGATTGGATGTTTCGAACCTAAAGCCAGACGCCGACGGCAAGGTCCGTATCCCAGTCTTGTATCGTCTCGAAGGAACGGAGGACGTTGATGGAAAAGATCTTCTTAAGTTTGAAATGCATCGAGCAGCCACAATCACCAATACCGATCTGCTCACGGTAGACGAACACGGGATTATCTGCTGGGCTCGGATGAATCTCGACGGCGAGTTGGTTAGGTTTAATCCGCCGCAGACAATGATCGCCGCTCCTTTAAAGAAGGACGCCGCATGGGACTTCGATGGCCAGGCTGGCGAACTGAAAGTGCAACAGCATTACGACGTGGTAGGCGAAGAAACAATCGATGTCCCCGCGGGAAAATTTCGGACGTTCCACATTCACGGTGAACAAACGACGCCGAACCGGATGATAATCGAGCGCTGGTTTGCACCGGGCGTTGGAATTGTCAAAGACGTTACCACAATGCAGGACGCTAAAGGCGATTTGCTCCAGCGCATTTCGCTTGAACTGGCGGAAGCGCCCAAAATTGTCGAGCGCCCCGAAGTGAAATCGGACAGCGTACCGAAACGGCTCTTAGTAAGTCTTGCAAAAGATCGGTTCGGCAAACCGACGACAACATTCTCGTCGAACACGCCGGAAATTTACGCCCGCTGGCAGGGTCAACGTTTGCGGCAAGGCGCAAGTGTGAAGGCTGTGTGGATCGCGGAAAATCTCGGCGAAGATTTTCCTCCGGATTATAAAATCGACGAGGCCTCTGCTGTCGCTGCCAGCCCGACCACGCGCGGCGCATTCACACTCGCGAGGCCAGAAGATGGATGGATGCCGGGCGATTACCGCGTCGAATTTTATGTGGACGATGTCTTCGTCGACGCGGTGAAGATGAAGATCGTGCAGTGACGAAGGAGCGGCGATCTGGAGTCCGCCATTGGGGCGCTTTGGAGAGACGCCCGCCCTTGAATTTTGTTGAATCCAAAACGCGATGTCGCCGCATCATAACGGAGAAGCCCTATTTTCCATGAGAAAGATCCTGATCGTTTTGCTCGCTGGGTGTGTCGCCTTGGTTGTCGGATGCCATTTGCCCGGCATCCGAGGCAATGGCCATATCAAAACTGAGGACCGAACAGTCTCCGCTTTTGTTAATCTCGACGCTGGCGGCGCCTTTGAGATTGAGTGGCAAAACGGATCGCCCGCTCTTCGAATCACGACGGACGAAAATCTGCTGCCTTACGTCGAGAACAATGTTTCGGGCGATACACTGCACCTGCGCACGCGGGAGCACGTTTGGCCTACCCACGGAATCAAAGTCGTTATCTCAAGTCCAACGCGAGCAGGTGGAAAGATCAGGGGCGCCGTCAAGTTAACTGTGAAACAGTTGAGGGGGGCAATCTTTGCTCTGGAATCGAAGGGCGCGTCAGAGGTCGTACTTGATGGTAGCATTGATCAGCTCCTGGTCGACATGACCGGCGCGAGTCAGTTATCGGCCGCTGGACTGCAAGCTAAAACAGCCGAAATCTCCACTACCGGCGCTGGCGACGCAGACGTTGCAGTCAGTGATTCGCTAAAAATTGTAATCACTGGCGCCGGCAAAGTCACCTACTCCGGCAGCCCGCCGACGATCAAGAAGCAGATCACGGGCGCCGGCACAATTCGCCACAAGGATTAAGGGCTTCCGTTTGTAGGGGCGTTTGTGTCAAACGCTCTTAGGCGGTTGGCAAGCGCCTACACAATAAATCTTCCACCGCATCAAATGAAGCAACCCGTGGGCGTTCGAATCTTGAGCTGGTTCGCCGCACTCGCATCTGTAGGAATGTTTGTCGCGCTCGCGCTCGCGATTCTCGATGTCGGTCCGCACCTCATGGGCGGCGAGAAAGTGACGCGCGCGGAATGGTTGCACATCGCCGCCCCGCTCGTGGCGGTGATCGGCTGCCTGATGGCTTTGATCGCGTTTGCGCTTGCCACACGCAAAACATGGTCACGCCATGTCGTGATGGCGATATTCATCTTAATAATCGTTTATGCCTCCGCACTCGGTGCAGTGAACGTGCTTCGGCACACGATAATGTGGCGTGCCATTGTTAACGCCTCTTTGTTTGGTTGTGCCAGTGCATGGTACTTCTACTTCAAACGCAATGTCGCTGACTATTTCCACGAACTCGGAAGGCGATAGCTCCGGGCACGCAAAATTGTTTTTCCTATTGCGCTGGTGAGGCCGGAGTGCGAAATGCAGAAGCTGAGGAGATAAGATGACAAGGCGCACATTGGTTTTTATTTTCGCATTCCTGCTGGGGATCAGTCTGGCGCATGCCAGCGATGAGAGATCAATCAAAGACCTGGCCAAAGCTCTCACAGGGCTTTCGTCGGATGTGGATCCCGCTGAAGCCCAGGCGTTATCTTACACCGCGCATACAACCGCACGCCGACTCAAAAAAGAATATCGTGTCGCTCTCAATCCGGAGTTCACGGTATTCCTGTATAATGTAGGCTTGCGAAAGCGCGGGTGGTGTGGGCATTGGGCCCAGGACATTGGGGCGGAATTGATAAAACTCGAGCCCAAGACGCTGGTGCTCCACTGGGGTGAAGCTTATCCTAACACAACGAGTGAAAATAACGCGCTGGTCGTAACCGCGCGGAATCAGCGATTCGAAGATGGGATCCTCATCGACGGCTGGCGCAGGGCCGGTCGATTATTCTGGTGCCC
>DASYSX010000065.1:0-11060 GCA_036002955.1 Candidatus Udaeobacter sp. | reverse complement strand
CACCTTGCCTTCGCGCAACATTCGCAATACACGCTCGACTGCTTCCTTTGGATCTTGAAGCAGTGCATCAGGCCGCGTGCGCGGAACGAGCCAGCCGGTATTTAAGTAATTACGATCCGCGAAAATCTCGCGCGCGATTTGTAAACCGTGAGCCTCGCCGGCACGGGCAAGCTCGCTCTTGTCCGGCGCAAACAAGATTAACTTCGGATCGACCGATGCGATGGCGCGAGCGATTGCGTCGGCGAGTTTTGAGTCGCGGACGGCCATATTATAGAGCGCGCCGTGCGGCTTCACGTGATTCGGTTGCACATCAAGTGCAGAGGCGATCGCTTGGAAAATTCCAAGTTGATAAGCCACGGCGTCGAACACTTCTTCGATGGGTATCGTCACTTCCTTGCGTCCGAAATTCTCTCGATCGAAAAAACTCGGATGCGCTCCCACAGCTACTCCCTTCTCCTTCGCCGCAGAAATGGCGGCGTGCATTGTATTGGAATCGCCGGCGTGAAAACCGGTCGCGATATTCGCGGAGGTGATCAGATCGAAAAGCTCTGTGTCCTGTCCCGAGCCTTCGCCCAGGTCCGCGTTCAGATCGATAGACAGGTTCATGCCCTTTGGAGACTCAGGCCGATGCGGAAACGCTCCAAGTCACGCTCGCGTTCCATTAACAGCCGATGTGCATCTTGTAGCGACACTTCGGAAAAACAAACGCGATCACCGGCACGAAGTTGCGCCGCAATGCCTAGATCGACCGTGATCACATGAGCTATTTTTGGGTATCCGCCGATCGTTTGGCAATCTCCCAGAAGCAAAATCGGTTTCCCGCTTGGCGGGACCTGGATTGTGCCGGGCGCGACTGCTTCCGAAATAAGATCGGTTTCGTCCTGGCGTTTCAGTTCCGGACCATCGAGGCGCACACCCATGCGATCTGAATCTGATGACACGGTGAATTCGTGATTCGTGAATTGTTGAATCGTTACATCGTCGAAGCGACTCCAATCCACGCCACGAACGAAACGCAAATTCGGGCACTGCTTCGCGGGACTAACCCAATCGTGCGGCCCTGCCCATGAGGAAATTCCTGCTGTAGTGACGGTCGGAGACCGCCGAAATTCTCGCAACGAAAGTTGATCGCCATCACGCAAAGCGCGCCCGTCGAATCCACCAAAATTGGCGCGCACATCGGTCGAGCGACTACCAAGAATAACCGGCACATCGATTCCGCCCGAGATCGCGAGCCAGCATCGGCAGCCAATTTGGGCGCGACCAAATTTCAATTCGTCGCCAGCTTGCAAATACGCGACGTGCCCAGGCGGCAATGCCCGTGATCCAATCTGCACATCAAATTCGCCGCCGCACCAGGCAACGATTCGCTCGTGCTCAAACCGCAGCTGCAAACCGCCGAGCGTGATTTCAAGCCCGGCCGCTCCTTCATCATTTCCAACGAGTAGATTCGCCACGCGTAGTGCAAACGAATCGAGCGCGCCGCTGGTCGAAACCCCAAACTGCCGGAAGCCGGTGCGGCCTAGATCTTGTACCGATGTTAGGAATCCTGCGCGTTGTACGATTGCAGTCATTCCGACCGAAGTGGAGGAATCCCGTGGTCCAAGCTTAAGGCAATGCAACGGGATCTCTCGACTGCGCTGCGCTGCGCTCGGGATGACAATGCTTTCATTGTTTTAACGACTCGAACTCCTCCCGCGTAATCGCGCGAAAGCGCACACGATCGCCCGGAGAGACAAGGGTCGGCGGATCTTTGGTCGCATCGAAAAGCTTCAGCGGCGTGCGCCCAATCAAGTTCCATCCGCCCGGAGAACGCAACGGATAAATTCCCGTTTGCGCACCGCCGATTCCAACTGAACCTGGAGGGATTTCTTTGCGTGGTACGTCGCGGCGCGGTGTGGCCAAATTCCTGGGTAATCCTGCCAGAAATGTAAACCCAGGAACGAAGCCAATGCAGGCCACGCGGTATTCGGATGTGCTGTGAAGATCCACGATTTCGCGCTCGGAAAGCTTTGTGTGTTCAGCAACGCGATCCAAGTCGATCCCAAATTCCGGGTCATAACAGACGGGAATTTCGATTAAACGCGGACCACGCGTCGCGCGCCGGCGGCGATGAAGCTTGGAAGCAGGAATGATCGCGCTCCGAATCCTTGTCGCGAGCTCGTCAAACACACCATCCGCCGCGCCATTCGATTTGAGAATGGCGATAGGATCGAAGAATACGCCAACGCTGGTGTAAGCCGGCGCAAGTTCGATGACGCCCGGAATCACCGCGCGTTGAAGCAACTGAAATACTCGAAGCACTTCATCCAGCGTTTCGCCAGGCGCATCCTCAAATCGCTCGCGCACGCGGACGATCAGCCCGGAATCGCCGAGGGGTACGATTTCCATCAGTCTGTCATTCCGAGCGAAGTCGAGGAATCCCGTGGCACGACTAATAGTAATTCCTCGGGGTCCTTCGACTTCGCTTCGCTCCGCTCAGGATGACCGCGCTTTGAATATAGCTCGGCATAACAGCCATTGCTCTACTCTGCGCGCTTCGCTTCGATCTCAATATTGATCGCCACCGTCTGACTGATCCCAGAGACCGATTCAGCTGCTGGAGTAAACATCAAATTGAAGTCGCGGCGGGTGATCGGATGAGTCGTCACAGACCAGCGCGTTCGTCCGGTTTCATTAACCGGGGTCAGGAGTTTCACGTGAAGCGTGATTGGCTTCGTCACGCCGTGCATTGTTAAGTCGCCGAGAATGTCGCCACTTTGCGGGCTGGTGCGTTTTACGCTCCGGCTCTTAAACGTCATCCGGGGAAATTTTTCCACATTAAAAAATTCCGCGCTGCGCAAATGATCGTCGCGTTTTTTGATGCGCGTATCGATGCTCCGCACGTCGATTTGCGCAGTGACCGAAGAATTTTCCGGACGTTCGCGATCGACTTCGATCCTGCCGCTGAAGCTCGTGAACTTACCGCGAGTCGTGCCAAGAAATTGATGGACACTAAACCCGATGGTGGAGCCCGACGGATCGAATTTGTAGCTCTCTGTCGCTGATGCAGCGGCAGCGAGCCCGGTCCAGATAAGTGCTGCGATACAAAACTGGAGCCGGCGCGCCACCGCGCCGCACACAAAACGCGCCGAGGGCGGCGCGGCTCCAATTGCGCAGTAAATCAACGTCATCCTAATTTATCATTCTTTCGAAATGTCTTTCGTCTCCGTCGCGAGCGTTTTCAAGAGCGGTGTGCGTGAAAGCGGCAGGCGCCCGAACAAATTGCCGAGCGCAGAAGCCGCACTGTAAGGGAAGCTGACAGCTTCCCTTGGGACGCTAACAGCGTGCCCTACAGGTTTCGTGCCGTGCACGCCTGCGACACGAGCCAGTTCAGTCTCGAAATGCGCCACCGCGCGTGCATTCGGATTGTTTGTATCGAGATAACCGAAGGCACGGCGCAACAGCCCGAATAACTCTGGCTCATGATGATCGCGCTCAGTGCAAATCTCAATCAACTCAACAAAATAAGCGGCAGTCTGCATGCGCAGATAATTGCTGCGAATTCCGGCGAACGCATTTTTCAAGACGACTTCTGCGAGCGTGTGAAGATCGGATTTGCGGCTTCGCACGAGCGAAATTTCAGCCTGAAAAAACAGATCGAGTTTCCCTGCAAACGGGCTTTTCTGGCGGCGCGCGCCTTTGGCGATCGTCTGAACGCACCCCAATGATTCCGTGCACCACGACACGATCAAAGTCGTGTCGCTGAATTTTCGTTTTCGAAGGAGAATTGCCTCTGTGCTTTCCACGCGTTCGACTTTAGCACACCACGGTTAGAACGTGATGGCGCGTGAGCACTGTCATCCTGAGCGGATCCCGCGTACGCGGGAGAAGTCGAAGGATCCCGCGGAAATTACCTGTGGGTTGTGCAACGGGATTCCTCGACTTCGCTCGGAATGACGGTCTGCTCAGGTGTTGATTTTTGCAATTGTGGGTCGCGCCAGCCATGATGAGTGATGCCCACGGGAACCACAGAAACCGCGCGCGTGCCGGAAGACATCAGCGGCCGGCAGGGACGTATGCCTGTGGGCGGAATTACGTGGCGGCATACATTCCGTGCGCTACGCCATCGCAATTACCGGCTGTTCTTCTGGGGCCAACTCGTCTCGCTTACCGGCACCTGGATGCAGCAGACCGCGATGAGCTGGTACGTTTATCAAATCACAAACTCAAAACTTCTGCTCGGCGTGGTATCGGCGGTCGGATCTGCGCCGATGATGCTTTCATCGATCTGGGGCGGCGCGCTGGCTGACTTGTATCCGAAACGTTCGATCCTCGTTGCGACGCAAGCGGCTCAAATGATGTGTGCGTTTTTGCTCGGTGCTGGTGTGTGGCTTGGATTCGCGACGCCTTCGTTCATCATCATCGTTGCCGCGTTGAATGGAATTTCCATGGGATTCGACATGCCAGCGCGCCAGGCGTTTACAGTCGAAATGACCAGTCGTGAAGATTTGCTGAACGCCATCTCACTTAACAGCTCCATCGTAAATGGAGCGCGCGTCGTCGGACCCTCTGTCGCTGGCTTGATGATTGGCGCTGTTGGTGTGGCGATGTGCTTTTTTCTGAACGGCCTCAGTTTTATCGCCGTGATTGCGGGTCTATGGATGATGCGTCTGCCGATTTTCGAGCGCAAATTCGAAATCGTTTCAGCGGGCGAGCACGCGTGGGAAGGAATCTCGTATTCGATCAAACATCCGCGTGTTCGCACGATCTTGCTGCTCTTTCTAGCAGTCGGCGTTTTCGGCTGGTCGTATGCGGTGCTGATGCCGTCCTTTGCACGCGATGTGCTCGGACGCGGCGCAAATGGTTACGGCATTTTGATGTCGGCGAGCGGAACCGGCGCACTTGTGGGTGGCCTGCTGGTGGCGACGTTTGGACATCTTTTCACACCGCGCAAAATCGCACTCGGCGGCGTCTGGATATTTTCCATAGCGATGTTGGCGCTTTCGTTCACCAAAAGTTTTCCGCTCGCGCTGGTATTTCTCTTCGCTGCCGGATTTGGAATGCTGCTGTTTTTTTCAACTTCTAACACTGTGCTGCAAACCATCGTGCCGGACGAAATGCGGGGACGCGTCATGGGCGTCTGGTCGCTCGTGTTCGGTGCCATGATTCCTCTCGGCAGCCTTGAAGCCGGAGCCGTCGCGCATTTTGCGGGCACGCCCTGGGCGCTCGCATTCGGCGCAGTCATTTGCGCCGCGTCGGCGCTGGTGACGTTGTATGTGATTCGGCGACGAGAGGCGCAAAATGCGAAATAATTTGTAGGGCAGGCGCTTCGCCTGCCATCAAAGCGGCAAGCGGAGCGCTTGCCCTACAATTTTCAACGTGTTTTCGCGCCGACAATTGCGACGCGGGGGCGCGACGGCTCCATGGAGATGGCCCGCCCTCGGGCCGCCGATGAACTCGGGCGTATTACCGGTTAATGATATGTAACGCCCGCTTTTCGACGTTGAGCGCGGCTTCTCTGACGGCTTCGCTTAACGTGGGGTGAGAATGAGTGGTGCGCCCAATGTCTTCGGAGCTGCCGCCGAATTCGATCACTGAAACGGCTTCAGCGATTAACTCTGAAGCGGCATGATGCAAAATGTGCGCGCCGAGGACGCGATCGGTTTTAGCGTCGGCGACAAACTTGACCATCCCTTCGACGTCATCGCTGCAAAGCGCGCGGCTGTTGGCACGGAACGGGAATTTACCGATGCGCACCTCAATCCCCTGGTCCTTGGCTTGATCTTCTGTGAGACCGACGCCCGCCAGCTCGGGATTGGTATAGATGATGCCAGCAATGGCTTCGTAGTTCACGTGGCCGGCTTTCCCCGCAATGATTTCCACGCAAGCGATTCCTTCGTCTTCGGCTTTGTGCGCCAGCATGGGTCCGGCGATCACATCGCCGATGGCATAAACGCCTTCGACATTCGTACGATAGTGCTCGTCAACTTTGATCCGTTTCTTTTCATCCAACGCAACGCCAATTTTTTCCGCGCCTACACCATCCGAGAACGGCCGACGCCCGACTGAAACAAGCACTTTGTCCGCGTCGAATTTCAGTTCCTGACCATCTTTCGTTGCAGTGACAGTGGCCTGGCCATTGTTCACGTTTACCGCGCTAACTTTTGCTTCGAGGTGGAAAGTCATGCCTTGTTGTGTCAGCAAACGCTGAAGCAAGTTCGACAATTCGAGATCGAACCCGAGGGCGATGCGCGGGAGAAATTCCAGCATCGTCACTTCCGAACCGAGTCGATTCCAGACCGAACCGAGTTCGAGGCCAATTGCGCCAGCACCGATAACCACCAGTTTCTTTGGAGTCTCGGTGAATTCCAGCGCTTCAGTGCTGCTGACGATTGTTTTTCCGTCGAATTTCGCGAACGGCAATTCCACCGGCGCACTGCCGGTAGCGATGACGATGTTTTTTGTCTCGATCTCCTGCGTCTCGCCGCTGGCCGACTTGATCGAAACTTTTCCCGGTTCGCTGATTGTGCCAAGGCCCTCAATCACCGTCACCTTGTTCGTCTTCATCAGCGAACGCACACCGCTGTTGAATGTCTTTACAACTTTGTTCTTTCGCTCCTGCATCTTTGCGAGATCCGCACGCGCGCCGTCGATCACGATGCCGTGCTTCGCCGCCTCTTTTTTGACGAACATGAGATGATCGCTCGACGTGAGCAGCGCTTTGCTCGGGATACAGCCCTCGTTCAAGCACGTACCGCCCAATTCCTTGCATTTCTCGATAAGAGCGGTCTTCAATCCAAGCTGGCCGGAGCGGATGGCAGCAACATAGCCCCCCGGTCCGGAGCCAATGATAACAACATCAAATTTTTCCATATATGTTTGTCACTCAGCATTCGCGAAAAGAATCGCAGGCGCAACTGTCCTCAACGTGACCCATTAACACCGTGGCTTCAGCCCGGTGTGCGCCGGGCTGAAAAACCGACATAGCTGTTTCAACAGCTTTCATCTTTCAATATTGGACAAAGCCGTTGAAACGGCTCGTTGATTGCGCAGCCAAGACCACCTGGCTAAAGCCAGGTGTTAATCACAGGCGGAGCTAGAAGCATGTGCCGCGACGTGGTCGACACGACAGCTGATTTAGTTTCAGTGGATACATCCCATGTAGATTTCTGTCTTTGCGATGTGCGCTTTCGGCGCAAATCCTCTGAACTTCAGTAATTCAATGTTTGCCTCTTCTTGCGAATCGCAGATCGCCGCGACGGCAATGTAGTAGCCTTTTTCGAAACAAGCATACTCGTCTGATTTCTCGACAGAGATGTATCCGACCGGATTTGTTGTTACGTGCAAATCGTTGTAGCGGCGCGGCAGGTACTCTCCACAATAAACTGGGTCATCGCACACATCAGGCAGAATGAGTCCCCTGTTAGGATCCCATACGCGACCGTTCATCGAAAACTGAACGCCCGAAGCGACGCTAACTCTTACCGCTTCGTGCTTAGCAGCATTGAAGTCGCTTTCTGCACAAACGATGACCAGGTACTTATCGTGAAGTTGCGAACCAATGTCGGCCTGAACTTCGTCTGAATAGAGCTGCGCTTGCAGGCGCGTAACAAACAGAACAAACGCCAGCAAAGGGGATTTCAGCGCTGGCTGCATTTTACAAATCCAGCGAAAGTTTTTTCGGATCCTCGATGCACTCCTTCACTTTAAGGAGGAAAGTAACGGCTTCTTTACCGTCGATGGCGCGGTGATCGTAGCTGAGTGCGAGGTACATCATCGGGCGGACCTCCACTTTTCCCTCGATCGCCATGGGCCGTGGCATGATTTTGTGCATTCCGAGAATGCCGCTCTGCGGCGGATTCAAAATTGGCGTGGCGAAGAGTGAGCCGTACACCCCGCCGTTTGTGATTGTGAATGTGCCGCCCTGGAGATCTTCAAGCTTCAGTTTTCCGTCACGCGCTTTTCCCGCGTAATCAGCAATGTCGCGCTCCAAATCGGCAAAACTTTTCTTATCTGCATCGCGCACTACCGGCACTACAAGCCCCCGCTCCGTCCCAACAGCTACGCCGATGTCGTAGAAGTTGTTTTGAATAAAATCGTCCCCTTCGATGCGACCGTTGACGACGGGCACAGCTTTGAGCGCTTCAACGGCCGACTTCACAAAAAACGACATCAGCCCGAGTTTAGTACCGTGCTTCTTTGTGAACTCATCCTGCTTACTCCGGCGCAATTCCTGCACTGCGCTCATGTCACATTCGTTGAACGTGGTTAGAATCGCCGCGGTGTGCTGAGCCATCACCAGTTGCTGCGCAATCTTCCGGCGCAGCGGCGACATTTTTTTGCGAGTGATGCGGCCATCGGCGGACGCTGCAGCTGTTGTAGGGGACGGCGCTGCCGTCCCGGGCAAGCTATCAGCTTCCCCTGCAGATTTCGGCAGTTGGCTCTTGCCGCGCTCTTCGGCCGCAGCCAACACGTCCGCTTTCGTTAGGCGACCTCCTTCGCCTGTGCCGCGGATTTTCTCCGGCTTGAGTTTCTTTTCTTCCAGAATCCGACGAACTGCAGGCGAAATTGTTCTGGCCTGAGTCGTTGACTGCGGGCCGCCGCGGTCATCCTGCTTCGCCGAGGCTTCGGCGGACAAATCGCCCGAAGCTACCGTAGCCGCTTTTTTTTCTGGCTCGGTTTCTTTCTTTTTCTCCTCAGACTTTTCCTTTTTCTTTGCGGTAACCGCGGACTTCTGTTCTTCGGGCGCTCGTTTCGAATCGTCGATCACCGCAACGACTTCGCCGATCTTCACCTCCTGGCCTTCGGGCACTTTCGTTTCGAGCACGCCGGATTTTTCGGCCACGATGTCTGTGGAGACCTTATCGGTCTCAAGCGCGAAAAGCGGTTCGCCTTCGTTCACGAACTCACCCGACTTCTTGTGCCAGGCGGAAACGACTCCACTTGTTACTGACTCCCCAACAGACGGAACTTTTACTTCGATGATCATCGCCGAGATTTACCTAAGCTAATCGAGCGTCGCGGTCGAGGCGGCTTTCGTCAATAAGCACTGCCGACGGCCGCGCTGTAGCGTCCGCTGTCCTCAGCGGATATTCCGTGGCCACTGCGCTGAGGACAGCGCACCCTACAATCATCACGAGCTGGCGCTGGAATAATGTCGCAGCGCAAAGTTCCAAAACACACGGGAAAGCCAGAACACAATCGTCGACGCGATGACCAGATGCAGCATTAAAGGAAATGGTTGGCCGAGTGATTTGATAAGCAGGCGCGCGGGGATGTTCGCAATGATCACGACCGGAATCACCCAGCCAAAAATCAGCCGGAAAAGCCACGGGTAAATGACATCCGGATAACGCGCAATATTGAGAAAGTTGAAATAGCCATAAACCAGTCCCTGCGCGCGGATGATCCAAAAGCTCACCGCAGCCAGGGCGAGCATGATAGAGTAATGCACGGCGACTCCGAACCCAAGCGCCACAACATAAAGCAAAACAGAAAGCGGGTTCGGCACCACGCTCAGCTTGGACAGCGAGACAACAACCACCGCGGCGCCGAGCAGCGCGTTCAGAATGCTGTCGAGCCCGAATTGTTTCGTCGAAACCGCGAATTGGCTGTCGATTGGCAGCACCAAAACAGAATCCAGTTTTCCCATGCGCACGAGCTCGGGGATGTTTGCGAGGTTCACGAAAAAGAACGCCTGGAAAAGCTGCGCGATAATCTGGTGCGTGCCAATCAGCAGCACCACTTCCCATTTCGTCCAGTCACCGATGTGATCGACATTTCCAAAAATGATGCTGAAAAAAACGATTTGGCCGCAGAACCACAGAATCTCGACCACCATCCACAACAGGAAGTTCGCCTTGAAGCTCAAATCCCGGATGAGCGAGTTGCGCAGCATGATGGAATAGATTTCGATGTAGCGGCGCATTGGTTTGTCCTGTCTTTTAATTGTCGGCGCGTCAACCTGCGAATTGAATGAAACGTTTTTTGCCCTGGGTTATCGCAATCGGTGGACTGTTACTGATTGCATTTGTTGTCCGGCATTTGCGAACCGGTGGCGCTGCAACTTATCAGACTGCGAACGTCACACGAGGCTCCATCACGCAGGCGGTGACTGCCACGGGCACGCTCAATCCGGTGCTCAATGTGCAGGTGGGCAGCCAGGTCTCAGGGAACATCTCAAAGTTGTTCGCAGATTTCAATTCACAGGTCAAAGCCGGCCAGGTGGTCGCGCAGATCGATCCGGCGCTTTTTCAGGCTACTGTGACTCAAACCGAAGGGGACGTCGCTAGCGCACAGTCTGCTCTTGAGCTGGCAAAGCTGAACGCCAAGCGTACTCAGGATCTTTTTGCCAGAAAAACGTCCTCGCAGGCAGACCTCGATCAGGCGATGGCGAATCTGCATCAAGCCGAGGCCAATGTGAAAATCAAACAGGGCGCATTGGACAAGGCGAAGGCGGATCTTGATCACTGCACGATCACTTCCCCAATCGACGGTGTGGTGATCTCGCGCAGCGTCGATGTGGGCCAGACTGTTGCCGCCAGTCTGCAGGCGCCGGTGATTTTTCAAATCGCAAATGATCTGACGAAGATGCAAATCGATTCGAATGTGGCTGAGGCGGATGTCGGCGTCGTACAAGTCGGACAGGACGTCGATTTCACTGTGGACGCTTTCCCAACCCAGACGTTCCACGGCAAAGTCGTGCAGGTGCGGAATGCGCCAATCACGGTGCAGAATGTCGTGACCTACGACACAGTGATCGGCGTGAGCAATCCGGATTTGAAATTGAAACCGGGAATGACCGCCAATGTTTCAATCATCGCCGCCCGCAAGGACAACGTGCTTCAAATCAAAAACGCAGCACTGCGGTATCGGCCCACTGAAGCAGGAGCGGCCGAAATGGGATCACGACCGCCATCGTCGCGTGGCGGACGTGGCGGCGTTGGCCGCGAGCGGACGACGAGCGAGCGCACGGTTTACGTTTTATCCGGCAGCCAACCGAAGCCGGTGCAGATCAAAACCGGAATCAGCGACGGCGTTGTGACCGAAGTTGTTGAAGGATTAAAGGAGGGCGATCG
>DASYSX010000064.1:0-13975 GCA_036002955.1 Candidatus Udaeobacter sp. | reverse complement strand
AGTCCCAGAACCGGCTAAGCCAAAAGAGCGCGCTGAAAACATCGATAAGTTTTAACTGCTGAGCATCAGCAGCTTAGGACTTTATTTTTAGGTTGGCATGGCCATTGCGATAGTCCCACGAAGATCACGATTAAAAACTTTGAATCCAATGAATGTGCCAACCACCTCTAACTATAGAAGCTGAAAGAAAATGAAATCATTGCCAAATACTCAAGCGAAGGCGCGGAAATTTCCGCTCGTCGATTATCATTATCACGCATCGATGCTCAGCGGTTCGAGCGCGCCATGCCTTCAGACATCGAAATCATTGCGCGACATCACCCGCGATTACTTCGACGCTGAAGCGAACCGCGAATTCCTCTGCGAAGCGGCTGTGTTCACCGCGCTCATTGGCATGGCCATCCTGCCGATTGCGACCGGCGTATCCGCAGTGCTCCACCTCCTTAACGTTCTTCCTCTGTTCTGATCTTAACGAACCGTGATTCCAGACCGAAAACCAACAGATCAAACCATTGTGCGTCCGGCCGGCTTTGCGCCGAATCTTTCAAAGATGGATGTGCCGCGCACGGGCGTCGCTGCGAAAAAACGCAAGCGGCGCATCATGATCATCGCTGCCTCCGTATTGGGCTTGATTCTCGCCACGGTTGCAATTTCGCGTTTGAAACCAGCAGTGCCAAGCGTCGATCGGTCGACTGTCTGGGTTGATACCGTTAAGCGCGGTCCAATGGTGCGACAGGTGCGCGGCCTCGGCACCCTTATTCCGGAAGACATTCGCTGGATTGCGGCAAACACTGAAGGGCGGGTCGACAAAATAAATATCTGGCCCGGGACGCACGTGGAACCAGACTCGGTGATTCTGGAAATGAGCAGTCCCGAACTCGAACAAGCTGCTCACGACGCTCAATCCAAAGCCACTGCTGCAGAAGCGGAGCTGACCACCTTGCGCGCGACACTGCAACGCGAGCTGCTCGATCAGGAAGCAACCACGGCGAAAGTTAAATCAGATTACGAGCAGGCGAAGATGGAGCGCGAGACTAACGACCAATTGGCGAAAAACGGTCTCGTCGCCGTACTGCAATACAAGACATCAAAAGTAAAAGAGGCCGAACTGGCGAATCGCAATGAAATCGAATTAAAGCGGCTGCAGTTTGCGCACGAATCCATCGATCCACAGTTAGCGTCCAAGCAGGCCGCGGTCGATCAGGCCAAACAACTTGCCAAGTTGAAGACTGACCAGGTGGAAGCCTTGCATGTGCGCGCCGGCATGTCGGGCGTCCTGCAACAGTTGCCTGTGCAAATCGGCCAGCGCGTGAAGATCGGTGATAATCTCGCGCGCGTCGCGGACCCGACGAAGCTGAAAGCGCAGGTCAAGATCGCTGAGACCCAGGCAAAGGACATTCAGATTGGGCAGAAAGCTGTGATCGACACTCGCAACGGCGTCGCGAATGGCCACGTCACGCGCGTCGATCCTGCAGTAGAGCAGGGGACTGTGAATGTTGAAGTTGCCTTTAATGAAGCGCTGCCGAAAGGCGCGCGACCCGATCTCAGCGTTGACGGAACAATCGAGCTCGAACATCTCGACGACGTTATTTACGTGGGGCGTCCGGCGTTCGGGCAGGAAAACAACACCGTCGGAATGTTCAAAATCGTCAGCGGCACTTCCGAAGCTGTGCGCACTCCGGTGAAGCTGGGCAAAAGTTCAGTGAATACGATTCAAATCGTAGATGGTCTGCAACCAGGGGATCAGGTGATCCTTTCTGACACCAGTGCGTGGGACTCACACGACAGGATCAGGCTGAATTGATGATTGCTGATTGCTAATTTCTGATTGGTGACTTTTCAGATGAACGCTCACGAACTTAAGGAACGGACAAAACAATTCGCATTGCGTGTCATGCGGTTGGTTGATGTGTTGCCGAATACGCCAAAGGGCCGTGCCATCGCGAGTCAGCTCGTGCGCAGCGGAACCAGCGTGGCTGCTAATTATCGCGCCGCATGTCGCGGACGATCAAAGGCGGAATTTATCGCAAAGATAGGCATCGCCGAGGAAGAAGCCGATGAAACCACGCTTTGGCTTGAGTTGCTCATCGCCGACAAACTTTTGCCGGAGAAGAAAGTTGCTCCTCTGTTGAAGGAAGCAAATGAGCTCACCGCTATCATGGCGGCTTCGTACATCTCGGCGTCGCGCGGTAATCGCAACGGCGCGGAAAAATCAGCAATCAGCAATCACAAATCAGCAATACGAACAACATGAAATCGACTGAACTAACTGCAGAGGAATCAACCACCGAGTTTGATGGAAACGGCTACGCGCCGTTGATCCGACTCGCCAGTGTAACCAAGGTGTTTCTCACCGATGAAGTGGAGACGCACGCCCTTTCGGGCATTCACCTCGACATTCGCGAGGGCGAATATTGTTCCATTGCGGGACCATCAGGTTGCGGCAAAACAACGCTGCTTTCGATTCTCGGTCTGCTGGATACTCCATCCGATGGGAGCTACGCACTCAAAGGTCACGAGGTCGCGAATCTTTCCTTCGCGGAGCGGGCGCGCGTTCGCAATCGCGAAATCGGTTTCATCTTTCAAAGTTTTAATTTGATTGGCGACCTCACCGTTTTTGAGAACGTCGAATTACCGCTCACGTATCGCGGCACCAGTGCCAGCGACCGTAAGGCGCTGGTCACAGAAGCGCTGGAGCGCGTCGGCATGGCGCATCGGGCGAAACACCTGCCGAGCCAGCTCTCCGGCGGCCAACAGCAACGCGTCGCAGTGGCTCGCGCGCTTGCTGGCAGACCTGCGATTCTCCTGGCGGACGAGCCGACCGGTAACCTGGATTCACACAACGGCGAAGCTGTCATGCACCTGCTTCGCGAATTGCATCAAGGCGGTGCCACGATTTGTATGGTTACTCACGACGAGCGTTTCGCTCAGCACGCAGATCGCACCGTGCACTTGTTCGATGGGCGGATCGTCGAGGACCGCATGGCCGCATAAAACTCAAACCCTTAAACGAAGCGAAAATGCAGACGTTTTTTCAGGATCTTCGCTTCGGTTTTCGGATGCTTCGACGCAGTCCTGGATTTTCAATCCTTGCACTGCTTTGCCTCACACTCGGCATCGGGACAAACGCCGCAGTGCTCAGTTGGATCGAAGGAATTCTGATTCGGCCGTATCCGCTCGTGCCACATCAGGACCGGATGTTCGCGCTTGTTGGCATGACGCGCGGCGTACCTGGACACAATGGACTCTCTTATCCCGACTTCATGGACTTGGAAAATAACGCAACGCTCTTTGAGTCGTTCATCATCGATCGGATCACCGGTACGACCCTCAGCGTCGGCGACCGCGGCGAACGCGCATCGGTGGGAATAGTGTCGGCGAATTATTTCGATGCACTCGGAGTAAAACCGATCCTCGGTCGCGGATTTAGACCCGAAGAAGGAACTGGACGCAATGCGCATGCCGTCACGGTGATTGGTTATCGGACTTGGAAAGATCGCTACAATCTCGATCCGACTATTATCGGGCGAACTCAATTACTGAACGGCGTTCAGCATACGATCATCGGCGTCGCACCTGAAAGGTTCCACGGCACGTTCGTGGGGTACTCATTCAGTTTCTGGGTGCCGACATCGATGCAGGAAACGTTCGACACTACCGGCTACAAATTGGAAGACCGCGGCGCGCGCTGGATCGAGGCGTACGCAATTCTGAAACCTGGCGTCTCACGCCAGCAAGGACAGGCCGAGCTAAATTCCATCTCGCAACGCTTGGAAAAAGATTTTCCGGATACAGATCGCGGGCACGAAAACCAGCTCGTCCCATTGTGGAAAACGCCTTTCAACGGCGCTGGAAATATGACGCCTACGCTCGCTATCACAATGGCGGTGGTGTTTTTGGTTTTGCTGATCGCGTGCGCCAACGTCAGTAATCTTTTGCTCGCCCGGTCGCTGTTGCGCCGGCACGAGATAGCGATGCGCCTCGCGCTCGGGGCTGGCCGATTCCGTCTCGTTAGGCAATTAGTGACCGAAGGATTGTTGCTTTCGCTGATCGCAGCGGTCGGCGGAATTGCGGTCGCATATTGGTGTCGTAATGCGCTGGTGCTTGCCTTTCCTCCACCGTTGCCTGGAACCGTGATCGATTACCCTGGCCAAATCGATTGGCGCGTGCTCGCTGCGAGCGCCGGAATTTGCATGGCGTCGACTCTTTTATTTGCGCTCGTGCCCGCGATTCGCGCGAGCGATGTCGATCTTTCAAACGCTCTCAAAGCCGAAGCGGGCGGTGTTCTCGGCGGCAGCAGTCGCTCCGGATTGCGTTCTGCGCTCGTAATCGTGCAGGTTTCGCTCAGTTTCATTCTACTCGCAGGCACCGGAGTGCTTTTACAAAGCCTGATTAAAATGCGAACCGCGAGTCCTGGCTTTAATACGGGCGTCGTTTCCTCGGTGGTCGATCTTTTTTCGGCCGGCTACAATCCCGATCGCGCCAAAACTTTTCACACGCAGTTACTGGACCGCGTGCGGACACTGCCCGGCGTTGAATCGGCCGCACTTACGCGGGTGATTCCGTTTAGTTACAACGTCTTTTCTTCGGCACCCATTGAGGTCGACGGGTACCAGCCGCCGCCTAACGAACAACCGACTGCGGAGTATGTCGAAGTCACCGAAGATTACTTCACGACGCTCGGAATCCCGATTGTTACCGGCCGCGAGTTTATGCGCACCGATGACGAGAACGCGCCGGCGCTGGCGATCGTTAACGAAACGATGGCCGCGAAATATTGGCCAGGAAAGGATGCGGTCGGCCAGCGTCTCAAGGCCAAGGATCGTTGGCTGCAGATCGTGGGCGTGGCCAAAGATTCCAATTACCACAATAAAACTGAGACGCCGATCCCATTCTTTTACGTACCGCTCCGGCAGAATTTCCGCGTTCAAAACAGTTTAGTCATTCGGACGCGTGAAACTCCGGGAGCGATGATGACGGCGCTTGCGCGCGAGGTCCACGCTCTCGACCCGAATCTGGCGCCGCTGATCACGGACCGGCTCCAGGACCAAATTGATCTAATCAGTTACAGTGAACGATTGGCAGTCAGCCTGGTTGCGCTTTTCGGTGGGATGGCGCTGTTCCTCGCTGCGATCGGCCTTTACGCGGTGGTGTCGTACACCGTTTCTCAGGGGACGCGAGAGCTTGGTTTACGCATGGCTCTTGGCGCAGGCACAAAAGATCTCATGCGCCTGGTGATGTCCCGCGGCCTGTTCCTGACTGCTTCAGGCGTAGCCTTCGGCGTCCTCGCAGCGTTCATGCTTACGCGTTTGATGAGCAACATGCTTTATAAAATAAGTCCACACGATCCGCTCGCGTTCGGATCGGCAATCGCGGTGATCACAATTGCGTCGCTGGCTGCTTGTTTTTTCCCCGCCTGGCGCGCGACTCGCATCGATCCAATTCAGGCTCTGCGCAAACAATGATGAATTAACAGCGACTCTTTTATGCTCAAAGACATTCGTTTCGCTTTTCGGCAGCTACTGAAACAACCCGCGTTTACAGCTATTGCCATTGTCACTGTTGCGCTCGCCATCGGCGCGAACACGGCAGTTCTCAGCCTGGTGAATGCGCTATTGATCCGTCCACTTCCTTACAAGGCGCCCAATCAGCTCGTCTTGTTATGGGAGCGTTTTCCACCGCAGGGGCTGGAGCGCATTCCGGTGTCAGCGCCGGAGTATCTCGATTATGAAAAACAGCTCACGACCGTCGAAAAAATTGGCGCCTTTAACTATGCCGCGTACAACCTAACGACTGGTGATGTTCCCGAACGCATTGCCGGCGCGCTGTTGTCGCCGAGCGTTTTCCCGTTACTCGGTGTGGATCCAATCAAAGGTCGCGTTTTCACCAAAGATGAAGGCACGGAAGGTCGCGACGATGTCATTGTTATCAGCGCCCGATTGTGGCATCGGCGGTTCAACTCTGATCCGACGATCGTCGGTAACAAAATCTCGCTCAACGGCCGAACGTGCACCGTAGTTGGAATCATGCCGGAGCAGTTCGATTTTCCGCTGCCACTGTTTAACGTTCAGGGAGCGCGTTTCGCCAGTCGCGCCGATATTTGGAAGCCGATCGTTTTTACTAAAGATGAATTGGCGGCGCGCTATTCGCGCAGCTACAGCGTGATCGCACGCCTGCGTCCGGGGGTTTCGGTAACGCAAGCTCAAGCTGAAATCGACACTGTCATAGCAAACTTCCGGAAAACTTATCCCAAGAATTATCCGGGAAAGACGACGGCGTTCGGGGCCAGGCTTTACCCGCTGCAGGAGCAGATCGTCGGACCGATGCGCACCGGCCTTTGGATTCTGGTTTGCGCGGTGACCCTCGTTTTGCTTATCGCCTGCGCGAACCTCACCACGATGTTGCTTGCGCGTGCCGCTTCACGAGAGCGAGAGATGGCAATCCGCGTGGCGCTTGGCGCGGGCTTGAAGCGCATGCTGCGACAATTGCTCACCGAGAGCGTGGTGTTGTCCATCCTGGGCGGAATCGCGGGAGTGTTGCTCGCAGTAGGGGCACTCGATCTGCTGCGCGTGATCGGCGCGCAAACGGTGCCGCGGCTTCATGAAGTCGATCTCGATCTGAGTGTGCTCGCGATCACGTTTGTGATCGCGGTTGGCACCGGAATTCTTTTTGGCCTTGTGCCTGCGCTCGTTAGCGCGAAGCCGGAATTAACCGAAGCGTTGAAGGAAGGCGGACGCGGTGCGACGGAAGGGCTGCATCGCAACAGGTTGCGCAATGGCCTCATCATCGCCGAGACCGCTCTGGCTCTTGTCCTGCTTATCGGCGCCGGGTTGCTCGTCAAAAGTTTTGTCCAACTGCAGAATGTCTCTCCGGGATTCAATCCGCACAATGTTTTGACCGCGGAGATTTCCCTGCCGGTGGAAAAGTATTCGCGCGGTTTACCGGTTAGTAATTTTTACGCTGAAGCGGAGCGACGGATCAAAAATATTCCCGGCGTCCAGTATTCCGCGTTCACGGTAATGCTGCCGTTGAGCGGCTCGAACACGGACAGCTCTTTTATTATCGAGGGGCAGGACCCAAAGGCGAGCGGCGCATTCCCAGATGAGGAGATCCGGGACATCACGCCGGATTTTTTTCGTGTGCTACAGACGCCGTTGTTGAAAGGGCGTTTCTTTAGCGAAGCCGACACCGCCGATTCGATTCCGGTGGTGATCGTCAACCAGGCGTTCGCGAAAAAGTATTTTCCGAGTGGCGAAGCGCTCGGGAAACGCATATCGAGGGACGATACAAATCCCAAGTGGGCGACGATTGTCGGAGTTGTAGCAGACATAAAACACCGCGCCCTGGATACGCCAGCGCAGCCAGAGTACTACCTCCCGCACACGCAGGCGCCGGATCGTGATTTGGTGTTGGCGGTGCGCAGTTCGCAGGACGCGCGCACAGTCGTCCGAGCCATTCGGGAGGAATTGCGCAATATCGATCCCGATATCCCGCTTGCGAATGTGCGCACGCTCGATGCCGTTGTAGCCGATTCGATCGCGCCTCGCCGCCTTTCGGTTGTCCTGCTCAGTGCATTTTCCGGCATCGCGTTGCTGCTGGCATCGGTTGGCATGTACGGCGTCATTTCGTTTTTGGTGGTTCAGCGCACACACGAGATCGGCGTGCGCATGGCTCTCGGCGCGCAGCGTTCGGATGTTTTGAAAATGGTGATTGGACACGCGTCGAAGCTGTTCCTAATTGCCGCCGCAATCGGTTTACCTCTCGCGTTCATTACCAACTCAGCCCTGAGGTCATTGCTTTATCAGGTGAGTCCGTTCGACATTTCGATCTTCCTCGTCGTCACCGTGGTCCTCGCGGGTGTCGGTCTGCTCGCCAGTTATCTCCCGGCTCTTCGCGCGACAAAGTCAGATCCAATGATCGCGCTCGGGCACAACACTTGACGCTTATGATTAAACTCCGTCGACTCGAACGCAGATACTCGTTAGGCAAGGAGAAGTTTTTCTATGTCCTTCGCGATATCAATCTGGATATCGCCGAAGGCGAGTTTGTGTCGATCATGGGTCCGTCTGGGGCAGGTAAATCGACGCTCCTGCACATTCTCGGGATGCACGACCACGGCTGGGAGGGCGAATACTTCCTGAACGAAACGGCCGTTCATCATCTAAAGCCGAAAGAACGCGCCACACTCAGGAACGAGCAGGTCGGTTTTGTGTTCCAGCAGTACCATTTGCTCGATGATCTCACGGTTTACGAAAACCTGGAGATCCCGCTGTCGTATCGCCGTTATAGCAGAAGCGAGCGCGCCGCTCTGGTAGCGGACACGCTCGACAAGTTTCAGATCGTTGGGAAGAAGGATTTATATCCGCGTCAGCTATCCGGCGGACAACAACAACTCGTAGGCGTCGCCCGGGCGATCATCGCTGAGCCCAAGCTTTTGCTCGCTGATGAGCCTACGGGAAACCTGCACTCGAGTCAGGGCGAAGAAATCATGGAGCTGTTTCGCAAGCTCAATGATGAAGGCGTGACCATCGTGCAGGTCACACACTCGGACAAAAACGCTTCGTATGGGAAACGAGTCATTCAATTGCGCGATGGTTGGATCGTTAACGAATAGCGGGACAAATTTGCCATGATTCTAGATTCATTTCGGCAGGACGTTCGAGTCGGGCTGCGTGTTTTATTCAAAGACAAAACTTTTTGTTTTCTAGCTGTGCTCGTTCTCGGCCTCGGTATCGGCGGCGCGGCCACTCAATTTGCCGTCGTCAACGGAGTCGTATTGCGCGGGCTTTCTTTTCCGCATCCGGAGCAGTTGGTGACTGTTGGGTTAATCGATCCAAAAGCATCCGATCAAAACAACAACTTCGGGTTCGGCGTGATTCCGACAGCACAGGATTACGAAGATTTGAAAGCCAGCCAGAAGTCGTGCTCCTTGATGGCCGGCTATCTCAGTGGGTCGACAATAAACGTTACCTACAAGAACAACCCGCAACGTTATACCGGTGGTTACGTCACCGAGGATTTTTTTAAGATCACTGGGGTATCGCCAATTCTTGGACGCGATTTTACCGCCGACGATAACAAACCGGGCGCGGAAAGAGTCGTCATTCTCGGTTACGAAATTTGGAAACGGGATTTCAACGGCGATCCAAAAGTGGTTGGACAAAACGTTCGAGTTAATAGCAAGCCTGCAACGATCATCGGCGTTATGCCGCAGAATTTTAAGTTCCCAAATTTCGAGGAACTCTGGATGCCGCTTTACAATCAATTTCCAGCGACACCGCGCGGCCAGTTAGTAATAGGTGCTAACAACGCTGCACCGGCGGTCATGGGTCGGCTCAAAGCGGGGGTTACTCTCGATCAGGCGAACGCAGAATTTATCAATGTGGCTCGGCAGTTGGCGCGGGAATATCCAAAAACGAACCAAAATTTCACATCGGCGACCGTGCAGCCGCTCGCGAATTCGCTCATCGGCGTGCAATTCCGGCAGACCGTTTGGGCCATGTTGGCCGCGGTAATCCTCGTTTTGCTGATTGCGTGTGTGAACGTGATGAACATGCAGTTCGGCCGGGCTGCGTTGCGAGCAAAAGAACTGGCGATTCGAGGCGCGCTGGGGGCGACACGTTGGCGACTCGTTAGGCAGATGCTCACCGAAACTTTGGTGGTCGCAGTATTCGGAGCAGTGGCTGGAGTTCTTTTGGCCTATTGGAGCGTCGACTTACTGACCCGGGCCATGGACGGTCTGCCATCTGGGGCCGGGTTGCCGTATTGGGTTCGATTTACAATCGACGCGCCGGTGTTGGCATTCATCGTCGGGATAACGTTCGTCACGACAATCATCTCCGGCTTAGTCCCGGCGCTGATCAGTGCGCACAGCAACGCAGCCGAGATGATGAAGGAAGGCGGTCGCGGCAATAGCAGTCGGCTGGTCAACGTGATCACACGGGTGCTCGTGATCGGCCAGATCGCGCTCACCGCGGCGCTTTTGATTGCGGCAACACTCGAGATCAGATCGATCAGAAACCAGCTTCAGCTCAATTACGGTTACGACGAGAACGCGATCTACACCGCGCGAATGGCATTGATGGAAGGCGCCTACACAGAAGATGGACGCCGTGAGTTCTTCAAGCGCGCTGTTCGAGAATTGCGCGCCAATTCGCAGTTTGAATCGGCTGCCCTAACTGATCGCTTTCAAATGATTTTTGCCGGCGGCGGTCAGTATGAAGTTGACGGTCAAAATTATCTAACCGACCGCGATCGACCGCGCGGAAACTTCGAATCGGTATCGGACAATTATTTTTCGACGCTCGGATTAAAGATTTTGGAAGGGCGCGATTTCACAATTGATGATGCTGATACAAAGCAGCCAGTGGCGATAGTAAACGCGACTTTTGCGCGGAAGAATTGGGGCAATCAAAGCGCGCTTGGACATCAGGTCCGCATTTTCAATCCGGGTGAGCCGCAACCGTGGCGAACGATCGTTGGCGTTGTTCCCGACACTTTGATGCAGGGCCCGTTCAACCAGCAGGCGGATTCAGCCGGCTTCTACATGCCGATTTTGGGCGCATCCCCGGCCACTCAATTTTGCACGGTTCTCGTTCGGCCACGTGCAGGTCAACGCGCGGAGACGCTCGGTCCCGCGCTGAAAAAAGCGATCACCCAGCTTGATTCGGACGTGCCGATTTATTTTCCCGGCACAGCCGCCCGATTGCATGACGAAGCTCTTTCCGGCAATCGCATCGTGGTGAGTCTGTTCGCGATTTTCGGTGGTATCGCCTTTGTTCTCTCCGCGGTGGGTCTCTACGGCGTGATGAGTTTTTCCGTGAGCCAGCGCACACAGGAGTTTGGAATCCGAATGGCGCTTGGAGCGGACGCGCGCCGGATTTTCCGAATGGTAATGACGCAGGGCGCGTGGCAGTTGGTTATCGGACTTGCGCTCGGTGGCGGCGCTGCCGCTTTGCTACTCGGATTCCTGGTTGCGGCTGCTTTGCGAAACATTCTCTTCAAAGTGAACGCGCTCGATCCTTCTATTTATTTGGCAGTCGCCGGTCTGTTGACAATTGTTGCCGCGATTTCCTGTTTCATTCCCGCGCGCCGCGCGACACGCGTCGATCCCGTGACCGCGCTCCGTTATGAATAATCCGCGGAGATCAATCAGATGATAGACGATCTTCGCTACGCGGTTCGACTGCTTCTGAAGAATCCGAGCGTTACGTTTATCGCAATCTTCGCGCTTGCGCTCGGGATTGGAGCGAACACTGCCATCTTCAGCGTCATAAACGCGGTGTTGTTGCGGCCGCTGCCCTATCCGGATGCAGGCAAACTGATCGTGCTGCGCGAATCTTCGCATACTTTCGAGCGCGGGGCGGTCGGTTACATGAACTGGCTCGACTGGCACGCCAGTCAGAAGAGCTTTACCGACCTGGCGCTCGTTAGGCGCGAATCGGCGAATTTTTCGCTGGGCAGTGGCGTCGGCTCGCCAGATCGCCTTCCCGGTCTGCGCGCGAGCTCCGGATTTCTTTCTGAAATGGGGCTAAAGCCGAAGATCGGCCGCGATTTAAGTGCAGCTGACGACATGGCAGGCTCGCCGAATGTCGCGCTGATTAGCGAAAAGCTATGGCGAAAGCATTTCGCTGGTTCTCCATCTGTCCTTGGCCGTCGTGCGCTGATTAATGGATTGGAGCGCGAGATCATTGGCGTGTTCCCGGATGACCTTCAATTTGGTCGCAATCCTGACGTGCTCCTTCCGTTCAGCGAGATCGCGAACGAACCGTGGATGCGCAACCGCGATAGTCACCAGGGTTTTTGGGGTATCGGTCGGCTGAAACCCGGTGTGACTTTGTCGCAAGCGAAGAGTGATCTGAACGCGACAGCGATCGATCTCGAGAAAAAATATCCTGAAACGAACACGGGCCGGCGCGTCAATATGCGCCCGTTATTCGAAACAACAGTCGGCGATTATCGCGCCAGCTTGAATTTGTTGCTTGCCGCTGTTGTCTGCGTGCTGTTGATCGCTTGCGCGAATGTTGCGAACCTGCAATTCGCTCGCGCCCTGGCGCGCTCCAGAGAACTGGCAATGCGCGCGGCACTCGGCGCCAGCCGTTGGGCTATTGCGCGGCAGCTCCTTATCGAAAGCACGTTGCTCGCGGTAATCGGGGCCATTGCCGGAGTTTTTCTGACGCTGTGGAGTATGGATGCGATTCTGGCGCTGACTCCGCCGAGGTTGCCACGTTTCCACGAAGCAAGGATCGATCTCTCCGTCCTCGCCTTCACCACGTTCGCCGGTTTGCTGGCCGGAGTTCTGGTCGGTGTCTGGCCCGCCTGGCGAATCTCTAATTCAAAATCGATTTCGCTCGCGCTGCACGAAGCAGGCGGCCGCAGCGCCAGCGATGGCCCGGGCCGGCAACGTATGCGTTCCGGTCTCGTGATTACACAGGTCGCACTCGCAATTGTTCTGCTCGCCGGAGCAGGATTAACTTTGAAAAGCTTCTGGCACGCAGAGAACGCGCCGCTGGGTTTTAACCCGCATGGCGTTGTAAACTTCGAAATTTCTCTGCCCGAGGCAAAGTACAAAGCCGACGAGCAAAAGGATGCGTTTTGGACGCAACTGTTAGAGCGTGTGCAGCGCATTCCGGGCGTCGAAGCCGCTGCCGTCAGCGCGAACAGTCCTTTCGATGACTGGGAAGAGGACAGTTATTTTCACGTGACCGGCACGCCGCCGATTCCAGCTGGGCAACAGCCTTCGGCGGAAGTGAGTGTGGTGTCGCCTGACTATTTCCGCCTGATGAGAATGCCGATCCTTCGAGGCCGCGGATTTGGTCCGGAAGATTTGCCGGGCGAAAAAGGCCACTCGCGCTCGATCATCATTGACGAATCTTTCGCACAGAAATTCTTTGCGGGACAAGATCCCATTGGGCAGCACATCGATGACAACCAGACGTTAGACAAAAACGCGCCGCCGATGACCATCATCGGAGTCGTACCGCGCACGCGCAACGAAGCTCCCGGCGAATATAACGTGGAGTCGTTGCATCTCGTGCAGGAGTATGTGTTGGCATCGCAGAACGCTCAGGCCGAAAACCACCTCCACGTTCGCACCAAGCTGCGCGACCTCGGACCGCTGGTGGCTGCGGTGAAACATGAAGTCCAGGCGCTCGATTCGGATCAGCCGATTGGGCAAATCACCACGATGGATCAGGACATCGCTTCGAGTCTGGCGGCACGTCGTTTGACCATGGTGTTGTTAGGCGCATTTGCGGTGCTCGCGCTAGTCCTCGCAAGTGTGGGCCTTTACGGCGTCATGGCGCTTACCGTGACGCAACGCACTCGCGAGCTTGGGATCCGCATGGCTCTCGGCGCTGCGCGCACAAACATTTTCAAGCTCGTGCTCGGCCAGGGCATGACACTAATTGCAATCGGCATAGGAATTGGATTGATCGGTGCGATTGCTGCCGGCCGCGCGTTGATGTCGCTGCTTTACAACGTAGGCGCAATCGATGCCGGGGCTGTGATCACAGCCATCGTTTCGCTGGTACTCGTCGCGCTGATCGCCTGCTGCGTGCCAGCTCGCCGCGCCACACGCGTCGACCCGATCATCGCTCTCCGAGCGGAGTGACATGAATGATTTAAAGCTCGCTTTCCGCCAGCTTCGTAAGTCGCCTGGGTTCACTCTCGTCGCGATCGTAACACTGGCGCTCGGGATCGGTGCGAACACCGCGATCTTTAGCATCGTCAACGCCGTCTTGCTCCGGCCGCTGCCTTATCCTGATGCCGACCGGATCATGGTTCTCAACGAATCGTCCGGGCCGGGACAGGATTATTCGGTAGCGCTCCCGGATTATTTTGATTGGCAAAAGGACAACACTGTCTTTGAACATCTCGCCGCGACTCATAAGGAATCGCGCAATCTCAGCGGAATTCCGGGACGCGACCCGGAGCGCGTTTCATGCGCGGCGGTCACGCGAAACTTTTTCAACAT
>DASYSX010000063.1:0-3597 GCA_036002955.1 Candidatus Udaeobacter sp. | reverse complement strand
GACCATACCAGCCGGCAAATTAGTGGACGAACTAGGGCTGAAGAACTCGCGCGTCGGAAATGCACGCGTGTCGCGGGTACACGGCAACTTTATCGTGAATGATGGCAACGCAACGTCATCGGAAGTTCTTGAGTTGATTGACGACATCAAGAGCGTCGCGAGGAAAAAGCGGGGAATCGAGTTAGAGACCGAAGTGGAAATCGTTGGAGAACCGGAATGACAAAATTTCACCGTTATTCTGAGCGCAGTGAAGCGAAGCGGAACGAAGTTGAAGAATCCCGTGGAATTAGCTTAACGCTTGCGCCCGGGATCCCTCGACTTCGCTCGGGATGACATGAAAACATTACCAAAAAAAATTGCCGTACTCATGGGAGGGCCAGGATCGGAGCGAGAGGTCTCGCTTGCGACCGGACGAGGTGTGGCGAAAGCGCTGCGGTCGTTAGGTGCTGAAGTGATCGAAATCGACGTGCACGACGAAAATTTCCAACTGCCGAACGATGTCGATCTGGCGTTCAATACGATCCACGGAACGTTTGGCGAAGATGGGCACCTTCAGAAAATTCTTGAAGGCCGCGGCATCGCTTATACCGGCGAAGGTGTCGCTGCCAGCGAGATCGCTTTCGACAAGATTCGCACCAAGGAAAAATTTCAGGAACATGACATAACGACACCGCCATGGGAAGTGATCCACGCCGGAGAGCGTCCGACGATTCCATTGCCGATTGTCGTCAAGGCGCCACGACAAGGTTCAACCGTGGGCGTTGTGATTGTGAAGAACGAACGCGACATCGAACCCGCTATCGCCGAAGCGGCGAAATATGGTCGCGAATTATTGATAGAAAAATTCGTATCTGGCCGCGAACTGACGATAGGCATCCTCGCTGACCAGGTCCTGCCCATTCTCGAAATAATTCCCAAGGGCGGGGTTTACGATTTCAACAACAAGTATCCCTTTCTCAATCCGCAAGGCGGCGGCGGAGCGGAGCACGTTTGTCCGGCAAACATCGATGCTGGAAAAACAAAAGAAATCCAGGAACTGGCGCTCCGAGCGTTTCGCTCGGCGGAACTGCAGGTGTACGCGCGTGTGGACGCAATTCTATCGGAAGACGGACGCCCGTACATTTTGGAGATCAACACCATTCCGGGCATGACCGAAGCTAGCCTGCTGCCCGAGGCGGCTGCAGCAGCGGGTATTAGTTACCCGGATCTTTGCGCGCGGATCATTGCGCTTTCCCGCCGTCGCCAAGGCGAGAGCCGGCAGGCCCGGCCAGAAACCGAAGGCAAACGATGAGTTTTCGCCAGGGAACTTCCCGAACGGGCAATCGGCGATTGTCCAATGGCCGGCAACGTCGGCAGCAACACCTGCTCGACGTGAAAGTTCGTTCGCGCAGAGCGACCCAACACAAGATTCGCAGCGCGATGGGAGTGCTCTGGAAGTTGGCTCTCTTCGTGATCTTATGCGTAGCCGGCTACGTAGGTGCACGTGAAGCTGTTAAGCGCCTCGTCTTCGAGAATCCAGATTACCAGGTTCAAACAATTGAATTGCAGACCGACGGCACTCTGCAGCGTGAGCAGGTGCTAAAGGCAGCCGATCTGCACGAAGGCGCAAACATCTTCAGCGTGAACCTGGCTCGCATGCGCGATCGCATACAGCAGCTTCCACAAGCCGACGAAGTCGAGGTCATTCGAAAATTGCCCAAGGAAATCGATATTCACATTGTAGAACGAAAACCCGTCGCGTGGATCACCAGCGAAAAGGAAATTAACGATCCGTTTGCGTCAGACACTGCCTTTCTAGTGGGCGCCCGGGGTGTTTTAATGAAACAAAAGAAATTGTTGCCCGAATATCTGGGACTGCCGCTGATCCTGGGATGCTCGAGTGAAACGCTCGAAGCAGGGAAAGTTGTCGAATCGGCAGAAGTAAAAACTGCGCTCGAATTGCTGCGTCTCACCGAGAGCACCTTTTTGCAAATGCGATTTCAGATTCGCGAGATCGATATTTCGAAAAGCTATTGTCTCCTGGTGACCGACAAAAACCGCAGCCGCGTCATGTTTGCTTTGAACGATCTCGAAGGGCAACTGCGACGACTGGAAGTCTTCCTTGATTACTGTGATAACACCAAACAGGAACTCGAAACGTTGAACCTCGTCGCGCAACGCAATATCCCCGTGACGTTCACCAGTCCGGCGGCGGATGTAATCAACGACACCTTGGAACCGCCTGTCGAGCCGCGGATCATGAAAGCGATCCCGGTGCACGCGCAGGAAAACCGGAGTCACCAGGATTCCGCGAAACAAGGAACTGGATCCTCAGCGCAGAAATCCCGCGCTGCTTCTGCGCCTCCTGCCAGGGCAATTCGTAACCAACAAAAGAAAGCCGAATAAAAAATGCGGAACAATAGTTTGATGGTCGGTCTCGAGATTGGAACCTCCAAGATCTGCGTGGTCGTCGGAGAAAGCCGACCTGATGGAACGCTGAAAATCCTGGGTGTAGGCCAGGCGCCATCGCGCGGCGTGCGCAAGGGCGAGATTGTTGATTTTGAAACGGCAATGAAATGCGTGCACGAAGCAGTTGTCGATGCCGAACAGAAAAGCGACGTGATGATCAAGAGTGTTTACATCGCTATCGCCGGATCACATTTGCACAGCTTTAACAATCGCGGATGCGTCATGCTGCCAGAGGAGCGCGATGAAATTGAAGAGCAGGACGTGGAGGACGTAAAAATTAATGCGCGTGAAGTGAGCATTCCTGCGCAAAACGCATTCCTGCATTCAATTATTCAACATTATCAGGTCGACGGACAACAGGGCGTGCTGAACCCGGCCGGCATGTTTGGGCAAAAACTGGAAGCCGATTTTCACATTATCCACGGCGTGCGCACCAGGATTCAAAACACCATTCGATGCGTGAAAGAACTGCCGCTGGATGTGGATGACGTGGTTTTCAGTGGTTTGGCTTCAGCACAGGTTGTGCTGACCCAACAGGAAAAGGATCTCGGCGCGCTGGTGATCGATATCGGCGGAGGAACGACTGATTACGTGTTGTATTCTGAAGGCGCGGTGCGACAAAGCGGTTGTCTGGCTGTGGGCGGCGACCACATCACCAACGATATCTCCATGGGTCTGCGCATCCCGATGGCGCGCGCGGAGAAATTAAAGATCGAAGAGGGCGGCTGCGTTCTCGGAAATTGTTTGCCGGGCGAAATGATTTTGCTGAAGGACGATTCCGGTTTTGCAGGAAAAGAGATCGAGCGCGAAACACTGAACACCATCATTCATTTGCGCATGCGCGAAGCGTTTGAGTTGCTCAAACGCAGACTCGATGAGGAACCATATCTCGGCTATCTGGGCGCCGGCATTTTCATTACTGGCGGCTGCAGTCTTTTGAGCGGAATCGATTATCTCGCATCGGAGATTTTCGAAATACCGGCCAATCTGACGCACGCGCAAGCAGCTTGGGGTGTGACGTCCGCAGTGGAAAATCCCCAGTTTTCTACCGCCATTGGCTTGGTCAAGTTCGCGCAAGTCATGCACACCGACCGGCCGGCGCGAGGACTCGGCCGCTTTATTGGAAGAATTTTCAGCGGAAACCGATGA
>DASYSX010000062.1:0-10486 GCA_036002955.1 Candidatus Udaeobacter sp. | reverse complement strand
CTCCAAGATGCGCCGTGTTTCGCTTCAGATGAGTGAAGAGCTTGGCCGCGAACCGACCGACGAAGAGCTCGGCGACGAAATCGGCATAGCGAGCGGGAAAGTTTCTCAGCTCAAGACAGTCTCAATCCGACCGGCTTCACTGGACGCGCCGATCAGCGACGACGATTCGACCGAGTTTGGCGAAATTGTCGGCGATGAGGAGGCGCAGACGCCGTTTGAGCTGTTGCGTGATAAAAATCTCCGTAATGAGGTCGGCGGGCTGTTGGACGTTCTGGACGATCGCGAAAAGAAAATCATCTTCCAGCGTTTCGGACTGGACGGTGGAAAACCCAAAACGCTCGAGGAAGTAGGCAAGAAATTTGGTGTCACCAGGGAGCGCATTCGGCAATTGCAAAATATTGCCCTCTCCAAACTGCGCCGTGCGCTTGCGAAAAAAGAGCGCCCGGTGGACGTGGAACTGCCTGTCGAAGCCTGATGCTGTAGGCGCTTCTCGGTAGGAAACGTAAGGATCCTTACCTGCTACAGCGACCAAGTGCGCCGCTCATAGAGCGGTGACTATGATTAACGCGACACCCCTTGCCGAACGGGCGCGTCGGCTGCAAGAGTTTCGGTTATTTCAGCTTGCCTTGAATCTCTTTTACCAGGTCGAGATGCTCCTGGATCACTTTTGAGGTGTCATCCGCGAACTTCTTTACGTCGGGATCGCTGCCGCTGTTTGCTTCCTCTTTAAATTCAGCCAGATCTTTCTCGTGATCCTTCACCATCATGTCGATGTAAGCCTTGTCTGAAGTCCATTTGCCGGCGTGCTCTTTACTCGGGAGTTCGAAACCTTTTTTAGAAGCAATAGATTTAAGTTCGTCATTGGCTTTGCTGTGATCGGTGACCATTCGTTTGCCGAATGATTTTACGTCATCGCTTTGGCCGTTCTGTTCAGCCACCTTGCCCATCGTGACTTCCATCATCCCGCCCTTTGCGGCTTTCTTCATGAAGGTTTTATCTTTTTCACTTAATGACGAACCGCCGCCGGTTGGAGTGGTGTCGGCTGCTCGGGCCGCTCCGGCCAGGCTCAGCGCCCCGACTATCAGAGCAAGAATACAAAACTGCGAAACAATTCGGATTTTGATTTTCATGGTTTTATTTGGTTGAACGCAACCGGGGACACACCCCGGCTTCAATTAACAATCGAAAGCTCGGCGCTTGTTGGACGCGAGAGAATTACGCTTCTCTCGGCGGCTTATTGGCTTTCCTAGCCTATGATCCGGAGATATTCCGTTCGTACGAAGTTTCAACGCGCCGGGCAACGTCACGGTAGCCATAATCCGCTTCGTAAATCTCCTTCATACAAGCGAGCGATTTCGCCCCCTCACCCATCCGCTCGTAGACCAGGCCAAGATTGTATACGATCTCCTTCTTCATCGCGTCCATGGACAAGATTTCCCGTGAGGCTTCTTCGAGTTGCTTCATTGCCAAATCGAGCATGCCAAGCTCGCCATAACAGCAACCCAGCACGTTCATCGCTTTCAAACGGGCGTGCGGATTTTGTCGGGCGCGCTGTAGTTCGGGCACTGCCTCACGAAACCGCCCCGCATTGAAAAAGTTGTCGCCCAATTCAAACCGCAGCTGTAGGTCGGTCGGATTGCGATTCACCCGCTCTTGTGCATCAGCAATGAGAATTTCTGCCCGGCACAATTTCGCCGCCCGCAGCTGCTCAGACTTTTCCGCGTACACTTGGTCTCGTGCACTGTATGTGGAAAGAAATTCCTCGAGGGTAAAGATCTCACGTTCGAGACATTTGATCTTCAAATCGGAAATCTTTCGAAGCAATCCTGTGTCGGCGCCCTTAGCAAGATCAGCGGCGTATTGATACCAGCGAACAGCCGATTCGAAGTCGTCCTTTTGCTCGCTCAACGCGGCCAGCCGACGCGCAGAGTCCACATTCTCCGGTTCTGCCTGGTGGCGCGTGTAAGTTTCCGCGATCTGTTGATCGAGCGCTTCACCAGTGAGCCGGATCCGGCTCTTTTGCTCAAGTGAAATGGCTTCATCCTTATCCTTGATCAGGTCGCGATAACTTTCAGCCTCCGTCCAGCCGCCTCTCTTCATCGATGCGCGCGCCGAAGCGTCTTTACCGAGACGCAGCGACTGCGCGTCAAGTGGATCGATCGCGGTGAGTTGATTGTAAATCTCCACTTCGTTTTCGTAATCCCCAAGATCGTGATACAAACGCCCGAGCTCGTACAGCACTTTCACGTCACGCGGGTTTTCTTCGAGCAAGGTCTTTAGCGCAAAAACTCCCACCTCCGACCAACCCGCCGCAACCGCCGCTTCCTTCAAAAGCAAATTTGCCTGCCGATTGTATGGTTCCGATTCCAGAACTTCCTCCAGCATTTCAACTGTGTGTTTCGGATCCTTTTTAAGTTGTCGTTGCGCCTTCATTACGCCTACAGACGCCGTCGAGATGTTGAAAAAACCCTTCTTAGTCGATTTGCTTCGTGTTACCGCCGCGCGTCGCAGCAGTTGGCGGCCCGTGAGAAACTCGGGCTCATGCTTGAGAATTTCCTGGAGGAGCGAAATCGCGTAACCGAAATTGCGCAGCTCAATGGCGCTGACCGCTTTGAGCCAAAGCGCGCGCAGCGATTCGCTCAGTTCTTTCTCGGTTTTAACCGCCATACTTGTCAGCAGCTTATCACAAAAGCAGATGCACTGCGTCAGCGCCGCACCCGATGGCAACTCGAGCTGCCAAGCTCCTTTATAACAGGTCCAGCTGCGGCTTTTGAGATTCCGGCATCGGCTTGGCCAATTTTCTTCCTCGCCGCTTTGGTTCTGCCTCAGCGCGGTTGGAATTTTCTAAATGCGCAAGAATTTCTTTCGCGCGGTCGAGGATTTCTTTAGGCAAGCCGGCGAGGCGCGCGACCTGTATTCCGTAGCTTTTGTCAGCGCCGCCAGGAATGATTTTGCGCAGAAAAATGATCTGCTCATTCCATTCACGGACGGCGACATTCAGATTACAAACCCCTTTGCGATCCTCGGCGAGTTTGATCAGCTCATGATAATGCGTGGCAAAAAGACTGCGCGCTTTGATGTTGTCGTAGAGAAATTCGGCCACGCTCCACGCGATAGAGAGCCCGTCGAAAGTGGATGTGCCACGGCCGATTTCGTCAAGAATAACTAACGAGCGGGCGGTGGCGTTGTTGATGATGTTGGCTGTTTCGTTCATCTCGACCATGAACGTCGATTGGCCGCGAGCCAGATCGTCGTTGGCTCCCACCCGGGTGAAAATCCGATCGACTAAACCGATCTCCGCCGTCTCCGCTGGGACAAAGCTCCCAATCTGGGCCATCAAGACGATCAATGCGACCTGGCGAATGTATGTCGATTTGCCGGCCATGTTTGGCCCCGTCACAATCGCCAGCCGAGTATTGTCGCCGTCGAGCTCGGTGTCGTTAGGCACAAATTTTTCGTCGACAAGGTTTTGATCCAGCACCGGATGGCGTCCATCTCTGATTACGAGCCGCAGCGATTCGTTTAGCTCTGGGCGGCAATACCGAAAAAGTCGCGCCGTTTCGGCCAAGGCGCACAGCACGTCGAGCACTGCAATTGCATCGGCGGTCTGCTGAATCGGCTCAATTTCACGCAAAGTTTCGTCACGCAATTTCTGGAATAGTAGGTACTCCAGGTTGTGGGCGCGGTCGTCTGCGCCAAGAACTTTTGCTTCCATCTCCTTTAACTCCGGCGTGATGAAACGTTCGCCACCCACAGTGGTTTGCTTTCGCGTGTAATCCGCGGGCACGTTCGCGAGATTCGATTTTGTGATTTCGATGAAGTAACCGAAGACGGAGTTGTAACGAACCTTAAGTGATTTGATGCCGGTCGATGCGATCTCGCGTTCTTGTAAATCACTGATCCAACCTTTGCCCTGGCGCGAAGCTTGGCGCAGAGCATCGAGGTCCGCATCGTAACCGTCGCGGAAAATGCCGCCTTCTTTGAGCGCGAGCGGCGGGTCATCCAGCAGCGCCTTTGTTAGTTTCTCAGCAAGCGCCGGCATTTCCCGAATAGCATTCTGGAGATGTTCTGGTAGGGCGGGACCACCAAGAACGCCATCTTCAGCGACGTTCGGCGCGCCCGGCGGTCGCGCCCTACCAAATTCCATTCGATCAATGAGTTTGCCAAGCTCACCTTTAAGCGCAGGAATTTGCTGCAGCGACATTTTCAGCGCGACAAGATCACGCGCGTTGCCTGAGGCTTGGCTCAGTCGCCCGGCGGCGCGCTCGATATCCCGGATCGACTTTAGCTCCGTGCGAATCGACCCCAGCAGGTCCGATTCGTGCAAAAGCTGGCCAATCATTTCCTGGCGTCGTTGCAGTTTGGTGAGATCACGCAACGGCTGCAGAATCCAGGCGCGCAATTTGCGCGCGCCCATCGGCGTTATGGTGCGATCAAGCACGCTCAGCAAACTCGCGTCGCGCGCGCCGCGTGATTCGACCAGCTCTAGATTGGCTTGCGTGGCGGAGTCGAGCAACACGTGATTCGCCGGCGCATCGCACCGCAACGAAGTGATATGGTCGATTTTGCGCCGCAGTTGATGCTTCAAATAATGTACGATTGCCCCGGCAGCAGCGACTGCCGCCGTCATCTCCGCGCACCCGAATCCGTCGAGCGATTTCACCTTGAAATGTTCGCACAACGTGAAAATCGCCTGTTCTGGCAGAAACGCGTAACTGTCGTATTCGAGCGCGTGATCGATTTCGCCGGTCTGCGTTTTCTGTTCCGAGCTGATCAACAATTCGGCGGGAGAAACACGTGCGATTTGATCGTGCAGCGATTGTCGATCCTGCGCCTCGGCGAGTCGGAACTCGCCCGTGCTGAGATCGGCGTATGCGAAACCGAACGCGCTGCCGTCGGCATAGATCGCGCCGAGATAATTCGCCCGCTTCGCATCGAGCCAGCTCAATTCGCTGACCGTTCCCGCGGTGATGATTTGCGTGACTTCGCGATCAACAATCTTGCGGCCAGGTTGCGGCTCACTCATCTGATCGCAAACGGCGACGCGTCTTCCGGCCTTAATTAGCCGCCGAATGTATCCCTGTGCGGCGTGATACGGCACACCGCACATAGGCACGCCGTTGCGCTTGGTCAGCGCCACGTTCAGCAGAGCCGACGCTTCCTTCGCGTCATCGAAAAACATCTCATAGAAATCTCCGAGGCGAAACAGCAGGAACGTATCCGGAGGAACGCTTTTCCGCAGGCGTTGGTACTGCTGCATCATCGGAGTGAGCGCGTCCTGCATAATTGAGTTTACCTTGCCACCTCAATTGAACGTCAAAAAGATGAGCGGCCTGTGATTTTTTATTGGAAATAGAACGAAATACAATCGGGAATGCGCTGCAGACGCTCTTGGTAGGAATGTCACCAATGAGTGAAAATTTACACGAAATCAACGTTAAAAGACCTGTGTCGGGCAGATTTGACGCGCAGGTCTCCGCCGAGTACTCTCCCGCTCACTGATTTACAGTATTTTCCAAAGCGAGGAGAGTGATTATTGATGCCAGAAGTGATTGTGCGCAAAGGTGAACCGGTCGATCGCGCATTGAAACGGCTGAAAAACAAGCTGGACTCCGAGGGCATTCTCGAGGAGGTCCGCCGTCTGCGCGCGTTTGAGACGCCGTCGCAAAAGCATCGCCGGAAGGCGAGAGCCAACGCCAAGCGCGCCCGAATGAAGTTTCGATTCAATTCCTAAGACAGCTACAAAAGTTACAACGAGCAAATTCGGAAATCGTTGTAACGATATAGCTGTTTTAACGTTTAACGAGCACACAGCTCCCTGATCGCCTGCACCAAGCCGTCAATATCATGGCGGCGCGCTTCAATATCGACGTTGAGTCCGTGATCGCGCACGGTCTTTGACGTGATAGGGCCAATGCTAGCGATGCGCATTCCTTTCGGCCATGGCAGGCCGAGCGCCAGGAAGTTTTCGACTGTTGATGAACTCGTGAAGGTGATGAGGTCTGCGCCATCCTGGGCCAGTTGCCGCTGCGCGCGATTGGTGTCACGCGTCTCGGGTACCGTCCTATAGGCGAACGCTTCATCGACGATTGCTCCTGCTGCCGAGAGTTCTTTGGGCAAAATGTCGCGCGCCTTCTCCGCGCGCACTACAAGGATGCGCTCGTTTTCGATGCTTCCTTGTTTCTTGAATTCGCGGATCACACCTTCGGCGACGAATTCTTCCGGCTGAAGATCGACGTGCAGGTGAAAATCTTTCACGCGTTGCGCCGTGGCCGGCCCGATCGCAGCGATGCGTACTCCGCCGATTTCACGAACGTCATCGTAAAGTTTGAAGAAAATATTGAAGAACGCTTCTACGCCGTTCGCGCTTGTGAATACGATCCAATCGTAACCATGCGAGTCCTGCACGAGCTCCGCGAACTCGCGCAAGTTGCTCGGTGGTTCGATCCGGATCGTGGGCAGTTCGATGATTTGCGCACCAAGAATGCGGAGTTTGTTGCTTAACACGCTCGCCTGTTTTCGCGTTCTGGTGACGACAATTCTTTTTCCAAGGAGCGGGCGCCTTTCATACCAGTTAAGCGTGTCGCGTAACGATACGACATCGCCAAACACCGCAACTGCCGGCGCTTCAAAATTCTTCGATGCAACTTTTTGAGCAATATCCGAAAGCATCCCTGTGAGCGTTTCCTGTTGGCCGGTTGTGGCCCAACGAACCAGTGCCACCGGCAGATCGCCGCGTACTCCGTGCTTCAGCATTTCATTTGTGACGGCTGCCAGGCGCTCCACGCCCATAAGCATCACTTGTGTGCCGCCAAGCTTCGCCAGCGCCGCATAATCGATTGCGCTTTCTGGTTTGGTTGGATCTTCGTGGCCGGTGAAGAATGTCACATGCGAGTTATGCGCACGGTGCGTGATCGGGATGCCTGCATAGGCCGGTCCGGCAATGGCCGAAGTGATTCCAGGCACAATTTCAAAAGCAATTCCGGCGCCGGCGATTTCCTGCGCTTCTTCTGCGCCTCGACCAAACACAAATGGATCGCCGCCTTTTAACCGAACGACTTGCTTTCCTTCGCGTGCTTTTTCGATCAACAGCGAAGTGATTTCCTGCTGAGTCCGGCTTTCACCTGGTTGTTTCCCGGCATAAATGATTTCGGCGTCGTCCCGGGCCCAGACGAGCGTATCTGGATTCGCCAAATGATCGTAAACGACGACGTCCGCGTTTTCGATGCACTCCTTTGCACGCAAAGTGACCAACCCAAGATCACCTGGCCCGGCGCCAACCAGATAAACTTTACCGTTTTTGCTCACGCTCTTGCTCATGCCGTCAGTCCTGCTCGATTTTTCGCAACAATTTTGCTGCTAATTGGTCGCCTTCGTCGGATTCGCCCTCGACTTCAGCTTGTCGCGGCGATCGTGATTCATCTTCGAACACCTGCCCACGTATTTTCATCTTTCCGTTGCTGATCGTCGCGTGCACGCCGACTGGAGAATTGCAATCGCCGTGCAATCGGCTGAGAAATTCTCGCTCTGCGCACAGACAAAGTAACGTTTCAGGATCGTTTATCGACTCGAGAAGCGCTTTTGTCCTTTGATCGTCAGCACGAACTTGCAGAGCAATGATTCCCTGCCCGCCGGCTGGAAGAAAGGTTTCGCATGGAAGAATCTCAACAAAGAATTGCCCCCCCTCGAACTCGATGTTCGGTTGCGTTAGCGAAATGCCCAAGCGCTCCAATCCCGCCCGGGCTAACACAATCCCATCCCACTCATTCTGGGCGAGTTTGCGCAACCGGGTTGGTACGTTACCGCGAAGATCAACGACCTTGAGGTCGGCGCGTTTCCAATGCAGTTGACGCAGCCTCCGTACGCTACCCGTGGCCACTGTCGCGCCATTGGAAAGGGAAGCGAGACCGCCTGAGTGTTTGGAAATCAGGACGTCATCAATCAGCCCCCGAGGAAGAACTGCCGCGACTTGTGCTCCCGGGTTGGTTTGACTGGGCAGATCCTTCGCACTGTGAACCGCGACATCCAGTTCGCCGGCCAGAAGCGCTCGTTCGATCTCCGCCGTGAACAACCCTTTCCGACCAGCATTGAGCTCGACAACTTTGGCGTTGTCGCCTCGTGTGACGATGATTTTCGTCTCGATCGCGACGTTCGGATGCGCGTTTCGAATTGCCTTTTCAACCAGCAGAGTTTGTGCGCGGGCAAGGTCGCTGCCGCGCGTGCCGAGGGTGATCTTGGCAATCATCGCGGGAATGTAACGCGCGATACTTTGCAGGGAAAGCTGTCAGCCTGCTCTACAACTCCGAAGCGCGGAGTGGATTTTCGCCTAGGGAGGACTGCTCAGGCGTCTGCGACGCACGATTCAATCCTCGTGAGATCGAGTCGATAAACTCGGTGACGTGATCGGCGATGATCGCCTCGGCTGCGGCTACCTGCTGCCGCCGAAGTTCGAGCGATTGTTCCGCAACAGAGCGTATGGAATCGATGTCGTAAAGATAAACGCCTTCCAGTTCATTTACGCTGGGATCGACGTCACGTGGCACGGCGATATCAATGATGAAGAGGGAACGATCCAGGCGCTGCCACAACATCGGCGCTAGTATCTCGGATGTCAGCAACGGCGCCTCGGATGCTGTTGACGTGAGCAGAATATCGATCTCCCGACATTGCGCCGCCCAATCCTCAAACGGCACGGCGCGGCCGCCTACGGCTTGTGCCAGCTCGCGCGCGCGATCCAGTGAGCGATTACTGACCCGAAGATCCCTGACGCCACGCGAGACGAGCGCACGCGTCGTGCGCTCGCTGGTTTCACCCGCGCCTAGCACAAGCACTTTGCACTTGCTTAATTTGCCAAAAATTCGTTGAGCCAGTTCAACCGCAACAGAACCCACCGATACCGCGCCGCGCGCAATGTCTGTATGCGTGCGTACCTGTTTTGCCACTCGAAACGCACGTTGAAATAAACGATGCAAATAAGGACCGACTGCTCCCGATGTTCTGGCCGATTCGTACGCTTTCTTTGCCTGTCCGAAAATCTCGCTCTCGCCAACGACCATCGAGTCGAGGCCCGACGCGACTCGGAAGAGATGCTGTACGCATTTGTTATCTTCGTAACGGTACAATACAGGCGCGTCACTGTCCGGATTGCGATTTGCGTCTGAAATGAGACAGCGCGCAATTTCGTCGGTGGAAACCCCTTTATTTGAGACTCCATAGACCTCGACCCGATTGCATGTCGTCAGCAGCAAAGCCTCGGCACAGCCGGCATCGCGCGCGATAGATTCGGCTGTCGCGTTACCCGCGAACTGCTCCCGCGTCGCCACGTTCGCGGTGTGATGGCTCAATCCGATACAGAACAGGTTCATGGCAGGTGATGCAGCTCCGCCGTGAATGTGATTCCCCATAGAAGCACCAGAGCAGCACTGAAGCCAATAATGCACAATGCGGCCACACGTTTTGGCGCGAGCCATTTGAGATGGCGCGCTTGCAAGATTGCCGCGTAAAGAAGCCACAGCGCAACCGCAGCTATCACCTGAATGCGGGGTAATGGATGACCGGTAAAAAAGCCGCTCACGATACCGACGGTGTAAAGTGCAAAACCCCACCAAAGCAGACGCGTGATCGCAGCGAACAAATTTGTCAACGGCGGTAGGTGATAAAAAATCGAATGCAACTGGTGCGTTTTGAGTTGGCGCTCCTGCAGCAGGTACATAACTCCGGCGATACAAGCGAGCGCGAACACTCCATAGGCCACGAGCGATAACGATGCGTGAAATTCAAGCCAGGAATTCGCCCGGACAGTTACCGAATGCGGTGTATCAAGTGGCGCGATCAGAGCAAAACCTTGCAGCAACAACACTAGCGGTGCGGTGAATCCCCCCATCAGCGAAAGCCGATAGGCTGGCCCTACCAGCAGGTAAACTAACGCCACCGACCAGGCTAGAAACACAAAAACCTCAAAGAGGTTTGTGATGGGACATCGGCCTAACTCGTGGCCTCGAATCCATAAGAAAGCTGTCTGAAAGAGGAATCCTAGTCCAATTGCCAGAAAATTGAATCGCTTTGGACGGAACATACCCGTACGCAACTCGATGACGGTGTGCACGACCGCGACAAGAAAGCAGAATGTCGAAGCAATGAGAAAATAACGTTCCACTGGGACAGCTATTTTATGTTGCCGTCCAAACTTGGCAATTCCACAGAGCCCGTCCACCTGACGGCCGACCATTCATTCGGGGTTGCTGTAACAACCCTGATTGACGTTCCACTACAGTCCGCTAGCGTTCGCGCCGATGAGTTCTGAAATGGTTAAAAGACTTCAGAGCGCCGTGCGCGATGTGCCGGACTTCCCGAAAAAAGGCATCATGTTTAAGGACATCACGCCGGTCTTGAGCGACCCCGAATTGTTCCGTGCGTCTATCGATCTATTTTTGGAACGCTGCCGCGGGAAAGAAGTCGACAAAATCGTCGGCATTGATGCGCGCGG
>DASYSX010000061.1:0-3016 GCA_036002955.1 Candidatus Udaeobacter sp. | reverse complement strand
GCTCCTTGGGAAAACGGCGACACATCGCGTGATGAAGCTTTCCCGCGCCTATGTTCGCAAACTCTACAATCAGCACGCCGCCACTGTTGTCGCTTCCGATGGGTTGGGTCGCGTGCTGCGTGACTGGGGTGTAGGCAACGTTTGTGTGCTAAGCCTTGGCGTTAACACGGAAATTTTTCGCCCCGACGGATCCGGAACGGAAGGAATGCGCCGCTCACTTGGAGTTAATTCAGGTCAAAAACTGCTTCTTTACGTAGGCCGGCTGGCGAAAGAGAAAAACACGGTGACTTTGTTTCGTGCTTTCAAGGCTTTGCAACGACGCCGTCCGAATGAATTTCATTTGCTTGTGATCGGCGACGGGCCCGACCGAACGCAACTCCGGAAACTGCAATTGCGAACTGAGAATGTTTCCTGGATTCGCTATTGCGCCGAGCCTTGCGAGCTCGCCGGGTTTTATCGTGCGGCCGATCTTTTTGTTCATCCCAGTGTTCAGGAAACGTTTGGGCTTGCAGCCTTGGAATGCCAGGCGTGCGGGACGCCGGTAGTGGGAATTCGCGGTAGCTACATGGACAACGTGATTTGCCATGATCAGGAATCGTGGGCGCTGGAAAACAGCGCCGACGCGCTGGTGAACGCGATCGAAGACAGCAGCGACAGGAAATTATCCGTGATGGGCAGGAACGCTGCACGCGTTGCGCGAAGTCTGTACAGCTGGCCACGTGTATTTGACGAACTGTTTTGCATTTATCGCGAGCTTCGCTCAAAATACGAGCGATTTTAAATGCCAAACGATGACCCCCAATCATACCTCATCCGCGGCTATCGCAGATCAGATCGCGAGGCGGTACGAAAACTCTGCTGTGAGACTGGCTTCCTCGGCGAACCAATTGATCCCGTGTATCAGGATCGGGAATTGTTCGCCGATTTTCTCACCACTTACTACACCGATCATGAGCCGGAATCCTGTTTTCTCCTCGAGGTGGACGGCGAAATTTCCGGGTACCTGCTCGGATCACGGAAGCCCCTGCAAAATCAGCTCTACGCGCTTTATCAAAACGTCTGGCTGTTTTTCAGGGCGCTGACCCGTTACTTCCGTTACAACCAGCGCTCGCGTCGTTTCATTCGCTGGATACTCGCGTACGGCTGGCGCGAAGTGCCCGCCCAGCCACGACAGGTACCGCATTTTCACATCAATCTGCTGCCGGAGGCGCGAAAAGTTTCGACCACGCGCGCACTGATGAGTGCATATCTGAGCTATCTTTATCGCTCAGGCGAAAAACGCGTCTGCGGCCAGATCGTCACCTTCGAGAGCCGCCGCGGCGAAAAAATGTTCGAACGTTACGGCTTCAAGGTTTTGAATCGGGCGGAGATCACCAAATACAAAGCATTTTATCCCGAATCGGTCTACCTCAGCACTGTCATCAAAAATCTCGAAACGGCCGACCCGCTTTCTGCGTACTCTCGCGCTCGCGAATAATGCGGACTATCGAGACAAACAGATTCGGCGTGCAGCACCGGTTCAACCGTCAGAAAAAAAAGATGTAACAGCAGACACAATTTTAGCTCGGCGGCGTCTATAACATTGATGAGCACGTCACCCGAGCCACCGGAACGGCTCGCAGAAATCCTTTTGGAGATTCTGGCATTGTCTAAACCATCAGGGATAAGCCAATCGGAATCCGGAGGCGCCACCGACCCTATCGAATTGTTCGATTCGGACTGCCTTAAAGAACAGTCGGAACCGGCAGATGAAGGAGACAAGCGGCAAAGACCATAGCGCACGCCTCCCGGGGTGGTCCGCGTAGATTTACTAAACTGCTAATTACTGCGAGCAGCGTAACCATTATTCGTCATCAAGTTCGATTGTCGGACGAACTCTTGATGAAGTCGCTAAACCGGCTTTCATAAGGGGCAGCGCCGGCATAGCTCAGTTGGTTAGAGCAGCTGATTTGTAATCAGCAGGTCGTCGGTTCGAATCCGACTGCCGGCTCTCTTACAAACGCTGTTCACACACTGCGTCAGCCAATCGACTCACGCTCCATTCGCACAAACTCGTCGGCACAGCCGCTGCCGGATACTGCCGTTATCTTGGGGTGCACGGATCGCTCCGACGCGAGCGCATGCATTCAAAGCACCTCTGGTTCAATGCGAGCGGAAAGGAGGTGCACGTGCCTAAACGCGCTGTTCTCAAGGTCGTCAAAGTTAACTACACGCCGAGTGCGCCGTGGATGGTCCGTGTGCCCGAGCAGTTGCAGAAAACTGAGGCGGCGAAGAAGAAATTCTTTCGACACGAATCGATCGCGAAAGCATACGTCGAGCGCTTGGCTCGGCAGCTCGGAGATTATCACGCACAGGCGCTCGGCTTGTCAGATCGTCAAAAACTCGAAGCATCTGAATGCTACCGCTTACTAGAGGGTCACAACGCGAGCTTGCTCGAAGCCGTCCATCATTTTCTTCGATACCGCGAGCACGCCAAGCGCTCGGTTCCCCTCGGTGAGTTGTTCACAGAATTCCTCGCCATCAAAGAGCAGGACAACGCGAGCCGCAGATACATGGCCGATTTGCGGAGCAAGGTCGGTCGCTTCGTTGCAGGACACGAGAGCCGGCTTACATGCGACGTTACCGCAGCCGAGATTGAACACTGGATTCGCAGCCTGGACATCGGCTCGGTGTCTCGTGAGTCATACCGGCGGAACCTGGGCACTTTTCTGGAGTTCGGTCGCAGGCGCGGATATAGCCGAATCAATCCAGCGGCAGACATTAAGATCAGGCGGCGACCAGAAGGCGAAGTAACAATTCTAACTCCAGACGAGGTGTCCACACTGTTAGAGAAATGCGCGTCCGAGATCGTGCCGTACGTCGCCATCTGTGCATTCGCGGGATTGCGTCCCTCCGAAACTGCCGCGCTGGACTGGGCGGACATTCACCTCGACAGCATGCAAATCGAAATCCGAGCGCGACATTCGAAGACCCGCCGCTATCGGCTGGTGCCGATCCAGCCAAATCTCGCACAATG
>DASYSX010000060.1:0-4576 GCA_036002955.1 Candidatus Udaeobacter sp. | reverse complement strand
CCTCAATTGGTTAAGTGAACCTCGAATGCCTGAGCTCCAAGGGAAGAAGCCAGACCTTCGGTGTCTCCGGCGAGATACATAACCACGCCATTCTGGTTGGTCAGCTTCGCATGCATCTTCCCCTCGATCAGCGTGAGTCCGCGGCTGATGCCATGGTAAGTTCCGGAGAAGTCGGAAAGCCTGTTAAGGTTAAAGACCTTGCCCGTGGCATTGACCTTCTGAGCGCCCGACCCGCCAACGCCGCCGCCAGAGATCGTGAAACGGTGCCGCCCACCGTTGTAATACAAAGTTCCCTTCCCGGATTCAGCCTGAGCGTAGTAGGCAGCCGACCACTCGTGAATGCTCACAGTGGCCGAAGGCGTTGTACTCGGCGCCTGCGTCATTGATGCGCATCCGGCGAGGAGAAGGAATGTGATACCGACAAAGATGGAATTAACGAGATTGGTTTTCATGATTTCTGGTTCTGATTGGTTTTACGCGATTATTTTTTTAGTGGTGAGTCAGGCATTTGCCACACCCATGAGGGAATGCCTATAGGACTTTAGGCCAATAGGTTTCAGAGCCGTTTGCAGACGGGTCTTGCTCAAAAATTTACCCCGGCCATAAGCTGGGGGCCACTCAATGCAGTCTTGTTGGTGAATCCGCCCTGGTTGTAGTCGTACTTCAAGTAGCGCCAGCCAACCTGCAGCCAGAACCACCGGCTGATCTGAAATTCGAGGCCGCCTTGTATCTGGTAGCTCCAATCGGAGCTCTCCACCGATTCTCGCGCAATCGTCCGCCCTTCGCGTTCGATTTGGAACGCGGAGCCAGAGTTGGCGTCAAATCCACCTACGTCAGCTTCGGCGTAAAGCGATGTGGCCCTCCAGATCTTCACTTTCCCGCGCGCACCGAGCACGGGATCGACCCAAGCCGTCGAATCGGAGAAATCCAACCTGTTGCGGATTCCCAGTAGTTGGCGGAGTCTGACCAGCCGCGCATCACCGTTATTGAAAATGCTTAGATCGCCTCCCTGATAACTGTAGCGCGCGCCTGCGAAGAGAGAGAGCGAAGCCTTATCGCAATTGATCACTCGATAACCGACGAATCCTTCTGCCAACCCGGTTTGGAGGTGGACATGGGCGTTGGTAAAAAGCAAACCAGGTAGCGTGGCAGAAGCACCTACATCCATGTAGAGACCATCTCCGAAGAACTCCCATCGTTGGTAGCGAACATCAACCGACAGCGAAAGGGGAATGTGAGTCAGATGGGTGAGAATTTGGTCGAAGCTGACGTCGGGTGACGTAACGATGCCCTTTACTCCACTGTTACCAGACACCCCCGCCATCCACCCGGGAACACCGATACGAATTTCGAGCGTCTTGGGCGTTTCGCACCAAGGTTGTGGTTGTGGCGGCGGAGTTTCTTTTGAGATGTCATACTCCGGTCCCGCAAAAACGACTGGCGTCGAAAGGATGATCGTGGTGAATACTGCCCTTGCAAGGAGATGCAATTTTGTTTTCACGCGCCGATTTTTACCGACCCCAATGCGTAAATTCGAGAAAAATAAATTGTCCATTAGTTCGATATCTCTGTCGTTTCCACATTGTTAGTGCTGTTGGTTAGCACTAATTTGAGCGCAATGATGCTGTGCGTGATCCGGTGCGTCTATGGGACTTTAGGGCTACATGAGGGCGGACATTCGTCTCATGCCTGATTGCGCGAGAATACGCGAAATCAAACTCCTGTTCCTAGTACAAAAAAATCGGCCTCCTAATCAAAGGAGGCCGATTTACTAAATCTATCTGAGAGATTGCTAGCTATTAGTGAAAAAAGAATCGGACACCCGCACCTATGAGGTGCTGCCCCAGATCGCGACTTTCGCGGGTCTCGATTTGGGTGCTCGTGTAATCGAGGTACTTATATTCGATAAACGCGCTGAAGCCCGGATTGAAAAAGTAATCTGAACCTGCGACCACCTGCCACGCCAAGTCCGCGTGACTTCGCCCGCCCCCAGTGTTGACTGGGACACGACCGGTTACGGGGTCCACAACCTCGACCCCCGCAGATTCGGCATAGTAAACGCCGACGCCGGCGCCCGCATACGGCTGAAATCTTCCTTCTCCAGGTGCGAATCGCAAAATGAAGTTCGCCATGAACGCGCCCGTATTGATCCAAGTAGTCACGTTGCGCTGTGCTATAACGTCATCAAAGCGATCCCTCAGGGTGAAGTCAGCGCCACCGCGAAAGCCATTGTAAAAGAAGTCGCCTTCAATCGTTGGACGAATTACGCCCGAGCCAAAGACGTAACCGAGTTTAACGCCGCCGAAAAAGCCGACGTCATTCTTCGGGTCGACCTCCAGAGTGGCATCAAAATCCCTATCGGTTATGTCGTTGATGCGGTTGTCACCAGTAAACACTCTCGTATCGCCGCGGTTTTGGTAGACGTTCGCTCCCGCATCGAGCGCACCGTAAAAACCCAGTCCGTAGCCGTAAACGACTGGCGCTTGCGGCGCCACCTGCTTGTAAACTTCAGTTCCGGCTTGCAATGGAGCCGTAAGCAATCCAACGAGGGCTGCTGTTGAGAGAAGAGATAGTTTTTTCATAACGAATAGCCTGATAACCGATCAGGGCGGGTTGTGTCAATTTGTTTATTGAGGTTTTTGATCCGAGGCCATCTTCCGACGGCGGTGCCATTTTCGTCTATAGGACTTTAGTCGTAGGGCTTTGGCAGTAAGGATTTATCGGCGCGTCGTCCGTTGACCCTGCACGGTTGCTTCGCGGCCGAGCGGCATAGCACTGAATGGTTTGTCTGAACGACAACTCGAATGAGACTCGTTCACGGGCAATCGATTCCCTCAGTTCAAACATGAATTTGCCGCGAAACCTAACTAACCGAATCTGTCGCAGCTTCCACTCCAGCGAGAAAATCGTCGCTCTCCATTCCCTTGATGAAGAAACCGGAAGCGCCGGCATTCATCGCGGTTCGACGGATTGAGGGATCGTCGTTGCCAGTCAACACAATCACGCGTGTCGATGGCGAAATCCGTCGCAGCCGCTTTTGCACTTCCAAGCCGTTAATATCCGGCATAAGCATGTCGATCACCGCGAGGTCGGGCTGATCGATCGCAGCACGTTGTAAAAATGCAGTCGGATCAGTGAAGGTTTCTACATTATTCCAACCCGCCGAATCGAGGAGGCGGTGTGTGGCTTTGAGGATCGAGGCGTCATCATCCAGCAAGTAGACAGCCGCAGCCTCTCTATTAATCGCAACCATGTTCATCTCCTTGATCATTTGTCGAGGCGCTCGGGGGTTTGGCTGGTGCTATGTTGCTTTTGCCATTAAGTTTCGACTCATCACGCTCGCTCCCGTCCCGTCGTAACAACGGATTCGGACACACTCAAAAATCGTATGCGAATGCCTAAATGGTCCTGCTTGAAAGTTCGCGGAAAAGAACATCGGAACGCTGCATGACAATCCTCGGCAAAATAATTCGCTTCGGCGCCATTGCGGTTGCCGTGCTGTTCATCGGCCTCAGCTTTGTCAGCATCTTCGGCGCGTGGTTCGTCGATCGGAAAGCCACCGACGTCACGCTGAAGGGATTTGGTCTTATCGAGACGGGGGTCCACGTGGTCGATGCCGGAGTGGGTCGCGTGAACGAGCTTATCGCGACGAGCCGGGCGGAAGTGCGGCAGGCTTCCGAAACCATCAGCGCCGTCGGGCCACAGGCGCAGGCGAACCGACCTGTGCTCAACGCATTGAACGATCGCCTGGAGACGAGTCTGGCGCCACGCATCGAGCAGATGCAGAAGGTGCTCGCTCCGGTGCGCGATGCGTTGGGGAACGTGGCCAATGCGGTGAGTTTGCTAAACTCATTACCAATGATGGCCGACCGCGCTCCGCGGCTGGCAGCGCTGGACGACGCCTTCAACCGGCTCGAAGAACTGTCCGCGGATGGGAAGCAGTTACGCGGCACGCTGCGGGAACTTGTGTCGGGTCAGAACAGCGACATCACCGCTGAGACGCTCGCTACACTTAACGGGCTTACGCAGCGCATCGACACGCGGCTGGGGAAGGTGCAGGCCAACGTTCATGGGGTGCAAGCTGACATCGACGCGTTGCAGATGCGACTCGACACGCGCAAATCGCGGCTGCTGCTAGTTTTCAATTTGGTGGCGTTTGTATCGACGCTGATGCTGGTATGGATTGTTTACACCCAAATCGTCGTGATTCAGCACCACTGGTCCCGCGTCCGAAGACCCGTGGTCAGATCGGTAAACAACGGCAACCAGGTTTCCTCGACCGTCACACCCCAGACGTGAGCATCACGTCCCGCTGTCATACTTCCCTGTAGCAATCGACAAACGTCACGCTCTATCGCCAGAGTCATATATTTTGTCGTTGCCGTGTGGAGATTAAAACGAGCACAATCGCCCGCGCGTGAAATATTCGGAAATCGTCGCTGAACCCGCAGAACCGTTCTCGCCAGAACTCCCTGATTTCTCGCTGATCCTCGGCGGACCGCTCTTTCAACTCCTGCGGCGTGCACATCTTTGCGGCGATGTGGCGGAATTGGTGTGGCGTCGGATGATCGCCCTC